>NZ_JASHKT010000040.1:0-285 GCF_030056855.1 Rhodococcus sp. IEGM 1354
CCTCGGGGATCATGGGCATGTAGATCGCGACGCGGTCACCGGACACGAGACCGAGTTCGGTGAGGGTGTTGGCGGCCTGGCTGACCTCGGCGAGCAGATCGGAGTAGGTGATGTCGCGGCTGTCGCCGGGTTCACCTTCCCAGTGGATGGCGACCTGGTCGCCGTGGCCGTCGACTACATGCCGGTCGACGCAGTTGTAGGCGACGTTGAGCTCGCCGTCGGCGAACCACTTGGCGACGGGGGCGTCGGACCAGTCGAGGACTTCGGTGAACGGGGTGTGCCAGT
>NZ_JASHKT010000041.1:0-285 GCF_030056855.1 Rhodococcus sp. IEGM 1354
GTTGTTCATCGGTATCCAGGGGGGTTGGGTGGGGCGGAGGGTGGGAGGCACCGCCTGCGTCAGCAAGCGGTGGGTGGCGGCGGGCGTGCGCGGGGGGAAGGCGGGTGGCGGTGTAGGGGGGGGCGGGTGGGGGCCGACGGCGCGGAGTTCGGGAAGATGGGGGCGGCGCCGTGGGCCCGTCAGGCGTGTCCTCGGCGCGTGCGGGGGGGCGGTGGGGTTCGGGGTGCCCCCGTGGGGATCGAGGCGCGTCGGCGGGATGCCGACCGCCCCGGCCCTCGGGCATCG
>NZ_JASHKT010000042.1:0-276 GCF_030056855.1 Rhodococcus sp. IEGM 1354
GCCGCCGCACACCATCGCCCCGCCCCCCCCCCCGCCCCCCGGCCAGGGCACCCCGGGCCTGCCTGGGCGGCGCCGCCGCCTGGGCCCAGGTCGCCGGCTCGCTGGGGCCGGCCAAGGGCCCGGCCGCCGGGCGCGCCGCGCCGTCGGCGCCGGTTGGAGCGGGCTCGGGTGAGGCCACCGGGAGGGCCAGGTCTGGGGGGGCCAGGGCCCGCAGGGCGGCGGCGCCCGGCTGGGGGGCAGCCAGGTTCCGTGCGTGGCGCTGTTCCTGGGTGGTGT
>NZ_JASHKT010000043.1:0-273 GCF_030056855.1 Rhodococcus sp. IEGM 1354
GCTGCCTCGCGGGGAGCGGTCCAGGCGCATGGAGGCGTACTTGGTCGTGTGGGAGGCCTTGGCGGATGGGGGCGACCGCTGGGGTGGGGCGGCGGCGGGGCGGGGCGGGCCGTGCGGCGCGGGCGCGGGGGGCTGGGCGGCCTGGGGGCCCGCCTACGCGCGCCACCGGAGCGGCAGGGCGGCCGCCGGCGCGGGGGGCCCGGCGGCCACGCGAGGCGGGGCGCGGCGGAGGGGTGCGAGGAGAGGGGGGTGCTGGGGGTTGGGGGGCAGCGG
>NZ_JASHKT010000044.1:0-257 GCF_030056855.1 Rhodococcus sp. IEGM 1354
GGGCGTGGACGTGGGGCGTGGGCGGCTCATCGGCGGCGGGGCCCCGTCCGGCGCGGTGCGGGGGGTGGCGCCGGGAGGGGGGGCTGGCCGCGCGCGCGGGGGCGCTGAGCCCGGCCGGGGAGGCCCGGGTGGCGCCCTGCGCGGAGGGCGCGGTCGGCGATGCCGCCGGTGTGGACGGCGGCGTGGCGGCGGGGGCGCGCGCTCGAGACGCAGGGGCGGACGGCGGTCGCCCGCCTCGGCCCCCCGACGGGCCGGCC
>NZ_JASHKT010000045.1:0-257 GCF_030056855.1 Rhodococcus sp. IEGM 1354
GGACATACCGATGTGGGAGGCGGGTGCGGTGGAGGCAGTGCGCGCTCTCGGCGCGCGCGGCGGGAGCGCGGGCGGGGGGCCCGCGGGCGGGCGTCGGGGCGCCGCGTCGGGGGGGCTGGCGGGGGGCCGGCGGCGGCGAGGGGGGCCGTGAGTCTGGCCGGCCGGTGCGCGGCAGCCGCCGGGGACCCGGTGGGGGGGGGGGTCCGGGTGTGCGTGCGGGGTGCGCGAGTGGGGGGAGGGCGGGGGCGCGAGGTGAG
>NZ_JASHKT010000046.1:0-255 GCF_030056855.1 Rhodococcus sp. IEGM 1354
GAAAGAAACATGCTTTCGCGTGTTCTCTCAGGACCCAACAGTGCATCGATATAACCCGTTCGTGACTCCGGCATGGCCGGCGACACGATGAACGAATTGGTTGTCAGTGTTCCACCCGTGAGCACCGCAGCCCTACATATGAGGACTAAACGGTTTCTGTCGTGGGATCGTCTGCTGACTGTTCAGCAGTGCATCCGCACGAAGAGGCTCCTTAGAAAGGAGGTGATCCAGCCGCACCTTCCGGTACGGCTACCT
>NZ_JASHKT010000047.1:0-252 GCF_030056855.1 Rhodococcus sp. IEGM 1354
GCGGCGGAGAAGCGCAGCGCATCAAAATTGCCACCGAATTGCAGCGCACTCGCCGTGGCACTGCCCTCTACCTACTGGACGAACCGACAGCAGGGCTGCACCCCTCCGACGTCGCCCTGCTCATGCGCCAACTACATCTGCTTGTCGACGCGGGCAACACCGTGGTGATGGTCGAACACGATTTGGATGCCATAGCGTCCGCAGACTGGGTCATCGACCTCGGTCCCGGCGGCGGCGACAACGGGGGCACCG
>NZ_JASHKT010000048.1:0-249 GCF_030056855.1 Rhodococcus sp. IEGM 1354
GGCCCGACGTTCTGGGGGTGGCGCTGACCGGCGGGGAGCGGGGGGCCTGCCGCAATGCGGGGCGGGCCCTGCGGGGCGTGGAGCGGCGGGGGGGGGCGGTCGGCGAGGGGGCGGGCGCGGAGGGGCGCGGGGCGCGCCTCGGGGGCGGGGGGCGCGGGAGGTGGGGGGGGGCGGGGGCGTGGGCGCGGCCTCCGGCCGGCGGCCCGGGGCAGCGGGGCTGGGGTCTGCGGGGGTAGGCGGGGGGCGCGG
>NZ_JASHKT010000049.1:0-248 GCF_030056855.1 Rhodococcus sp. IEGM 1354
AGGTAGCCGTACCGGAAGGTGCGGCTGGATCACCTCCTTTCTAAGGAGCCTCTTCTCACTCGGACCGTCACACAGGTGACGGGGGAGTAGGACAGAAACCGTTTCGGATGCATACGTCATCCGGCGGTGCTCACGGGTGGAACACTGACAATCAGATCCTGTGGAACGCGAAACCATGTTTCGCCGGCAGGGACTATATCGATGCACTGTTGGGTCCTGAGAGAACACGCGAAAGCATGTTTCTTTCT
>NZ_JASHKT010000004.1:0-318330 GCF_030056855.1 Rhodococcus sp. IEGM 1354
GCGCCGATGGTACTGCACTCGACAGGGTGTGGGAGAGTAGGACACCGCCGAACACCCGTTGTAAGAAGGGGACCCACTTGGTGGGTCCCCTTTTTGCGTTTGTACCCGAAAATCCGAAAGGACGCCCGTGTCGGAAGACAACAACGATCGTCGCCCCTCCCGAGCAGAAGGTGGCAATCGCCCCAACGAGTCCCGAGATCGCAACCCCCGCGCTCAGGACCGTCGCGCCGACCCGCGTCGTTCGGACGGTCCTCCCCGCAGGCGTGGTGGTGAAGGTGGGTTCTCCGGCGATCGTCGCGGTAACAGCGCGTCGTCCGACCGTCGACCCCCGCGGCCCGACGAGCCGGATCTGCCCGACGAGGTCGAAGCCGGCCAGCTCGAGCCGGCGGTGCGTCGGGATCTGCTGAGCTTGGACAAGAACAATGCCACTGCTGTGGCCCGTCACCTCGTGATGACCAGCCGGCTGCTCGACGACGATCCGCAGTTGGCGCTGCTGCACGCGCGCGCTGCTCGTCAGCGAGCCGGCCGCATTGCCGTCGTACGTGAGACGGCCGGAATCGCGGCGTATCACGCGGGCGAATGGGCCGAGGCTCTGTCGGAACTGCGGGCGGCACGTCGAATGGCCGGCGGACCCGGCCTCATCGCGGTCATGGCCGACTGCGAACGCGGACTGGGACGCCCCGAGCGGGCCATCGAACTGGGTCGCAGCGACGAAGCGCGAGAGCTTACCGGCGAGGAAGCGTCGGAGCTCCGTATCGTCGTGGCCGGTGCCCGTATGGATCTCAACCAGTACGACCAGGCCGTCGTCACCCTCCAGACCCCGGACCTCGACGCATCTCGCTCGGGTACAGCGGCGGCTCGTCTGTTCTACGTCTATGCCGATGCGCTCGTTGCTGCCGGTCGCGTCGACGAAGGTGTGAAGTGGTTCCTCAACGCTGCCGCGGCAGATGTCGATGGAGAAACCGACGCAGAAGAGCGGGTCGAGGAGTTGTCCGGGGGCAGTCGGTGACATTGCTCCGCGACGCCCACGACGTTCTGCTGCTCGACCTCGACGGCACCGTCTACGCAGGCAAGGACCCCATTCCGGGTGCAGTGGAAGCGCTCTCGGGTGGTTCCGAGAAGCAGTACTTCGTCACCAACAACGCCAGTCGCGCACCGATCGATGTAGCCGAGCATCTCCGCGAACTCGGTTTCGACACCACAGCAGAATTTGTCGTCACCAGTTCCGAAGCAGCAGCCCGAGTACTCGCGGACAGACTCGATCCCGGCTCACGCGTTCTCGTCGTCGGTACCGACGCCTTGTCGCACGAGATCGAGAAGGTCGGATTGACGCCCGTGCGCTCTGCCGACGACCAGCCGGTTGCGGTGGTTCAGGGCCATTCGGTCGATACGGGGTGGCCCATGTTGGCCGAGGCGGTGCTGGCGGTGCGTGCGGGCGCACTGTGGGTGGCGACCAACGTCGATGCGACTCTTCCGACCGAGCGCGGCCTCGTTCTCGGCAACGGTTCGATGGTGGCGGCAGTGCGCAATGCCACCGACGTCGAGCCCCTCGTTGCAGGCAAGCCCGCGGCTCCCATCATGCGTGATGCCGTCGAGCGAAGTGGTGCCAATTCGGCGCTCGTGGTCGGAGACCGGCTCGATACCGACATAGCAGGCGCGAACGAAGCTGCCCTCCCGTCGTTGCTGGTCCTCACGGGTGTCAGTACCACTCCCGAGTTGCTTCGTGCTCCGAAGCACCTGCGACCCACGCACATCGGTATCGATCTCGGGGTGCTGAACAAAGACGAGTCGGCGTCCGAGGTCGCCGGCAAGGATGGCTGGACGGTCGGCATCGACGACGAGGTCCTGACCGTGCGGTTCGAGGGTGCTGCCGAGATTGATTCCTTCGAGGGTCTGCTCGCCGTCCTCGATGTTGCGTGGTCGGGTTCGGAATTCTCGGACGTTCGCTTCGACGGGGATGGACTCGCTGATCTGCGCTCGCTGTTGGGTTGCTGACACGGGTTCGTGCAGGCGGCCGCGGGCGGGCGTCCGTCGGACCCATCCGATAGCGTGAGAGGCGATGAGCGCGTCGATTCCACTCCCAGGACAACACCGGCCGAACGCGGCCGGCGATGAGTCGTCCGCAGATCCGGACAGCATCAGAGCCGAGGTGTCGTCGCTGCTTGCGCAGCTCACCATCGGGTCGGAGGCGGACCTCGAGTCCGAGGCCGTCGAGTCGGACGCCCTGGCGCGTGATGCGAGTGTGCTGGACCGGGCCCATGAAGTGCTGGTTCGGGCCTTGACCACCGTCGACAAGACCTGACGTGGCCCGTCGCGCACGTGTCGACGCAGAACTGGTCCGTCGCGGACTGGCCAGATCTCGCGAACACGCCTCCGAACTCATCGAGGCAGGCCGGGTGAAGATTGCCGGCACCGTGGCCTCCAAGCCTGCCACCGCCGTCGAGCCGGGCACTCCGCTGTTGGTGGCCGAGGAAGACAACGAAATCAGCTGGGCATCCCGCGGCGCACACAAACTGCTCGGTGCTCTCGACGCGTTCGAGCCACTCGGTCTGACCGTCGACAACGCGCGGTGTCTCGACGCCGGTGCCTCCACGGGAGGCTTCACCGACGTTCTGCTCAGTCGCGGTGTGCGTGAGGTCGTTGCGGTCGACGTGGGTTACGGCCAGCTCGTATGGCGACTGCAATCCGACGAACGCGTACACGTCATAGATCGCACCAATGTGCGCTCGATAGATGCCGACACGATCGGCGGCCCTGTCGACGTCATCGTTGCAGACCTGTCGTTCATCTCCCTGAAGCTCGTTCTTCCCGCGTTCGTCGCATGCTCAACGTCGGGCACCGACATGGTGTTGATGGTCAAGCCTCAATTCGAGGTAGGCAAGGATCGGGTCGGTTCCGGCGGCGTCGTGCGAGACCCGGCGCTGAGGGCAGAAGCCGTGGAGGACGTCGCGAACGCCGCGCTTGCGTTGAACCTGCGCGTCGAGGCGGTCGCCGCAAGCCCACTGCCGGGACCTTCGGGCAACGTCGAGTACTTTTTGTGGCTGAAGGCGGGCGCAGGTGACGGTTCGCCGCGTACCGACGTAGACGTCGCCGAGTTGGTCCGTCACGCGATCGAGGAAGGACCACAGTGACTCCGTCCCATGCAGCACCGACACAGGAGTCCGTTCGGGAGATTCTTCTCGTCGCACACCCCGGCCGGCCGGACATTGCCGAGACCGCGCGTCGAGTGGGCAAAGTGTTCGACGAAGCGGGCATCTGTCTGCGGGTTCTCGTCGACGAAGTGGAACCGTCCAGGATCGAGGCCTCGGACACCGAGGAACACGACCATGTGTTCGTGGCGGACATGAGGCTCAACGTCGTCGAGTTCGGTCCCGATGCGGCCGCCGGGTGCGAGATGGTTCTGGTTCTCGGTGGTGACGGAACGTTCCTGCGAGCGGCCGAGCTCGCGCAAGCGGCCGACATCCCGGTTCTCGGTATCAACCTCGGCCATGTGGGGTTTCTCGCCGAGGCCGAGGCCGACCATCTCGAGGACGCTCTGGCTCGGGTCATGGCCGGCGACTACCGCATCGAGCAGCGGATGACATTGGACATTGCCATCCGAGTAGGCGACCAAGTCGTCGAACGTGGATGGGCCCTGAACGAGGCGAGCATCGAGAACGGATCCAGGCTCGGGGTCCTCGAGGTCGTTCTCGAAGTGGACGGGCGCCCGGTCTCCGCGTTCGGCTGTGACGGAGTGCTCGTGTCGACACCCACCGGGTCGACGGCATATGCGTTCTCTGCCGGCGGGCCGGTGGTGTGGCCGGAACTCGAAGCCATACTGGTCATTCCGAGCAACGCCCACGCCCTCTTCGCGCGTCCGCTCGTCACCAGCCCCGAGTCGATCATCGCCGTCGAGATCGATGCCGGCGGCCACGATGGTTTCGTGTTCTGCGACGGCCGCCGCACGTTGGGCTTGCCGGCCGGCGCACGTGTCGAGGTCGTACGGGGAGCACTCCCGATAAAGTGGGTTCGCCTCGATTCGGCACCGTTCGCCGATCGCATGGTCAAGAAATTCGAACTGCCCGTGACCGGGTGGCGGGGGAGAGCGAGGTAGGGATGCTCGAAGAGATTCGGATCGACAGCCTCGGAGTCATCTCCGGTGCCAGCGCACAGTTTCACGAGGGGTTGACGGTCCTCACCGGCGAGACCGGTGCAGGCAAGACGATGGTGGTCACCAGCTTGCATTTGCTGTCGGGTGCACGCGCCGATGCAGGCCGGGTGCGCCTCGGTGCCCAGCGCGCGGTGGTCGAGGGTCGATTCAGCACCGACACCGCCTCGGAACAGGTGATCGAGGACGTCGAGAAGGTGCTCGAATCCTCGGGAGGTCAACGCGACGAAGACAATTCGATCATCGCCGTGCGAACGGTCAATTCGGATGGCCGCTCGCGTGCGCATCTGGGTGGGCGAAGCGTGCCCGCATCGGTGCTGTCGAACTTCACCGATTCGCTGCTGACAGTCCACGGTCAGAACGACCAGTTGCGGTTGCTGCGCCCCGATCAGCAGCTCGGGGCTCTCGACAGATTCGCCGGTGATTCGGTGGCCACCCTGCTGGGCAAGTATCGCGCCGCTCGTAGGACGTGGCTCGACGCACGCAACGAACTGATCGACCGCACCGAACGCAGCCGTGAACTGGCACAGGAAGCAGACCGCCTGCAATTCGGCCTGCAAGAAATCGATTCGCTTGCCCCGGAACCGGGCGAGGATCGTGCCGTCGCCGAGGATGTGCGCAGGCTCGGCGACCTCGATTCGCTGCGGGAAACCGCCGAGGGTGCCGCGGCGGCTCTCGTCGGGAGTACCGAGGAGGCGTCGGACACCACGTCTGCGCTGTATCTGTTGGGCGAGGCGCGATCGCGTCTCGAACATGCCGACGATGCTGCGCTCACAGAACTGCTGCCCCGGTTGAACGACGCGATGGCCGTCGTCGGCGACATCGGTGCCGATCTGACCTCGTATCTGTCGGACCTCCCGTCGGATCCGGGAGCTCTCGACGCAATTCTGAACAGGCAGGCCGAGCTCAAGTCCCTGACGCGCAAGTATGCCGCCGACGTCGACGGTGTCATCGCATGGGCCGAGGATGCTCGCGAACGTTTGTCTCGGATCGATACCTCTGCCGACGCGCTCGCGGAGCTGAGCGCGCGTGTCGAGTCGGCAGCGGTCGACGTCGCGGCGGCGGCGTCCAAGCTCAGCGCTGCCCGGTCGAAAGCGGCGACCAAGCTGTCCAAAGCCGTCAGCGTCGAGCTGGCCGGACTGGCGATGGGAAAAGCCAAGCTGCAGATAGATGTTCGATCGCTGCCGGCCGGACCGTCGGACTCGGCACCGATCGTCGTCGACGGCGCGGAGTTGCATGCGGGTAGCACCGGCGTCGACGAGGTCGAGTTCCGGTTGTCCGCGCACGACGGAGCCCAGGCGTTGCCGATCAGCAAGAGCGCCTCGGGCGGTGAGCTGTCGCGGGTCATGTTGGCGCTCGAGGTGGTGCTGGCGGGCTCGGACAAGGGAGCGACAATGGTGTTCGACGAGGTCGACGCCGGAGTCGGTGGTCGTGCGGCCGTCGAGGTCGGTCGTCGGCTCGGTCGGCTGGCTCGTACCCATCAGGTCATCGTCGTCACCCACCTGCCGCAGGTAGCCGCGTTCGCGGACACGCATCTGGTGGTGGACAAGACCGACGCCAAGAAGGGCGCGGCGAACAGCGGAGTCCGGACGCTGTCGTCCTCGGAACGCGTCGTCGAACTGGCCCGGATGCTCGCGGGGCTCGACGACACCGAGACCGGTCGGGCGCACGCCGAGGAGCTGCTGGCCACCGCAAACGCAGATAGAGCCGCCCTGTAATTTTTGGTGCTGATGTGATCAGTGTGGTAGTTGTTTCGGCGCGCCTCCATGGCCGGGCTTGTCGATCGGGTCATCATGGTGGGCATGAAGATGCCGGCACTGCTGTCACGTAGCCAGGATTCGCTGCCCGGAATCACCGGGATCGCGCGAGTCGATCGCAACACGGCCAAGCTGCTCAAGCGGGTCGGCCCCGGCGACATCGTCGTTCTGGACGAGCTCGATCTGGACCGGTTGACGGCGGATGCGCTCGTCGAGGCCGGGGTGCTCGCGGTCGTCAACGCTTCGCCGTCGATCTCCGGCCGCTATCCCAACCTCGGCCCCGAGGTGATCGTCGCCAACGGGATCACCTTGATCGACTCGGCCGGCACCGAGATCTTCAAGAAGATCAAGGACGGCACCAAGATCCGGCTCAACGACGGTGGCGTCTACACCGGCGATCGTCGGCTCGCCAAGGGCGAGGAGCAGAGCGAAGCCGAGATCTCGGACAAGATGATCGAGGCCAAGACCGGGCTGGTGGACCATCTGGAAGCGTTCTCGGGCAACACGATCGAGTTCATTCGGACCGAGAGTCCGTTGCTGATCGACGGCGTCGGGGTGCCGGACATCGACATCGACCTCAAGGGTCGTCACGTCGTGATCGTTGCCGACGGGCCGGGGCACGCGGAGGACCTGAAGAATCTGAAGCCGTTCATCAAGGAGTACTCGCCCGTCATCATCGGCGTCGGTGCTGGCGCGGACACAGCGATGAAAGCGGGACACCGCCCGGATCTGATCGTCGGCGACCCCGAGGACGTCACGGCGCAGACACTCAAATGTGGTGCAGAAGTGGTACTTCCGGCCGATTCGGACGGCCACGCCCAAGGTCTCGAACGCATCCAGGATCTCGGTATCGGTGCCATGACCTTCCCGGCGACCGGTGCTGCTGCGGACCTCGCACTACTGTTGGCCGACCACCACGGTGCGTCGCTGATCGTGTCGGTCGGTAGCCCGGCCAGCCTGGACGAATTCTTCGATCGCGGACGACGCAACACCAACCCGGCCGCGTTCATGACGCGTCTGAAAGTCGGGGCCAAGTTGGTCGACGCCAAGGCGGTGGCGACGCTGTATCGAAGCCGCGTGTCGGGCGGTGCAATTGCCCTGCTCATTCTCGCTGCGCTCGTTGCGGTGATCGTGGCGTTGGCAGTTTCCAACATCGGCGGCGAATCCTTGGATTGGGCGATCGATCTGTGGAATCGATTCGCACTGTGGTTCCAGGGGTTGCTTTCGTGATTTCGCTTCGCCAACATGCCATTTCGTTGGCCGCCGTGTTCGTTGCGCTGGCCATCGGCATCGTCCTCGGCTCGGGTCTGCTGTCCAGCGGACTGGTCTCGGGTCTGCGAGACGACAAGACGGGCCTCGAGAATCAGGTCGACGATTTGCAGTCGACCAACAACCAGCTCGGCGAGCAGCTGAACTCGGCCGACGGTTTCGATGCGGCGGTGTCGGGTCGAGTACTTCGGGACACCCTCGTCGATCGCAGTGTCGTGGTCATCACCACACCCGACGCAGATCCCGGCGATGTCGACGGCGTCACGCGGTCGATCGGAGCGTCCGGGGCCACGGTCACGGGTCGGGTATCGCTCACGGATTCGTTCGTGTCCGCGGCGAACGGCGACGATCTGCGCACCCGACTGACCAATGTCATTCCGGCCGGGGTGCAGTTGCGGACCGGGGCGGTCGACCAGGGCAGTCTGGCGGGCGACCTGCTGGGTTCGGTGTTGCTGCTCAATGCGCAGACGGCACAGCCGCAATCGACCCCCGAGGAGCTGTCTCTCGCTCTCGAGACGTTGCGCAGCGGCGGATTCATCGCTTATGACAACGGGGCGGTCGCACCGGCGCAGTTGGCCGTGGTGGTCACCGGTTCGGGTGCCTCGGATGTCGAGGACGGCAACCGAGGTGCCATCGTCGCTCGCTTCGCAGGAGCTCTCGATTCACGCGGAGCAGGTGCGGTATTGGCAGGTCGTTCCGGCGCGGCAGAGGGCAACGGCTCGATCGCAGTGGTGCGAGCCGACTCGGCGTTGTCGTCGGCGCTCAGCACGGTGGACAACGTCGACCGTGAAGCTGGCCGGATCACCACGGTTCTTGCCCTGGCGGAGCAGCTGGACGGTGCTTCGGGCCGCTACGGCACCGGAGCGAACGCGAACGCCGTCACCGTCGGAGCGCCGGTGAGTTGATCGGCGCTCGCGTCGAATACGCGTGTCGTTGGCGGTGAGGTACGTACTGGTGTTACCGTGAAGTCCCGTGGGTAGCAGGCCCAATTTTCACGCTTTACCTCTCTTATCAGCCCCCTGATAGGAGCAAGCCCTGCAGACTCGTCACGGGAGCCTCATTGTCACGCCTTCAGTCGCGTTCCGACACCAAGCACATCTTCGTCAGCGGAGGCGTCGCGTCTTCGCTCGGAAAAGGTCTGACGGCGTCCAGCCTCGGCCAGCTACTGACCGCACGCGGTTTGCGCGTGACCATGCAGAAGCTCGATCCGTATCTCAACGTCGATCCCGGCACGATGAACCCGTTCCAGCACGGTGAAGTCTTCGTCACCGAGGACGGCTCGGAAACAGACCTCGACGTCGGCCATTACGAGCGCTTCCTCGACCGTGATCTGTCCGGATTCGCCAATGTGACCACCGGCCAGGTCTATTCGACGGTCATCGCCAAGGAGCGTCGCGGCGAGTACCTCGGCGACACCGTGCAGGTCATTCCGCACATCACCGACGAGATCAAACGTCGCATCCTGGCCATGAACGGTCCCGACCTCCAGGGCCACCAGCCTGATGTCGTCATCACCGAAATCGGTGGCACCGTCGGCGATATCGAATCGCAGCCGTTCCTCGAAGCGGCGCGGCAGGTCCGCCACGACGTCGGCCGAAACAACGTCTTCTTCCTGCACGTGTCGTTGGTTCCGTTCCTGGCGCCGTCCGGTGAACTCAAGACCAAGCCCACCCAGCACTCAGTCGCAGCACTGCGCAGCATCGGCATTCAGCCCGACGCGTTGATCCTGCGGTGCGACCGCGACGTGCCGCCGGGGCTCAAGAACAAGATCGCGCTGATGTGCGACGTCGACGTCGACGGCTGCATCTCCACACCCGACGCCCCGTCGATCTACGACATCCCCAAGGTGCTGCACAAGGAAGGCCTCGACGCCTACGTCGTCCGGCAGCTCGGTCTGCCGTTCCGTGACGTCGACTGGACCATCTGGGGCGGACTGCTCGAGCGCGTCCACCAGCCCCGCGAAACCGTGCGCGTCGGCCTCGTCGGCAAGTACGTGGACCTGCCCGACGCCTACCTCTCGGTCACCGAGGCGCTGCGTGCGGGCGGATTCGCTCATCGCGCCAAGGTCGAGATCAAGTGGGTTCCGTCCGACGAGTGCTCGACGCCCGCGGGGGCTCAGGCTGCGCTCGGCGATGTCGATGCCGTGCTCATTCCCGGCGGATTCGGCATTCGCGGTATCGAAGGCAAGCTCGGTGCCATCGAGTTCGCGCGTACCCGCAAGATTCCACTGTTGGGGTTGTGTCTCGGTTTGCAGTGCGTCGTCATCGAGGCGGCTCGTTCGGTCGGACTGACCGATGCCAATTCCGCCGAGTTCGATCCGGATACCAAGGATCCGGTGATCTCCACGATGGCCGACCAGGAGGACGCCGTCGCCGGCGATGCCGACCTCGGAGGCACGATGCGTCTCGGTGCCTACCCAGCGACGCTGCAGAAGGGTTCGGTCGTCGCTGCGTCGTACGGCACCGAGAACGTCTCGGAGCGTCACCGTCACCGCTACGAGGTCAACAATGTCTACCGCGATCGAATTGCCAAGAGCGGCTTGGTCTTCAGCGGTACGTCCCCGGACGGTCATCTGGTCGAGTTCGTGGAGTTGCCGGCATCGGTGCACCCGTTCTTCGTTGCTACCCAGGCGCATCCGGAGCTCAAGAGCCGACCGACCCGTCCGCATCCGCTGTTCGCATCACTGATCAACGCGGCGTTGAAGTACAAGGCTGCCGAGCGGCTGCCGGTCGACATTCACGGTGACACCGCTGCGGCTGAAAAATCGGACGCCGAGGCCGAGACCGTCGGATGAGCGAGAACTCCAGACACGAATTCACCACGCTCGGTTCGACGGTTCCGTACTCCGGCGCGATTCTCGCGTTGCGGCTCGATCAGGTGGCGATGCCGAACGGGCGTCGCGCCGAGCGAGAGGTGATCGAACATCACGGCGCAGTCGGCATTCTTGCCGTCGACGATCAGGACCGCGTGGCGATGATCGAGCAGTACCGGCACCCCATCGGACGTCGTCTCTGGGAGCTGCCCGCAGGTCTGCTCGACGAGCCGGGGGAGCAGCCCGTGCTGGCGGCGCAGCGCGAACTGGCCGAGGAGACCGGTCTCGCGGCCGCCAAATGGTCGGTGTTGGTGGACGTGTTGGCCTCGCCCGGATTCACCGACGAAGCGGTCCGCATTTTCCTCGCCGAGGATCTGAGTGAGGTCGATCGCCCGGAGGCACACGACGAGGAAGCAGACATCGAGCTGTCCTTCGTGCCGATGGACGAGGCCGTCCGTCGTGCGTTGGCCGGGGAGATCGTCAACGCCTCCGCCGTGTCGGGAGTGCTCGCGTTGGCGGCAGCTCGTGCCACCGGTACCGAGTTGCGTCCGGCCGACGCCCCGTGGGCGGATCGACCCACGGCATTCGAGTCTCGGAAGAGTTCACGAAAGTAGCCACCGTGATCGTCGATCAGATTGCGACGTATCTCGATCATCTGGTGGTCGAGCGCGGTTCGGCACCGAACACGGTGTCGTCGTACCGTCGCGATCTGGTGCGGTACGAGCGGTTTCTCAGCGGGTACGGAATCACCGATCTGGCCAAGGTGACCGAGAACGACATCACCGAGTTCGTGCTGTATCTCCGGCGCGGCGACGACGAATTCCCGGCTCTCGCAGCCAGTTCGGCGGCTCGAACGTTGATCGCCGTGCGTGGTCTGCACCGCTTTGCCCTGGCCGAGGGCATGGTGGAGCGCAACGTCGCGAGCGAGGTGAAGCCGCCGCAGCCGGCCAAACGACTACCGAAGTCGCTGCCCGTCGACCAGGTCGTGGCGCTGCTGGAATCGGCGTCCATCGCCGGTCCCGATGCGCCGCGTGGTCTGCGAGATCGGGCACTGCTCGAACTGCTCTACTCCACCGGTGCGCGCATCTCCGAGGCCGTCGGTCTGGATGTGGACGACATCGACACCGAGGCTCGCTCGGTGCTCCTGCGCGGTAAGGGCGGGAAACATCGAGTCGTCCCGGTGGGGAGGCCGGCCATCGAGGCGGTCGACGCATACCTCGTGCGCGGTCGGCCGGGCCTCGTCGCCCGCTCGAATCCGGCGCTGTTCCTCAATGTGCGCGGTGGTCGACTGTCGCGGCAGAGCGCCTGGCAAGTGCTGCAGGACTCCGCGCAGCGGGCCGGAATCACGGCCGGGGTCTCGCCGCACGTGCTCCGGCACTCGTTTGCGACGCACCTGCTCGACGGCGGTGCCGACGTTCGTGTCGTACAGGAGTTGCTCGGCCACGCGTCGGTGACCACGACACAGATCTACACCCTCGTCACCGTCACGACGTTGCGTGAAGTGTGGGCGGGTGCGCACCCGCGAGCGCGCTAGCACGCGGTCGGCAATCGTGTGTCAGCGTGTCCGACGACAATGCCGTCGCGTCAAGCGGTAGCGTTTGCGTGAACTACTCGAAGACGAACGGGACAGGGGAGCGCTGGAACGTGTCGACACCGCAGCCGCCAGCGGCGGAGTCAGCCTCGGAACCGTCGTGGGGCGTGCAGCCCGCCGTCACCCCCGATACCGGCGAAACGCATCCGTCTCATCCGCACAGCGATGGCGCTCTTTTCCATACACGTCAACCGGAATCCAGTCGGGAGACACGCGACATCATTCCTGCTCCGAACGAGCTCGGGCCCACCGGTCGCAAGACGAGGCCGGTTCCCGATCCGCAGCCGCTGGCCAGTCACGGCCCGGCCAAGATCATCGCGATGTGCAACCAGAAGGGCGGCGTCGGCAAGACGACGTCGACCATCAATCTCGGTGCCTCGCTGGCCGGTTACGGCCGTCGCGTGCTGCTCGTCGACCTGGACCCGCAGGGCGCACTGTCCGCGGGATTGGGCGTCGCACATCACGAACTCGATCTGACGGTCTACAACCTCCTCGTGGAGGCGAAGGTGTCGGCCGACGACATCATCATGCGGACTCGCGTCGACAATCTCGATCTGATGCCGAGCAACATCGATCTCTCAGCCGCCGAGATACAGCTGGTCACCGAGGTGGGGCGTGAGCAGACGCTCGGACGGGTACTGCACCCCATTCTCGACCGCTACGACTACGTGCTCATCGACTGCCAGCCCTCGCTCGGCCTGCTGACGGTCAATGCGCTGACGTGCGCCGACGAAGTCCTCATTCCAATGGAGTGCGAGTACTTCAGTCTGCGCGGTTTGGCATTGCTCAACGACACCGTCGAGAAGGTCCGCGACCGCCTCAATCCGCGGCTGAAGTTGGCGGGCATCGTGGTCACGATGTTCGACGCTCGGACGCTGCACTCGCGCGAAGTGATGACGCGGGTGGTCGAGGTGTTCGGCGACGTCGTCTACGACACCGTGATCACACGCACGGTTCGGTTCCCCGAGACCAGCGTTGCCGGTGAGCCGATCACAACGTGGGCTCCCAAATCCGGCGGCGCGCAGGCGTACCGCGCTCTTGCGCGCGAGGTGATCTACCGGTCGGGTCCGTGACGGTCGACGCTGCCGACGAGGCCCCGATCGAGGTTCCCGCCGACGCGGACCCGGCGAAATTTCGGGTTCGGTTGCTCAACTTCGAGGGCCCGTTCGATCTGCTGCTGTCGCTGATCAGTCAGCACCGCATGGATGTCACCGAGGTGGCGCTGCACACCGTCACCGACGATTTCATCTCGTTCACCAAATCGCTCGGGGCCGATGTCGGACTCGATCAGACGACGGAGTTTCTCGTCGTGGCGGCGACGTTGCTCGATCTGAAGGCGGCTCGTCTGCTGCCGTCGGGTGATGTGGAGGACGCCGAGGATCTCGCGTTGCTCGAGGTGCGCGATCTCCTGTTCGCCCGGTTGCTGCAGTACCGCGCGTACAAGCAGGTGGCCCTGCTGTTCGGTGAGCTGGAAGCTGCTGCGCTGCGGCGTTATCCGCGCTCGGTGTCGGTGGAAGATCGATTCGCCGATCTGATTCCCGAGGTGTTGTTGGGTGTTGACCCGGCCAGATTCGCAGACATCGCGGCAGCAGCGTTTCGGCCCAAGCCGATCCCGCAAGTGGGTCTGGACCACATTCACCAGCATGCGGTCTCGATTCCCGAGCAGGCAGAGTGGTTGCTCGAGAACCTGCAGGGCCGGGGACTCAACGAGTGGGCGTCGTTCTCGGAACTCGTGCAGGACTGTGAGGTGCAGGTCGAAATAATTGCGCGCTTCCTCGCGTTGCTGGAACTGTTCCGGCAACAAGTGATCGCCTTCGAGCAACCCGAACCGCTCGGCGATCTTCGAGTGAGCTGGACCGGCAAGGACGAAGGACCCATCGTGGTCACGGAAGAGGACTACGCATGAACGCCGACCCGGAACTCGAGCTCGAGGATGTCGACGAGTCAGGCGAACTCGACGACGCCACGCTCGCGTCGGCACTCGAGGCGGTTCTGCTCATCGTCGACACTCCGGCCTCCGACGAGCAACTGGCATCGGCCGTCGGTTCTTCGGTGGCCCGCGTACGTGCCGCGCTGAAGCGGATGGCCGCGGAACTGACAGAACGCCGCAGCGGAATCGACCTCCGCTACGCCGGTGACGGGTGGCGTTTCTACACCCGAACCGCCTATGCGCCGTACGTCGAACGGCTGCTTCTCGACGGCGCTCGGTCCAAGCTCACACGCGCAGCATTGGAAACCCTGGCCGTGATCGCCTATCGTCAACCGTTGACCCGCGCACGAGTCAGCGCCGTACGTGGAGTCAATGTCGATGGAGTGATGCGTACGTTGCTCGCCCGTGGACTGATCTCCGAAGCAGGAACGGACCCGGAGACGAACGGCACGATGTACTGCACCACCGAGCTGTTCCTCGAACGGCTCGGGCTCGCATCGCTCGGTGATCTACCCGAACTGGCACCGCTGTTGCCGGGAGTGGACCTGATCGACGAGATCAGTGACAGCATGGACACCGACCCCAGAACGACCCGCTCCACCAAGAACCGCGGATCGAAACCCGATCCGGCAGCCGAGCTCGACTCGGACGACTGATAGGTAAGACAAGTGAACAAGCCCGCTCGCCGTGATGGCACACCGGACCGTAACAAGAGACAAGACCCACGCAGGAAGCCCACCGCAGGTCGGTCGGACACCCCGCGTGACGCACGCCGCGGAGATCGCACCCGCGACGCCGCACCCCGGGACGGCGCTCCCCGCGCTGGTGCACCCCGAACCGGTGCCCCTCGCACCGGGGGACCACGCGCAGGCGCTCCCCGCACCGGTGGCCGACCGGCCCCGCGCAGAGGCGTCGAGCAGGGGGAATCGTTCGAGAACAAGCCCGTCGAGACGGGCATCAACGACCGCAGCAACGACGCGGTGCCCCGCAAGAAGCCGTCGCGCCCCAAGCCGCCGAAGCCGCAGAAGAAGCAGGCTCCGGCAACCACCATCAGCAACGCCAAGCCGGCGAAGCATCAGTACACCGATTCGTCCCCGCGCAAGCACGTGCCTGCCGGTGAGGGTGTTCGGTTGCAGAAGGTGCTCGCGCAGGCCGGGGTCGCGTCGCGTCGGGCCGCGGAGGAGCTGATCGCCGACGGCCGCGTCGAGGTGGACGGACGCATCGTCACCGAGCAGGGCATCCGCATCGACCCGAACATCGCCGTCGTTCGCGTCGACGGCACCCGCGTCGTCGTGAAGGAAGAACTGGTTCATCTGGCGATGAACAAGCCGCGCGGATGGCAGTGCACCATGTCGGACGATCTGGGTCGTCCGTGCGTCGGCGATATCGTCGCCGAGCGCGTGCAGGCGGGCCAGCGACTGTTCCACGTCGGGCGACTCGATGCCGACACCGAGGGACTGTTGTTGTTCACCAACGACGGTGACCTTGCTCACCGGCTGATGCACCCGTCGTACGAGGTGTCCAAGACCTATCTCGCGACTCTGTTCGGCACCATTCCCCGCACGCTCGGCAAGCAGCTGCGCGAAGGCGTCACCCTCGACGACGGCCCGGTGAAGGTCGACGGCTTCCAGCTGCTCGATATCTCGGACGGTAAGTCGCTCGTCAAGGTGACGTTGCACGAGGGCCGCAAGCACATCGTGCGCCGGTTGTTCGACAAGGTCGGATTTCCGGTGGGACGCCTCGTGCGTACCGACGTCGGCAACATCGTGCTCGGCGATCAGCGCCCCGGAACACTGCGTGTTCTCGGCCGCGGCGAGATCGGCAAGCTCTACGAATCCGTAGGCCTGTGATGAGTGCGCTCGTCGTGGCGATGGACGGGCCGTCGGGCACCGGTAAGTCGTCGGTATCGCGCCGGCTCGCATCGGCACTCGAAGCAAGCTACCTCGACACCGGTGCGATGTACCGCGTCGCAACGGTATGGGTGCTGCGTTCGGGCGTCGAGCCCACCGATGCAGACGCAGTCGCGAAAGCTGTTGCAGCCCTTCCCCTCGAGATCGGGAAGGATCCACTGTCGGAGACCGTCTTGCTCGACGGAGAGGACGTCAGCGGCGAAATCCGCGGCGACGCAGTGACCAAAGCCGTCTCGGCTGTGTCCGCGGTGCCTGCGGTGCGTGAGCTCTTGGTGCAGATGCAGCGCGACCTCGCCAGCTCGTCGACGCGAATTGTGGTGGAGGGTCGCGACATCGGCACCGTCGTACTTCCCGACGCCGACGTGAAGGTGTTCCTGACGGCCTCACCGGAGGCGCGCGCGGAACGGCGGAACAAACAGAACATCGAACAAGGTCGCGGCGACGACTACGAATCCGTGCTCGCGGACGTGCAACGCCGCGATCACGCAGATTCGACGAGGGCAGTGTCACCGCTTCGTCCCGCCGAGGATTCGGTGATCGTCGATACCAGCGAGCTGGATCTCGACGGCGTGATCGAGCGTTTGCTGCTCGTGGTGAACGACAGAAGTGGAGCAGTCCAGTGAGTGAAGAATTCTTCTCCGGCGCAGCGGAAACCGCGGGCGACGGAACGTGGAGCGATGAGGGCGAGTGGGAGTACGTCGACCTCAACGAGGGTGAGGACGGCGAAGATGCCGTTGCCGTACCGACTCTCGCCGTGGTGGGCCGCCCGAACGTCGGTAAATCGACGCTCGTCAACCGCATCATCGGACGACGTGAGGCCGTGGTCGAGGACGTCCCGGGCGTCACTCGCGATCGCGTGTCGTACGAGGCGAACTGGAGTGGTCGTCGCTTCCTGGTGCAGGACACCGGCGGTTGGGAGCCCGACGCCAAGGGTCTGCAACAGTCCGTTGCGCGCCAGGCCGAGTTGGCAATGAACACCGCCGACGCGATCCTGTTGGTCGTCGATGCCCGCGTTGGTTCGACGACGACGGACGAGGCAGTGGCACGAGTGCTGCGTCGGTCGAAGACTCCGGTTCTGTTGGTGGCCAACAAGGTCGACGACGGTCGCACCGAGTCCGAGGTCGCCGCACTGTGGTCTCTGGGTCTGGGGGAACCGTTGTCGGTGTCCGCCACCCACGGCCGCGGTACCGGTGATCTGCTCGACCGTGTGCTCGAGGCCCTGCCGGAGACTCCGCGCGAAGGTATCCCCGGTGGGGGACCGAGACGTGTCGCTCTGGTCGGTAAGCCGAATGTCGGCAAGTCGTCCCTGATCAACAAGCTCTCGGGTGACGAGCGTTCGGTGGTGCACGATGTTGCCGGCACCACCGTCGACCCGGTCGACTCGTTGGTCGAATTGGGCGGCAAGACATGGCGATTCGTCGATACCGCTGGACTGCGCAAGCGCGTGAGCCATGCCAGCGGCGCCGAGTTCTATGCGTCGCTGCGCACCAAGTCCGCGATCGAGGCAGCGGAGGTTGCGGTTCTGCTTCTCGATGCCTCACAGGTGATCTCGGAGCAGGATCTGCGCGTGCTCAGCATGGTCTCCGATGCCGGCCGCGCATTGGTGTTGGCGTTCAACAAGTGGGATCTGGTGGACGACGACCGTCGTCAGCAGCTCGAGAAAGAGATCGACCGCGATCTCGCGCGCGTGCCGTGGGCCCAGCGGGTGAACATCTCGGCGCACACCGGCCGTGCTGTGCAGAAGCTGGTTCCCGCACTGGAAACGGCTCTCGAGTCGTGGGACAAGCGTGTCCCCACCGGACGCCTCAACACGTGGCTCAAAGAGGTCGTGGCGGCCACTCCGCCGCCGATGCGAGGCGGACGCCTGCCGCGCATCATGTTCGCGACGCAGGCCAGCACACGGCCGCCGACGTTCGTACTGTTCACCACCGGCTTCCTCGAGGCCGGCTACCGCCGATTCATCGAGCGGCGTCTGCGTGAAGAGTTCAACTTCGACGGCAGCCCCGTGCGCGTCTCGGTACGTATCCGCGAGAAGCGGGAACGGCCGGGCAAGGGCAACAACCGCTGACCTAGTTCAACCCCGCCCCTGAGCAGGCGATTTCCTCTCAGGGGTAGGGCTGGGGTAATCTCAGCAAGCGCCTTTCGAGGTGCGGCGGGCTGTGGCGCAGCTTGGTAGCGCACTTGACTGGGGGTCAAGTGGTCGCAGGTTCAAATCCTGTCAGCCCGACACAGAGCAGTTCAAAGACGGTTCCGGAGCAATTCGGAGCCGTCTTTTCCGTTCGAAAACAGGGCTCCGTGTCGCTCAGTGTCACTACTCGTTCCCTGGTGACTTCGGAGTCCACAGACGTCCGCCTCGACCGCCATAGCTGAGTCGAAGATGCGGACAGTTCTATAGCGCGAGTCTGGCATGCCGGATCAATCACTCGTAAGTATCGATCGAGCCCTGGCAGCGGTCAGCCAGGCGCGTCCGCACCAGCGATCCAGACGCTAAAGTCGAGTAATTCAGTCGGCAGGGCGATGGCTGATGTCAACCCTGCAAATCGCATGCTTCGCAGGCCAAGACGGGTCGCATCGATGACGCTCGACCAGTGAAGCGCGTCATCGAATGTTCACCAATGCAGTCGGGCTGGCGTAGCGACTGCGACGGTGAACTGCGTTGTCTCGAGTTTCTCGCGTGTGATTCGGATACCGGTGAGTCGTTCCGCGAGTGCGAACGATCCCGCTACGTGGTGGAATTCTCTTCCTTGCGTCTCGTCGAGATCGATTCCGCCCACCTCACCTATGAGGGCGATGATCTGGGCGCGTGCATCAGGTGCCTGGCGGTCGGCGAGTACTCCGACGAGGTCCGACTGCGGCAACAGTGGCTCGAACGTGATTCTCTTGACACCCCGCGACCACCACTCGAATCTGTCCGCCCCGTGGCACACCACGTCGTGGGTCGTGACGATCTCGGACATAGCCGCCGAGATGACGAGGCTCAGCGAAATTCCCCAACCGCGCTCACCGAAATTCCCCACTCGTGAGCGGTCTTCACTGTAGTGGTTGGCGGGTTCCGGTGGTGGCTTTGCGGAGCTTCTCCGATCTGGCGTTGTGGTCCCGTAACCGGTAGGAATCGCCGTCGAGGTTGAGCACGACGGAGCGATGCAGGAGCCGGTCGAGCATGGCTGCGGCGACGGTGTTGTCACCGAGCACTTCACCCCAGGATCCGACACCGCGGTTGGTGGTCATCACGATCGATGTCTTCATATACCGTTGCGAGACAACCTGAAACAGCGCCGACGCTGCCTCACCGGGTAGCGGTAGGTAGCCGAGCTCGTCGATCACCAGCAGCGTCGGGCCGGCATAGAACCGCATCGTCGTGGCCCACCGACCCTCCAGTGCTGCCCGGTGGCAGCGGGCAGCGAGATCGGCAGCGGTGGTGAAATACGTTCGATACCCGGCATGCGCCGCCGCCCTCGCGAGCCCGACCGACAGATGCGTCTTGCCGACCCCGGGAGGGCCGATGAGCAGCACATTCGTCGCCGTCTCCAAGTAGCGGCAGGTCGCGAGCTCGTCGATGAGCTTGCGGTCGATACCGGCCGCGGCGTCGTAGTCGAAGTCCTCGAGCGATGCCGGCGTCGGCAAACACGCGAACCGCAACCTGCCGGTCAAACGGCGTGCCTCGGTGGCCTCGACTTCGATCGAGAGCAGCCGATCCAACGCGGCGGTCATCGTCAGCTCCTCGGCCGCTGCTTGGTCGAGGACCGAGGGCAACGCTTCGGCGGCGTCGTGGAGTTTGAGGACCGCGAGATGCCCACGCAGGCGTTGATAGAGACTGGCCGCTTCGGTCGTGTTCGGTGCCGGCATCCGGTCACCTGTTTTCTTGTCGGCCATCAGAGGGTGTTCCTTCCGTGTGCGGCCCGTTCGTAGATCGACAGGTCGTAGATGACCGCGCCGGTGTCAGCGGATTTTGTTGCATGACTGCCGATTTCGCGCTGACCATCCCCGGAGGACAGTGTCGATTCGGCCGAAGCTCGGAGCTTCTCGGCGGCAGCGAGAGCGTCGGGTCCGGGTGGGATCCGTTCTTTGCGGCGGTGCGGGCGACCGGTGTTCGCACCCGACATCGCTGCTTGTTCGAGGGCGTAGATGTGTCCGTGGTCGCGGACCATCGCCCCGGTGCCATCGGCTGCGAGATTGTGTCGGGCGATGGTGATGCCGGATGGGGTGACGATGTCGATGACATCGGTGCCCAGAACGTGGGTCACTGTCACTGCGGTACAGGCAAGTTCGGGTGGCACCGAGTACCGGTTACCGCGATAGGACACCAACGCTTGGCGGGAGACGACCCGGTCGGTGGTCAGGATCGCTGGATACGCAGCCGTCGGCATCGGATGCAACCCTTCGGTGGTGGCGATCGTCGCCACCGACGTCTTCCCGTTTCTGGTGGGCCGCAGCCGGGTGTCGCCGCGCAGGCTGCAGAACCGGTCGAGGCTTGCTTGGGCTTGTTCGACGGTCAGGTCATCGGCGACTGTGCGCCACTACCGTTGCGCTGCAGTGTGATTGGACTTCTCCACCGCGCCTTTGCGGTTGCCTCGGCGGGGTGGGCAGATGGCGACCGAGACACCGTAATATTTCGCGACGCCGGCGAAGCTGGCCGTGACCCGGCCCGACTCGGGGTGGCAGACTGTCGCCATCCGATCGAACCGCCACACCCGGCTGACGCCGCCGAGGCCTCGGCAGATGCGGTCGAGTCCGTCGACGACATGGGGTTGGGTCATGTCCGGGGCGAGGACCCCGCGCCATTTGCCCGAACAGGCCAGCGTTCCGACGAACAGGTGCGCCATCGAGCCCCACCCCCAGGAGTCGGGTGGGTTCGGTAGATCGACCCAATCCCATTGTGTCTCTTCACCGGGCGGGTGATCGATGACTGCGTTCGGCCGTTCGGTTGCGGTGAGGCAGGCTTTGCAGATCGGGCGAAGTTTCAGTTCTCGGATCTTGCGGTGCAACGTTTGGTACGACATCGAATATCCGAGGTCTTCGAGCTCGTCGCACAGGGTACGGACCCACAGGTGCGGGTCTTCGGACAGGCGTGCGGTGACGTAGGCGAGGAACACCTCGAAGGGGTCCGGGATGCTGCGTTTACGCACTCCGGGTGTGGTGGTCCCGTTGAGGTAGGACCGGATGGTCTTGCGGTCGCGGCCGGTGTGCCGTGCGATGTCGGCGATCTTCCAGCCTCGTTGATGCAGGGCGTGTATTTCCACGTCTTCCTCCCGTGTAAGCATGAGGAGCGGGTCTCCTTCGGGTAGCTGGTGTGTGGTCAGAGACCATCAGCATCCGGGGAGACCCGCCCTCGTTGGCGGTGCCACACGGGTGGGGAATTTCAGTGAGCGTCAGTGGGGAATTTCGATGAGCGCCGTCAGAGTCGCCGAGGTCAGCAAGGCCACTGGTTTACGCGTCGCACATACACCCTGCGAACACGGCTTCCTGATCAAGATGGAAGCGAACAAGCGTTATCGTGTGGGGCCGGCGGCGATATCGGTGGGACTGGCAACAGTTGCATCCATGACCCTGCCGTCGATCGCAGAACCATTCCTCACCCGACTCCGGGACATCACCGGGGAGACTGTGCAGCTGGCCGTACCGGACGGGGACGATGTGGTCATCGTCGGAAGAACCCCGTCGCGACAGTTCCCACCGAACACCATCTACATCGGCCATCGAGTACCGATTCATGCCGGATCACTGGGACGTGCGATGTTGTCCACGCTCACCCCGAAAGAGTTGTCGACGCTTCTCGCACGCATCTACATCAACGGTGCGACGCAGCGTTCCCGAACGACGGTGGACGAGATCGCAGCGTCGGTCGCAGACGCGGCGAAACGAGGCTGGGCACTCAACGACCAGGAGACCACCCTCGAACACCGATCCCTTGCCGCGCCTGTGTGTACCCCCTCAGGCCGCGCAGTTGGCGCAATCAATATCACCGTCTCGGCCCAGCGTCTGTCCGCACGCGAACTGGCCCGCAAACACGCCGCGACTGTCGTAGGCATCGCGCAGGAGGTCACGGCTTTGCTGCCCGACACCTTCGCGGGGCGTCAATACGTTATGTGACCCAATAACCAAATACCCTGTCCGGCAACGATTCCTTCGTCGGTCATGACCTCTGCCTGAATACCTTCACCCGACTGGAGTACTCCCATGCTCACGCTCATCACAGTTCTCATGCTGGCGGTGTTCCTCGCCGTCATCCTGAGCAAGAAGACATCCGTCCTCGTTGCGCTCGTCCTTGTACCGATCATCTTCGCGGTCATCGCCGGATTCGGCGGGTCGATCGATACGATCGTGACCGAGGGCATCGCCAAAGTTGCGCCGACCGCGGCTTTGATCTTCTTCGCGATACTTTTTTCGCGGTGTTGCTCGACGCGGGAATTTTCGATCCTCTGATCAATCTGCTCCGCAGGATCATGAAGGCGGATCCACTTCGAATCGTGGTCTGTACCGCGGTACTGACGCTCTTGGTTGCCATCGATGGTGACGGCTCGTCGACATACATCATCGTCGTCTCCGCGTTGCTGGGTGTCTACCGCAAGTTCGGCTTGCGGCTCGAGGTTCTGGCCACTGTCGCGGTGATGTCCGCGGAAACATCGACGTTGCTGCCGTGGGGCGGACCGGTCATCAAGGCTGCAGTGTCGTTGGATGTCGACGTCAGTGAGTTGTACTTTCCTCTCATTGTGCCTCAGCTCGCCGGAGTGGCCGCTGTGATCGGGTTCAGCTATCTCCTGGGCCGCTCCGAACGCAAACGCCTCGGCGGCAAGGTAGCCACGGAAATCGAAGGCGTCGAGCACGACGGTCTCGACACCGACGATCAAAGCTTGAAGCGTCCGAAGTTGTTCTGGATCAACGTGGTTCTCGCACTCGCGGTGATGGTTCCTCTGGTCGCAGGCTGGGTTGCGCCTGTGTTCCTGTTCATCACCGGCGCAGCTGTGGCACTTGTTCTCAATTACCCAAATCTCGCAATCCAGCGTGATCTCCTCGCACGCCACGCGCCGAACATGATTCCTGTGACCTCGCTGATCTTTGCCGCCGGCGTCTTCACCGGTGTCCTCGCCCAGACCGGAATGGCCGAAAGTCTTGCACTGAGCATGACCTCGTTGGTGCCCGAGAGTGCAGGAAGTTTCATTCCGCTGGCCACCGCGCTGCTCGCGTTCCCGCTCACATTCATCATTCAGCAGGACACCTTCTATTTCGCAGTGTTGCCGGTGCTGTCCAGCGCCGCAGCAGAGTTCGGTATCGCACCGGAAGCGATTGCGCGAGCGTCGGTCGTCGCGCAACCCCTGCATGCGTTCAGTCCCACGGTTGCCGCACTGTTCGTACTACTGGGCCTGATGCGCATGGACTACGGCGTCATATTCAGATACGGAGCAAAATATGGTTTCGGGGTATCGGTGGTGATTCTGTTGACTGCACTGGCGACGGGTGCCGTTCCGCTCTGACACCAGAGAAGGCAGCTCGTGTTCGCGACCCACTCGAGTTCCCTCGAGGCTTCGACCGGACAATGCTCGACCACGTGGATGCGTCGTTCTTCCGCTGCGGGTAACTGCATCTTCGCCGATGGGGGTAATGGGCCGATTGCAGTGAGCAGGTACGCGCGCGACGTTCTCCACCGAGAGGGAGGTAACCGATGACATCTTCTACAGCGGTCTTACCGTCGATGAACTAGTTTCTGCCACAACGACTCTCATCGAGCAGACTCACTCGCGGTATCGCAATTGTCGGTGCAACGCTGATCCCACGTGGACGTCCGGCTCCCACATCGCCCACATTCACCGCTCGTACGGACGGACCGTCTTGAACTCGCCACCGCCGCAGAAGAATCACTCAGGTCGTTCAGCGGTGCGACGTTCTGCGTCGGTGCCTGTCGAACCGTAGAGCCGTCTGATGATGAGCGGTGCGCCGAGGCCGTGTAGGAGCAGGCTGCTCAGGACGATGATGCAGGTCGCGGCGAGGACGGCCTCACCGTCGGCGCTGGGCAGCGCGTTGTAGGCAATCAGACCGAACACGATCGACGCGAGGCCGCGCGGGCCCATGACCGCCATGAAAACGCGATCTCGTCGGTCGGTCTCGGTACCGACGAGTGAGATCAGCACGGGCACGATCCGTCCGATCGTGACCACGAACGCGGCGAGGAACAGCGCAGACCACCAATTGAAATGTCCAACGACCACGATGACGCCGGCGATGCCGAAGACGAGCCACAGGATCAGGTTGACCAGCTCCGCGATGTCCTGCGCGAAAGAGAACTGGGTGGGGGGCTCGTGGCGGTCGGGGTCGCCCTTCGCGGCCAGAGCGATGCGGAACGCAACCCCACAGACGAACGCGGCGACGAACCCGTTGCCGTGCAGCGCAAGTGCGACGGCGAAGGTGAACAACGGGAGGACTGCGATCCCAACCCGTGTCCCGTGTGTGTCCGTCCACGACGCCGGTCAGCTTGTCGAAAGAGCCATCCGGCCGCGAACCCGACTACGGCTCCGGTGCCAACCGCGATGATCCCGGCCGGGGCCGCTTTTCCGAATGCTGCGAGCGCGTGCTCGCCGGGGTCGCCGCTGGTGGTGGCCAGCGCGATGGAGGCGAGCAGAAGGGGGGCGACCAGTCCGTCGTTGTATCCGCTCTCCACGGCAAGCCAATGCCGAACCCGCTCGGCAATACGGCGATCACGGATGATCGAAAGCTCGGGAGAGAAGTCGACCGGCACCGCGAGACAGGTGATCGCGAGGACCGCGACCACCGACAGGCCCATCGGTAGGGCGAGACCGACCGAAAAGACCTGGATCAGCGAGAGCGGAAGCGCCACAGCGAGCAGCCGGACGGGAATCTTCGTCGCGTGCGAGCCCAGCGATCCCCGTAGTTCGACTGCGTCGACGAACAGCAGCACTGCCAGGATGACCTCGGCCAGCTGTAGTGCGAGCTCCGAGTCGAAGAAGATGGTGGTCTCATCGGTGATGAACCACCCGACAACCGCACCGGCGGCGACCATCAGCAGCGGGCCGGTGACCGACAGCCGTTGAACCACCTGATGGCACAGTGCCCACAGCAGGATCGGACCCGCCATGACTATCAGAACCGCGGTCATCTCTTCTGGATGCTCCTCGTTTGCCGACGCGGTCGCGACGACGACCCCGATTGTTCAACCCCCGCACCGTACGTACTGCCAGGACGTCCGAAATGACTCACTGACCCGTCAGTAGCGTGACCGACCGCCGTACGCGGCCGATCTTGTATCCGGGACTACGAGTCTGTGGTGGAAATACCGTTCCAGATGATTTCCGCAGAGCGGATCGCATCCGCCCGACGTGCGGTGTCTACACCCGCCAGCGACAGGGCGATGTCTGCCGCAATCGTTGCGGTGATCGTGCCGTCGACTCTGTGGGTGTCGTCGAGCAGCGCGAGGGAGGCCGCTTCGGACACTGCGACGATCGTGTCTGCAGTCACGCGGCGGTTGAACAGTGCTCGGGCTTGGCCGCGTTCGACCACGTCGAGGGTCAATTGCCTTGCTCCGGAGATCATGTCGAGTATGCGTTGGTCGCCCAGCTCGCGCCGCCCTACTCCAAGTAGCGCGCGATATCGATCGCCCACCGGCCAATTGCACAGTTCCAGGAGCGCGAGCGCGACATCCGGCTCGTCTGGAATGTCCTCCGGTGAGGGGAGTGCGTCGATCAATTCCTGGGCCGCACGTTCGACGATGCCGATGATCAGATCGTGTCGAGTGGGGAAGTGTCCGTAGACAGTTCGGCGCACGATGCCTGCGGCTTCGGCTATCTCGGCCACTGTTGCCTCGGGGTTGACGGCGAACGCCGCGATGGCCGCGTCGGTGATCTTGTCGCGGTTGAGGTTCTTGGTCTTGCTCCCAGTGTGTACCACGACACAATTATTGCACGTCAATGTGCAAAAGGCTAGATTTGCACACGAACGTGAAAATATTGAGGAGGTTCGAATGTCCCTGGTACTCGACAGGCCCGTCTCGGAAATGACAGGCCCTTATCGCTACCGCTGGTACGCATTGACGGTTTTGTGCGCCAGTCTCCTGGTCGTCGTTATGGCCAATACGTCACTGATCGTTGCTGTTCCTTCGATGACCGAGGATTTGCGACTCACCAGTTCTCAGCTTCAATGGGTCATCGACGGCTACACGGTCCCGTACGCGGCCTTGATGCTGCTTTTCGGTGCACTCGGTGACCGGTTCGGTCGACGCCGCGCGCTGATCCTCGGACTCGTGATCTTCGGAGCCGGGTCTATCCTGGGTAGCCTCGCCACATCCACCGAACAGGTCATTGCCTGGCGCCTGGTCATGGGAATTGGTGCCGCCGTCATCATGCCGGCCACCTTGTCTTTACTCGTCGTGACCTTTCCCCGGGCCGAGAGAGCCCGAGCAATCGCAATCTGGGCGGCAACGTCAGGTTTGGGAATTGCTCTCGGACCACTTCTGGCAGGCGCAATGCTCCAGAAATGGTCCTGGCATTCGACGTTCCTCGTCAACGTTGCGGTCGTCGCCGTCGCTGTCGTCGCCGCGCTGGTCGTCGTGCCGCCCAGTCGGGTTGCCACCGATGGCAGAATCGATTGGATCGGCGGGTTGTTGTCGATCGTGACGGTCGGCGGTTCGGTTTACGCCATCATCGATGGCCTGCATGCGGGGTGGACATTCGGTCCTGTTTCTGTCGGTGTCACGGCGCTCACTGCCGCACTCGTGTTCGTGTGGTGGGAACGACGCCATCCACGGCCTCTGCTTAATGTACGCAGGCTGGGAGAGAGGAAGATCGGCGGATCGCTCCTGTCGGTGGCGCTGCTCTTTCTGGCTGCCTTCGGCACGATATATTTCGTTGCGCAATACTTCCAGTTCGTTTTCGGATACGGACCGCTCGAGGCTGGAATTCGTCTGCTGCCGTTGGCATTGGCCGTGACTGTCGGTTCCATCGTGTCCGGGCGACTGCTGCCACGATTCGGTGAACGCGTCCTCATAGCCTCGGGCATTGCAATCGCAGCTGTTGGAATTCTCATGCTGACCATGATCGGTGATGCACCTGATTACAGCTGGTTTGCCATCGCCATTTCTGTACTCGGCGTTGGGATGGGGGTGGCCGAACCACCCGCAACCGACGCGATCATGGGTGGCTTCTCCGAGTCTGAGCTCGGATCTGCAGGCGGAATCAACGACACTGCAATCGAATTCGGGGGAGCGCTGGGTATCGCAGTGCTCGGATCAGTCCTGTCGTCGTCCTACTCGTCCAGTTTCGACGACAGCGTTGCAAACGTCGATCCGTCGAATCCAGTCGTTGCGACAACACCGGATGTTGCGAACGCCTTGGATATCGGTCGCGAATCTGTTGGGTCCGCGTCAGTGCTTGCCCAGCACCTCGGTAACGATCCTGCGACGGCCCCACTGGCGGAACCACTGACCAGGTTGGCGCAGCACGCCTTCACCTCAGCGGTGGAGTCGACGAGTTCGATTGCCGCAGCGATACTCGTTGCCGGTGCTATCGCCTTGACGGTCATACTGCCGCGGCACCGGACTGCCGGGTAGGGGGGCACGACGAAGGTCCGGTCGGCTTAGCATATCGGCCGGACCTTTCTCTGGTCGAGTATGTCAGCGAGCCGACTCGATCCGAAGAACCCCACTTCGCCGACGAAGGCGAGGATCGGCGGTTTCGTTTGATTGGGAGGCCAAGTATGCGAACACATTTCCGCCTCACAATTGTTCCAGCGCAACAAGTTTGTGTAGTACGTTACGAAGCGCTGGATTGCAGTCGTCACGCCGCGCGCATATCGACGTCCGGAGCGACGCTGTCGAGTGGAACGAACGCGACATGAGGGTCGGTGACGTTGCGCGCGACGGACGCCAATGTGAGATGGCATCCGACTTCTGCTCCCACCAGTGCCAAAGCAGTCTGGGTGTCCGGCGCGACCTGAACGATGTTCGCGACGAACCCGTGCGCCTCAGCGAGACGTCGCAGTCGGTCCGGGAGTACCGAACCTTCGTGCGGCGGTGGCGATACGAACTGCCCTCGACTGAGTTGACCAACCCCCAGGTGACGCGTATAGCACGACCGTCAGGACGCACGGTGATGATCGCCGGCGCAGACCCAGGGAAGCGACTCTGCTCGGGCCATTGTGGCCGGCATGATCGAAACGGGCGGGAAGCTTTCGGTTCGGTCGTACGTCACCGCACCGAGCGAACCCGCAGGACCGCGAGGCCACCCAGCAGAGTGAGCAGGCCGGACGCTGCGAACAGTTCGACGAAACTCCCATCGAACAGATCTACCAGTCCCGCTCCGATCAAAGGGCACAGCGCGGGCGGCACTATGAGCGCGACGTTCATGATACCGAGTTCCTTGCCACTGTTCTCGGCATCGGGCAAAACGTCTGCGCCGAGAGCCTGGTCCACGCCCATGTAACACCCGTAGCCGGCTCCGATGACGGCGAGCGCTAGAACTGCCGACCACAAGCTTTCCGAGAACATCAACAAGACTGCGGCAATGGACTGCAGTACTGCCGAGCCTACGATGAATGGCTTGCGGCGGCCGATGCGATCGGAAAGCCAACCACACACCATCGACACCGACAGCACGCTGACGATGTACGCGATCGTCAGCAGTAGCAATGCCGAACTCGGGTCCGAAATCTTCAGGTCGTACTGCAGGAAGTAGATGAGCAGGCAAGTGCACAAAGCGTTTCCGAAGTTCACGGTGACTCGGCCGATCAAGGCCCAACGGAAGTCGTGAAGCCGGACCAAAGCAAAGGGCGACGGAGACTCCGAATCCGCAGTCATGGATCGAGGCTCCGCTGCGGGTTCGGTCCGCGCCGACAGGACGAACGGAGCAGCGAGGGCGCAGAGTCCCACCGCGAGAAACACATACGACGAAGTGGTAGTCAGGGCCAGCACCGACACCGTACCCAAACCGACGATCAGCCCGACGGCTTGTGACATCGACATCGCGCCGGCCACGGTTCCACGCTGCTCGTGTGGCACTCGATCCTTGATCAGTGCAGTCAAAGCTGCAGCAACAGCGCAGAACCCGAACATTGCGGTGCACCACCACACCGCGATGCCTGCGGTCGTGTTCTGAAAACCGAGGCCCACCAATGAACCCGCAAACACGAGCGTTCCCAGCGCGATCCAAGGACGTCGTCTGCCGAAGCGGCCGGACGTGCGATCGCTGAGAGCGCCCGCCAGAGGCAGACCAATTGCCATGCATACTGCTGAGAGGCCGGAAATGACCCCGAAGTCGATCACACTGTCCCGCCAACCAGCGTCGCCCGCGGGAGCGGTATCACCGAGTGCGGCTGTCAACTGAACCGGCAGAAGATACTGAAACGGCGCAAGTTGCGCCATCCACACTCCGGTCCACGCCAGTCCGAACAGGAGCGTCCACCGCGTACTGACCCGGTTCGGACGGCCGAAAGGACTCGAGGTCGGCTGGCTCATCGACAGCCGGATGGGGTCACTCATCGCTGCACGTCGGCAGGCCGCCGGATCGTCGAGTCACGCAGATCGCCAATGGCCTCGATGAGCAAAGCTCTCGCTTCGGACGCGCTTGGAATTGCTTCCGCCAATTCGAGCCAGCCGTGGATCAGGTGCGGGAATGGAAGGTAAGCGACTGGGACATCGGCGTCGACTAGTCGGGCGACGTAGTCCACCCCGTCGACACGAAGCGGATCGCAGCCGGCCGTGGTCACCAGGGTGGGCGGGGCGGGAATCGGGTCGGAATGCATCAGGGGGGCCAGCCGGGCGTCGGGCTCGCTGTCGCCGCGATACGACGACCAGAAGTAGTCGATATCCGATCGATCCAAGCCCAATCCGTCGAGCGATCGGTCGGGTACCTCCGACGGGACACTCAGGCCCGGATAGATCAATACTTGAGCGTCGACAGGCACTGTCGAGTCGACCGCGCGTCGAGCGCTGATTGCTGCCGCGAGGTTCGCGCCGGCGCTGTCCCCGCACAGTCCGACCCAGCTGGCAGTGCGGGACAGATTGTCGACGACAGTGGAGCAGTCCACGAACGCGGCAGGGAACGGGTTCTCCGGTGCGAGCCGGTATTCCACGGATACGACCGCGAGTTGGAGCTGTTGGGCGATGGCTCGTGGGAATCGATCGTGAGTGTCCAGGTTGCCCAGAACCCAACCGCCACCATGAAAGTAGATGAGGACGTCGCTCGGACGGGGCGAAGTAGCGGGGACATACCGTCGAACGACGATGTCCGGGTTGCCCGGCGCGCCGGGCAGCTGCTCGTCGACGACTGATCCTGCGAAGGGCACTTCGGGCCCACGCAGCATATCGACGAAGCCGTTGTATTCCGCACGCTGTTGTTCCGGAGTCACCTCGGAGCGATCGGACGGCATCAGTTGGCCCAACAATGCCGCCAGGTCCGGTGCCGGCTCCGGCCGGCGACCCGCGGTCATCGATTCGCTCCGGACACGACAGTTGTTGCGGGGGCAATAGATTCGCGCCGAGACGACAGCGCGCCGAGCAACGATTCGAGCGAATTCACTACTTGGTGGTAGTGCGTAGGAAACAGTCGGGCGACCACATCGGGGATTTTGGCGCTCATTCCGATCAGAACACGCGGCCGGCGTCGTTCGATGCCTGCCATGATCGTCGATGCCGCCTGGTCGGCGGTGATGGACAGGACCTTGTCGAATTCGATGTTGCTCTGGGCGGCCTGTGTTCGCTCCGTCTCTGTCATTTCCGAACCGATCCGTGCTGTCAACGCGATTGCAGTCTTGATTCCGCCCGGATGCACGCATGTCACTCCGATGCCTGTAGGAGCGAGCTCGGCGCGCAGCGCCTCGGTGAAGCCCCGAACACCGAACTTGCTCGTCGAGTATGCGACGTTGCCTGCGGGCGCCACCAATCCGAAGACACTCGACACGTTGACGATGTGAGGGGTGCGATTGGTTCGGAGTACGGGCAGCAGAGCCCGGACCAGATCGATCGGCGCAAGAAGATTGACGGAGACAAGCCAGTCGAAATCGTCGGCACCACACTGCTCGAACGATCCACTCAGTGCTACTCCGGCGTTGTTGACCAACAGTCGGGTGTCGGGGTGCGCCGTGGCGAGTGTGACGCCCAGCGACCGAACCACAGATCGATCGGACAGGTCGGCCACATAGGTCGTGAAGGTCTGGTGCGGATACCGGGCCCAGAGTTCTGCACGAATCGAGTCCAGGCCCGACTCGTCGCGGTCGACCAACGCGATATCGCAACCCCGACTGGCGAGCTGGCGAACGAGCGATCGACCGATTCCGCCGGCGGATCCGGTGACGATCGCAGTACCGGAAAAATCGAAGTCAGACATTGATGGCTCCTCGGCGTTCGGTGAGTGGTGATGGATCGGAGACAGTGGCGTGCTTGCCGCGGAATTCCAGGGCAGGGTCGGAGGCGAAGTCCCGCCGGAACAGGCCGACGTCGAACAGATAGTTCTGGTGCAGGCGCCACGGTGTTCGAGTGCCCTGGCGGGGAAAAGTCGCGATGGTGCGCTGAACGTAACCGGACCGAAGGTCGACGAACGGTAGCGATCCGAGGCCCTCGCCTGCGAGCGGCGTCACGGTGTCGAAGCCGTGGTGGTCCAGGTGCACGAGCAACCGTCCAACGGTGCGGCTGACGAGGTCGGCCTTGAGCGTCCAGGAGTTGTTGGTGTAGCCGATGACCAGGTTGAAGTTGGGTACGCCCGACAGCATCATGCCCTTGTAGACGTAGGTGTCGGGAAGGTCGACCGGTCGCCCATCGACAACGAGGTCGATTCCTCCGATGGGCAACATCTGCAGACCAGTGGCGGCAATGATGATGTCCGATTCGATGACTCTGCCCGACGTCGTCTCGATCCCGCGCTCGACGAACTTTCCGATCGTGTCTGTAACGACCTCTGCACGACCGTCTTTCAGGGCCGTGAACAGATCGCCATCCGGTACTGCGCACACGCGCTGGTCCCACGGGTTATACGGGGGACTGAAGTGTGTGTCGACGTCCAGGTGGTTTCCCAGTTCTCGTTCGATGTCGCGTCGGATGAGGCGTCGTGCCAGCTTGGGAAATTTCTGTGCCGTTTCGTAGGACACGACGTTTCCGATGACGTTCTTCCAGAAAATGATTCGGCTGACCAAAGCTGATGGGAGAGGTAGTCGTTCGAGTCGTCGTGCAACTGCGTCCTCGCCGGGCAGCGACACGATGTAGGTAGGTGTGCGCTGCAGCATCGTCACGTGCGCTGCTGTCGAGGCAAGGGTCGGAACCAGAGTCACCGCCGTTGCCCCACTGCCGATGACCGTCACTCGTTTGTTCGTCCAGTCGAGATCCGCCGGCCAGTGTTGGGGCGAGATGATGCGGCCGCGGAAGTCCTTCTCGTCGGGAAAGGTGGGACGATGACTGTGGTCGTATCGGTAGTAGCCTGCGCACACCGACAGCCACCGGCATCGGATACGAGCTGACCGGGGCTCTCCGGTGTCGGAGTCGACGGTCTCGGCGGTGACGGTCCAACATCCCTGCGCTGTGTCCCACGAGGCACTCGATACTCTGTGGCCGTAGCGGATTCGGGACGACACGTCGTATTCGGCTGCGGTGTCTCGCAGATAGCTCAAGATGGCGCTGCCGTCCGCGATTGCGCGCCGTTCGCGCCATGGCCGGAACGAGTAACCGAGTGTGTACATGTCGGAGTCGGATCGGATCCCAGGGTATCGAAACAGGTCCCAGGTTCCACCCAGGTCTTCGCGGGATTCCAGGACTGCGTACGTACTGCCCGGTCGTTCACGGACGAGGTGACATGCGGCTCCGATACCGGACAGGCCGGCGCCGATGATGACCACATCGAGGATGCTGTCGTCACCATACTGATTCTGTGGTTCAGCATCTGTCGAGTGCTGGTTCGTTCCGGTCATGTTCGTCTCCTGATACTCGTCGTTGGTGTTGCTCGATGCGGTTGTCACCAGACGTCGCAGACGTAGCGGCGTTCGCGGCGAAGTTGGGCCAGCCATTGCTCGGCATCGACCCCGATGTCGGCGGGGGCGCAGAGATCGAAGATTGTGCGCAGCGCTTGTTCGACACCGACACCGAGTCGGGCGGCATCCCCGCAGACCCGGATGTGGGCACCCGCCCGAACCAGAGCCCAGATCTCGTGTGCTTCGTCGATCATTCGTTCTTGGACGAATCGGTGCCCATCGACTGGATCGAACGCGAATGTCGTTCTCAGGGAAACGAACCCGTCGCGTTCCGCTGCTTCCAATTCACTTCGATGGAGATAGTCGACATCGGGATGATCGCACCCGAAGTAAGTGATCAGCGGAGCCGCAGTGCCGGCAGCTCGCCGATCGGCGATCATTGCTCGGAACGGGGCCAGGCCCGTTCCTGCCGCAATGACGATCGCGGGCTGCGTAGGAGTAAGCCGAAAGTGGTCGTTGCAGGGGACGACTCGGGCATCGACACTATCGCCGGCTACCGTGCGAGAAATGAAACTGGACGTAATCCCGCGATACCTGCGTGATTCGTCCACGGCCGAGTATCGGTGAGGGGCGTCGACCACGGACACCATCAGGTCCACGGTGCCCGCGTCCGCAGTGGCCGACGACGATATCGAATAGCGACGCGGTTCCAAGGCCGGGAGCATTGCCAGGAATCGGTCCAGCGTCAGCTCGACCGACCGATGACGCTCGAGTAGGTCGAGCACACTCGCACCCCCACCGGTGGCTGTGTGCTCGGTATCGGAGGCGAGTGCGGCGGCGAGGTCTTCGAGCGGGCGGCGCTCCGGTGGGCACGGGCACGACTCGGCCAGCAATGCCACATCTTCTGCAGTGGCGGGGCGCTGCAATTCGACATAGTCACGCAGCAACTCTCGAATGCTGACGGGCCGGTCGGTAGGAAGGGCCGAGTTCCACCAACCACTCAGGCGAACCCGAACCGGGGTGTCGAGCTCGATGTCGAAGCGAGCAGCGACGCGGTCGATCAGTTCCTTCGGGTTGCTCGGAAGGACGGCAAGGTGGTCTCCGGTTCGATACGAAGCGCCATCGGGAAGACGCAAACGGACGAAGCGCTTCGACCGGCCGAGCGGATGATCGATATCGACCAACTCGTACGATTCCACCACTGTCATCGGTGACAATCCATGGTGTTCGACTCGCTGGGCGGCCAAGGGGGCGACGGGCTCGAGTGTCAGGGTGGGCTCGGACGTGTCGTCGCGTTGCGCGTCGTTGCGGGCGATCTCACCTGTCGTGTGCCAGAGTTCCGCACTCCAGTCCTGTACCGCGCCTGCATAGTTGCCGCCCACGTCTGCGGCCCCGCGCGGAGCGACTCTGGTTGCGCCGGCAGCTTCGAGCGCCTGATCTATGACTGTGGGTACGTGTTGGTACGTGTCGGCATAGCTTCGGTCGCCGATACCGAGAACCGCGTAGAACAACCCGTCCAGCGAACCGCGCTCGAGTGACTGCACCCAACGGAAGAATTCGGACGCGTCGTCGGTCGGGCGACCGTTGTAGGACGATGCGACCACCACCATCAACTCACTCGTGGTGAAGTCGTCGATTCGACCGATCGCTGCGTCGAGGGGAGCGACTGCTGTCGTGAAACCCTTGGTCGTTCCCGCTGCTGCCAGTTCTCGGGCGACCGAGGCCGATGTGCCGAGGTTGGACCCATGGAACACAGACACCCTGGTAAAGCTGTTCGACGAGGTACCCGAGTCGGCTCGACCTCTTTCGGGTGACGCGGTGGGTACCGTCGGCGAAGCGTGGCGATCGTCGGCCGTCCGCGTGCGTGGAGCCAAGAAGAATGCGTCCGGTTTGATCGTCAAGGTCATACTCAGGGACAGTTGATAATTCGTTCGGTCGTCGAGGTGGAAACGGTGGATCAGCATCGCCAGCACCAGAGTGGCCTCGTGTAGAGCGAATTGACGGCCGATGCAGGCGCGTTCGCCATGCCCGAAGGGCTTGTACACATGCCCTGGCCGGGCTGCGATCGCTTCGGGCGAGAAGCGGTCGGGGTCGAAGCCGTGAACGTTCGCGCCCCACTCGGGTTGGCGATGCAGCGCTGGAATGAAGACCTGAAGTACGTCACCCTTCTTGATCTCGAAGCCGTCACCGACGGTGGTGTCGCGGTTGGGGCTGAGCGCGAAGCCCGGGGCGGTAGGCCAAAGACGAAGTGCTTCGTCGAGGATCTGGCGCACGTACGTCAGCCGACCGACGTCCTCGAAAGTGGGATCGGGTCGGTCGTCGCGTCCCCAGAGTCGGTCCACCTCACGCTGGGCTCTGACCAGAACCGCCGGATGTTTGGTGAGGTAGTGCAGAGCGAACGACATGGCTGCGCCTGTTGTCTCGTGTCCGGCAATCAGGAATGTGACGACTTGATTGCGAATGTTCGCGTCGTCGAGAAGCTCGCCGGTGTCGGGATCGGCTGTATTCAGCATTCGACCGAGCAGATCGTCGTTGCGGGTCGGGTCTTCGCGTCGTCGGCGGTCGATCACCTCGGTGATCAATGTCTGCATCGAGGCCAGGTCCTCGGCGTACTGCCGATTTCCCCGCAATCGCAGTCGGTTCAACAGTGGGGGTGTCTGACTCAGATGTTGTGCGTGAGTAAGAGTGCGGATCATCGAGGCCACGAATGGATGAACTTCGTTGTCGGTGAACGAATCGAAATCTTGACCGAAGCCGCACATTCCGATGGTGTCGAAGGTCAACCGAGTCATATCTCGTGAGACGTCGACATCGTCGTCTGTGGCTGCGCTGCGTTCCCAAGAATTGATCAGGTTTCGAGCAGCGGCGACCATCTTGGAGTGGTACTGCCGCATAGCGTCTCTCGTGAAGGACGGCATCAGAATGTTGTGAGCTTTGCGCCAGTTCGGTTCGTCACCGTAGGCCGTGAACAAACCGTCGCCGCCGATATCGCGCAATCGAACGAGATCGGAGTGCACACACTTCGAGTAGATGTCGGGGTCGGACAGTTCCGACACCAGATCGGATCCGGAGACCACCAGCTGTTCGTCGCCGAAGATTCGCAGCCGGAAGATCGGGCCGAGCTGTTCGCACTCTCGCAGTAGATGGTCGACGATCTTGTTCCCGAGTGGGAGTCCGAGGGCGTGCCCGACATAGGGGAGTGCAGTGCGTTCCGGGATCGGCCGAGACGCGATTGTGGGCACCCGGTCGGGTGTGTGCAATCGATTCATGAGTGGCTTCCTAACCGAGGTTGCTTCGCTGTCGAGACGAACGCTAACACCGATTAGGTCAGTCGACTATGTCAATCGAACAAGTCTTATAGATTACTCAGAGGTGCGCCAAAGTCGCTGTTCAGAGCCAACTAGACTGGCCTCATGGCACATGTACCCGCACATGAACGGCGCGAGCAGCTCGTGCAGGCTGCAATAGACCTCCTCATGCGCAGTGGGCCGGCGGCCGGGAGTACTCGTGCGATCGCGAAGGAGCTGGGGGTCCCGCAGGCGACACTGCATTACGTATTCGGGTCCAAGGAGGAGCTCTATCGCGCGGTGATCGTCGAGTTGACCGACGAGTTCGTCGGTCACGTCCGCGCGGTGGAGGTGCCGGCAGGAACAGATTTCGAATCCAGTATCGCGGCGCTGACGGCGCGGTTGTGGCAGACGGTGATAGACCAGCCCCAGAAGCATCAACTACTGGGTGAGCTCGAATTGGTGGCCTTACGTTCGCCGAAGATGCGCGAGATCACCGCGGAGCACAGAGTGGAGATCGACCGCCTCACGTCCGCCCTGATCGAGGACACCGCAGCTCACTTCGGAATAGTGCCCGAGACCGACACGACTAAGATCGCGCGCTTTTATTTCGCGGCTCTCGACGGCTTGATCACCCAGCATCTGACAACGCCGAATCCTGACGTCGAGCTATGGTGCTTGGCAAGAATTGTCGACAACGTTCGGACGATGGTTCTGACAGGTGTCGATACGGTGCCGGTGCCGGTGCCGGTGTCGAGCTGAGCCGCCGGCGTGGGGGTGTGCCACGCGGCCGCTCGGGCACGCCCCGCCCTCGAAATGCGAGCTCGCGGGAACTACACAACATTATTTCGAAACAAATAGTGGCGGTACGGTTTCCAGAAATTTCTGATAGTCGTCGGTGGCTGCAGTATCACCCGAGTCCGAGATCGTGATTCCGCCACGCGTTTTTACCGCGGCGCATATCGGCTGAAGATGACAATCGGGGAGTGCGAACTACCTGAATGCCAAGTAGGACTTGCTGATGACGGCTCGGGTGCCTCGGATGCTCATGCACGTTCTGTTGCCCGAATCCCGGCTTCCATGCCCAAAGCGCCTGCTTCGCCGCGGGTCCTGACGTCGAGCTTTTTGAGGATGCTCGCAACGTGGTACTTCACGGTGCTCTCGCCGATGTTGAGGTACGCAGCGATGTCTTTGTTGCGCTTACCTGTTGCGAGGTATCCGAGGACGTCTCGTTCGCGACGGTTGAGTCCGGCGAGCAGCTGCTCGTCGGGGCGCGCCGGAGGCGGGTCGAGCGGAATCGTGATGCTGACTCGAGATCCCCATCCGGAGATGGATTCGAACGACAGCTCCCCGCGAAGAGTATGGACGCGTCCGGAGAGTTGTTGGGCGAGTGCATCGGTATCGAGAACCTGTCGAGCGTCGTTGCGGACTTCGAGCAACAGGTTCGCGCCGTCGCAGTCCCACGCGATGCGCAACCGTTGTGCATCCGATTGCGCGACACAGGCGAGTGCGACGGTACGAACCACTGCCCGTGCTGCGCGCGCGATTTCGCCCGGGACAGGCCGACCGTCGGCCGGAGGGTCGACGTACTCGACGTCGACACCGGATCGTCCCAGAAGAGGGGTGAGCTCGCCGCGCAGCCGAGCGAACGCGGTGGTAACAGCCTCCTGTGCCAGTTCGCGATTGGCTTCTTCGATGGTGCGTAGCTCGATCAACGCTGCCGACGCTGTGTTGCTGGCGGTATCGCGTGCTCGTCGGTCGTCGAGGTCTTTCGAGCGCAAGGTCGACAGTAGTGACGTGAGGGTGTCGACATGCACGTCGACCATTTCGGTTATCGCTCGAGCGCGCTCACTCGAGGCTGCCAATGATTCGGCAAGATAGGCCGGGCTTGCCTGCACCACCTGTTGGCGGATGGAGGTGGCGACAACGCCGAATGCGGCACCGACGGCATTGCACGGGTCGAACTGGGGTGCGTTCGTTCGCGGTACGAGCACCAGCAAGGTGTCGGTCTCGTCGTCGAGCAGTACGGCTAGGCGGCGCTCTGCTCCGGCGAGCCGGTGGCCGATCTCGTCGAATCCTCGGCGTTCGCTATTTTGCACATGGTTCTTCAGTGCGTCGAGTTCCCTGATGCTCACGTGTCCGACGATGGATTCGTCGCCACTGACTTTTCTCGGGCGTCCAGTGCATTCTCTGGTGAAGATGATCATCGCCGAGTGCGAGAAATAGGGAGTTGCCCAGGCCGAGAACCGGGCGGCGATCTCGATCAGTGGCCCGGACAGTACGTCCCGAAGCGCGGCCATGGAGTCGGTCGGCCAGGGCGTAGTGGCGGGCGTCTGTTCGGAACGGGACATGTGGGCAGCGTAGCTACCGCAGCCACTGCCGGTGGTCGCCGTTCGGGTAGTGAGAACTAGTCGTTGTGTGGGGTTCTTTCCTGGCGGGATCGCGGGACCCTAGACCTCGGATTCATCGAGAGAGGAAAATCGTTGACTTCGACCATCGCCGAAGCCTGCCAGGACTTCGGGTCCGCCCGAAAATTGAGATCGCCGAGACTGCATGCCTACCGGGTGCACTGGACGCGGCCGAGTGGGATGCAGCGGCGCAGTCGATCGTCGACGCCCGTGCCCTTTTCGTGATCGGGAACGGTGGCAGCGGCGTCAGGACTCCGAGTCCACGTGTCAGTGAGGTGACCGCCCCCCGCAGTCGCCGAGGGCACGTCGTGACCGGCGTGTCGGCTCCCTGCCGAGTGGACCGAAAAACAATCCAACAAGCATCAGCTGAAAGAGAATCCGAACGCCATGCCGCAAACCGTTCAAGCCGTCGTCGCCAAGAGCAAGGGTGAGCCGGTCTCGATCGAGACGATCACCATTCCCGATCCCGGCCCGAACGATGTCGTGGTCGCCATCGCCGCGTGCGGGGTGTGTCATACCGATCTGCATTACCGCGAGGGCGGCATCAACGACGAGTTCCCGTTCCTGCTCGGCCACGAAGCCGCCGGCACCGTCGAAACCATCGGGGATGCCGTCACCCATGTCGAGGTCGGCGACTTCGTCGTCCTGAACTGGCGGGCGGTGTGCGGGGAATGCCGGGCCTGCAAGAAAGGCACCCCCTGGTACTGCTTCGACACCCACAACGCCTCGACGAAGATGACTCTCGACGACGGCACCGAACTGTCCCCGGCGCTGGGGATCGGTGCGTTCGCCGACAAGACGTTGGTCCACGAAGGCCAATGCACCAAGGTGAACCCCGATTCCGATCCCGCGGTCGTGGGGTTGCTCGGCTGCGGGGTGATGGCCGGGCTCGGTGCCGCGATGAACACCGGCCACGTCTCGCGCGGCGACTCGGTCGCGGTGATCGGCTGCGGCGGAGTCGGGGACGCCGCGATCGCCGGAGCACGCCTGGCCGGGGCGTCGACGATCATCGCCGTCGACCGCGACAAGGGCAAACTCGACTGGGCTCTCGACCTCGGTGCCACGCACACCGTCGACGCCTCCCAGGTCGACGCGATCGAGGCCATCCAAGAGCTCACCGGCGGATTCGGGGCGGATGTGGTCATCGATGCCGTCGGCCGTCCGGAAACGTGGAAGCAGGCGTTCTACGCCCGCGACCTGGCCGGAACGGTTGTGCTGGTGGGGGTGCCGACCCCGGAGATGACCCTCGAGATGCCGCTCATCGACTTCTTCTCCCGCGGCGGATCACTGAAATCGTCCTGGTACGGCGACTGCCTGCCGGAGCGGGATTTCCCGATGCTCGTCGACCTGTACGAGCAGGGCCGGTTGCCGCTCGAGAAGTTCGTCACCGAACGTATCGGTCTGGGCGAGATCGAGGCGGCGTTCACCGCGATGCACGAGGGCAAGGTCCTGCGTTCGGTCGTGGTCCTGTGAGTGTCGAAACACTCGTCACAGCAGGCGGACTGCGAATCGAACGCGTCGTCACCTCAGGCGTGTTCGCTCTCGACGGCGGCACCTGGGAGGTGGAGAACAACATCTACCTCATCGGTGACGACACCGACGTCGTCGTCATCGACGCCGCCCACACCGCCGCCTCTATCATCGACGCCGTCGGCGGACGGCACGTCAACGCCGTCCTGTGCACCCACGGCCACAACGACCACGTCACCGTTGCCCCCGAACTCGGCCACGAACTCCACGCCCCGATCCTGCTGCATCCCGGCGACGACGTCCTGTGGAAGCAGACCCACCCAGACGCCACACACTGGACTCTCGACGATCATCAACGAATTGCCATTGCCGGCACCGATATTCAGGTCATACATACCCCCGGGCACTCTCCGGGATCGGTGTGCTTGTATCTCCCGGAGGTTGGTGTCCTCGTTTCCGGGGACACCCTGTTCTCCGGGGGTCCCGGTGCCACCGGGCGGTCGTACTCCGATTTCCCGACCATCATCGGATCCATTCGCGACCGTCTTTTCGCCCTTCCTGATGACACCATCGTTTTGACAGGTCACGGCGACTCCACGACCATCGGCGTCGAATCGCCCCACCTGTCGGACTGGATTATCCGCGGGAGCTGAACCGGTGGGTGGGTGGCGATCGTCGCCACCGATGCCTTTCGGTCTTCTTCGGGCGTAATCGGGTGCCGCTGCGCAAACTGTGGAGCCTGTCCAGGCTCGCTTGGGCTTACTCCACGGTCAGTTTGTCGGTGAGTGTCCGCGCCTCCGACAGTTCCAAAGGGATGTCATGCGCAACGTCGACCTGTCGGAAAACGCGTCTGGAAAGTTGCTGCGCGCGTACGTGCGGACGGTCAGCGCCCAGTGCTCGATGCGTTGGCGACCACCACCGGCGACAGTCAGTGGGGTGTCTTGTCATTGATGCCGGAAGTTCGGGTGTTGCTCGACGCCGATGCCCGACGGTGGCGCACCGAGTTTCAGGAAGATGGACTCCATCTCGACCGTATTCTTGTGGTGACTCGGGCTGCGGACGGTCTGGGAGCGGCGGCACGTGACGAGGCCAGTCTCACCACCGAGGAGGTCGAGCGCACCACCGCGCTCCTGCTCGGTATGACTTTCGATGACGGACCACTCTAGTTGGAGAGCATGATCCGATCGATACCGCTGTGAGGGGAGTGGCCGCCGTCTCGGGGACGGTGTTCGGTGCGTCGGAGACCGATGACGTCGCGGACCAAAAAGCGGCGCAACCCGAGTCTCGACTTAACGTCGACGTCGATCAGCTGACGACGACGAGGCTGGGCATCGTGGTCTGTGTTTCTGTCGGCTTCTTCGGTACCGATGGATACAGCGAAAATCCCGGGCCGGAGTTGCGGCCCGGGATTTCGTAGAATCAGCGCGTCGCCAGTTCGTAGATCAGTAGTCCGGAGAGCGAGAGGATGGACAAGAAGCCGAGCCCGCCGATGATGTTCTTCCACCAGGTGTTGCGCAGATCGCCCATCAGTTGGCGGTTGTTGCTCATGACGTAGAGCAGGAAGCCGAGGAACGGCGCGATCAACACGGTGAGCGCTTGGGCGATAATAATCAGCTGCACAGGCGATTTGGTGAAAATCAGCGTGATGGCGAATCCCCAGGCGAGGATGCATGCGCTGGTGCGTTTGGCGGTCAGCGTGCTGGGCGACGGGCCCTTGCCGAGCGCGTCCGAGAGCATCGTGCCGCCGGCGGTGGCGTTGGCGACCATGGCGGAGAAGGCGGCGCCGGACAGGCCGAGGGCAAAGATGGTCGATCCGACGGGTCCGGCGATGGGCTCGAAGATCTTGGCGAGGCCGACGAGTGTCTGCGCTTCTGCATTCTGTCGACCGAGCACGGCCGCGGCGACGATGATCACCAGGGACGTCATGATTCCGGGAGCGATGATGCCGGGGATGGTGTCTGCGATGGTCGTCTGCTTGTACTGCACGCGGGTGCGGCCGCGTTCGTGGGTGCCGTACGAGGTGAAGAAGGCGGCGTTGAGCGAGAAGTTGGTGCCCACCAAGGCCACGACGAGCAGCGCTCCTCCCGGGGGGATGCTGGGGACGACGCCGCTGACCGCTTCGTACCAATCGGGCTTGGAGATGACGGCGCTGATGATGAACGTGGCACCGAGCAACCCGACGATGACCAACAGGACGCGCTCGACGGTGCGATAGACGTTGCGGAACAACAGGATCAAACCGACGAACGCAGTACACACTGCTGACCAGATCAGTGGTGATCCGCCGAACACCATCGAGAGCCCGAGGCCGGAGCCGACGGCGTTACCCACCGAGAAGCACAGGGTGATGATGAAGACGCCGAATCCCGCAGCGACGCCGACCTTCTGGCCGAGGACGTCTTTGACGGAGCTGATCATCGATTTCGGGGTGCGGATTCCGAGCCGCACACTCATGTCCGCGAACACCAGCATGAACACCGTCGAGAGCACGATGACCCAGATCAGGCTGTAGCTGTACTTGCTGCCGGCTTCCACGGCGCTGGCGAGGTTGCCGGGGCCGAATTGCCATGCACCGGCGATGAATGCCGGCCCGGCCATGGCGATGGTGCTCAGGAAGGTTTTCCACTTTCCTGAGCCGGGCGTGGGGGTTTCCGAGGCTCGCGCGGCTGTGGGCGGTATCACCGGTGTTGCGTGGTCTTGACTCATGGCGAGCCCTTTCTGGATGCACGGTCAGCCGGCGACATGGGTTGAGTCTGCTCTCGGCCTGGTGTGACATGGGGCGAAACGTGGGATGGATCAGATGCAGAGCTCGGCAATCCAACCGAACGGACTCGTCCGCGTGGTGTTGTGCGTGCCGAAAAGGAGGTGGTACTCGGTGCCCTTCCGGGCCGTAGCGGCTACGACGGAAGGGCACCGAGAGCAAGGAGGTCGACCCGGGGCGCGGGTCAGACCAGCGCGGGCACTACCGAGCCGAGGTTCGCGGAATCCAGTGCCGCTGCGATCTCCTCGTGGGCACCGGCAGCGAGCGGAAGCAATGGTGAACGCACGGTGGCATGTTCGAGGATGCCGCGGTGCACGAGGCCTTCCTTGAGGGCGACGGTGCCTTCCATGTGGGATCCGCGGTGATAGACGTTCGCGGTGACGGGCAGCAGACGGTCGTGAATGGCGCGCGCTGCCGGGTAGTCCTTGGCCTTGCCTGCCGCGATGAGCTCGACGAGCGGCTCGGGTGCGAGGCCGCCGTAACCCACCAACAGGCCGTCGACGTCGAACATGGTGTGCAGCAGGTACTCGTCGTGGCAGCTGAGGATTTGCAGTTCGGGGTTCTCCTTGCGCAGCACCGGGATCTCACGATCCCAACGGCGCATGTTGCGGACACCGTTCTTGGTGGCGAAAACGCCTTCCTGAGCGGCAATTTCGAGCTGGGTGTCGAGGTTGTACGTCGCCTTGGTGACGTCGGGGTACTGGAACAGGATCAAGGGCAGGCCCGAGCCTTCGTAGAGTGCCTTGTAGCGGCCCTGCGGCGCGCCGTCCTGGTATCCGAATCGCAGCCATCCGTGCGAGGGGTAGACCAGGCCGGCGGATGCACCGGCGTCGACTGCCCGCTTGGCTTCCTCGACGGATACGGCCGTGCCCTCACCGGTGATGCCGGCGACGATCGGGAGCTTGCCGTCCACCGAATCGCGGAACGCACCGATCACCTTGGCCTGCTCGGCCTGGGTGAGGAACGTGCCCTCGCCGGCATGGCCGAGGACGACCAAGCTCTTGACCCCGTCGACACTGCCGAGCCAGGACCCGAGTCGCTGGATTGCGTCGTAGTCGACCTCGCCGTCGCGGGTGAAGGGCGTGATCGGTGCCGGGCTGAGTCCGCGGAGATCGAGTGAATTCATGGTGACGTCCTTTTCGAGAGGCGGTTGGGAACGTTGTCGGGAACGTTTGCATAACGCTAAACCCGTGCCGTCAAATGTGTCAACCATCACTTTCGGATGCCCAGGTGGCAGGGCCCGCAAAGTCGGAAAACTGAGTCATTCCTGCCCATGCAAACGTTCCTGAAACGTTTGCATGCGCCCTAGGCTGGAGATCTGTAAGTTCGGCCGTAGCAAGAGATCCACCGACGAGTCAGGAACCCCCATGCGTCCCACCCGAAGCGGGCTCCAGTCGGAGCGCACGGATGCCATCACGTTGCGCGACGTCGCCAAGGCCGCTGGGGTCAGCATTTCCACCGTCAGTCGTGTGCTCGACGACCGCGTCGCGCCCTCTCGGTCCGCGACGGCGGTCCGGGTGCGTGAGATTGCCGAGCAACTCGGCTACCGACGCAACACGTTCGCGTCTAATTTGCGACGGGGTGCCACGGCCACCATCGGCGTCTTGGTGCCGCGGCTCTCGGACACCGTGATGGCGTTGATGTTCGAGGCAATCGACAGGGCCGCCGGCAAGGAGAACTATCATGCCATTGTCGCGACCAGTGGCGACGACCCCAAGGACGAGTGGAACGCCGCGCAGTCACTTCTCGAACGCAATGTCGACGGGATCGTTCTGGCCACGAGTCGCACCGACGATCCGCTCCCCAGCCACCTCCGCGAGAACGGCATTCCTCACGTTCTGGTTCTCCGAACCGACGGCAAGAGCCCGTCCTCGATCGGCGACGACGAGACAGGCGGGTATCTGGCGGTTCGTCACCTCATCGATCTCGGCCATACCGATATCGCGGTTCTGACCGGACCACTGTTCACGTCCAGTGCTGTCGGGCGACTGGCCGGCGCTCGAAAGGCGTTCGACGAAGCCGGCGTGTCACCGAGGTCGGCGTGGACGGTCGAGACTGGCTACGGAATCGAAGCGGGCGCGCATGCAGGACACGAATTGTTCGACGCCACAGACCGTCCCACTGCCGTGTTCGCCGCCAACGACAACCTAGCTCTCGGCGTCTTGTCCGCGGCGCACCGTCACAACCTGTCTGTCGGGAAGGACATTTCGTTGGTCGGCTACAACGATATTCCGCTCTCGCAATTGCTTCCGGTCCCGCTGACCTCGGTTCGCACTGCGTTCGATCAGATTGCAGGCACTGCAATGGACTTGCTGCTCAGCGGTGCTGATGGGCCGAACCCACTCCGAATGGCGCTGCCTACATTGATTCCACGACAATCGTCGATCGCCGCCGCCCGCTGAACCCTGGCGCACAACGCTATTGGTGCGGCTACCTCGTACGCCCGATCGTAACTAGTCGAGCCACGCCTGCCTCACGGCTGAACCCCGCCACCCAGGCTTTTGCACTAGGACTGCGGCTAGCTCGTTATGACGGTGGGCAACGGAGCAGGTGAAGCATCCGGGCAACCCTTCTCCGCGAGTGGGGGAGGGACTGGTTTGCGAGGATGGGCACCGTTGAATCCCATGACACCCGCTTAACTTGTTTGTTCAGAAAGCAAAACAAGCCAGACGTGTCACGGATCCAAGGTGGCTCGCCGAACAGCTCCCGAATGCAGTCTCGCATGGCTGAACTACAGCGTGCGGCGCACACGGTCGCTCTATGCGGGCGGGCCACATCCCGCGCCCGTCAAGGGCCAAGACTGCTACTGCGTCGAGATGCCCGTGCGCGATCCGAGCCCCAAAGTTGATATTACGGTACGGTAACTGCCGTTTTCCGTGCGATGTCGTCGGCGGGATCGTGTCTGTCGTTGGCAACTCGGCAACTGTTCGCTTCGGTCAGCATCATCGCCGGATGGCTAACGCCTCGCCCGGAAGGGCATTTGTCCAGCAAGCCGTTGGACCAATGCGGTGGGGTTCGCCGTTTCACCTTTCGACTAAATCAAGGGCGATATGGGTTCGCGACTAATAAGTCTCGTTGTCACGAGTCCGCACAGAGCGTCGATCGCCAGGACACTATCCGTCCCCTGACACCGTGGCTGTCCGACGCCGATCAGGACAATCCGGTGTCGGAGAATCGGCGGCAGTTTGGTGTCACGAGAGTGTCACAAGTCGGTACGATCGGTGATGGACCGACCTGGACCCTGATGCACGAAAAGCGTTGCTAATAAACGAATGCCGCGTCCAGATACGTTCAGGTGAAACCGCTTTCAGGGACTGAAAATCCGTTACTTTACGAGTCAGACGGGTCCGCCAGGTTTTTTGTCCGGGCTTCAAGCCAAATACCTCCTTGTAAGAGGGTTACTCTTCCGCGAGGGTGTCCCTGCTGTCTGGGTGTCAGGCCGTCGCGGGGCGATTTGTTCAGTCGCTTTGTCGCGGCGATGGACGTTCGTGGTGATTAGAGCACGTAGGTGGATTTGCAAGGATCAGTCGGCGTTCGAGCGTGCCGCGAGCGTGTCACTACTCGGTGCAACTGGGGGTGGACCAGCGTGAACCGGTTCGGACAGAAACGCCTGGTCAAGGTCTGTGCGGTGCGTCCGGGTGGGACCATCGAAGTATGGCCGATCTAGCTGGGGGTCAAGGGGTCGCAGGTTCAATTCCTGTCAGCCCGACAGATAGTTGCAGGTCAGAGGCGGTTCCGGAGAAATCCGGAGCCGCCTTTTTTGTGCGCGTGCCGCGGGAGTGTCACTACTCGTTTCTTACACGGTCGAACTGGGCGCTGAGGCGGTGTCCAGGTGTATCCACTGGTGTCCGGCGATCCGCATGTGTTGATCAATTGGACCTGCGTGGACGGAGCCACTTGATTCAGCTGTTTCGCTGTCAAGTAGCTCTGGAGTCCGTAGGGGTCCGGGCAAAGTCGGAAACCTGGGGGTTGTTCACCAGCGCTTTGAACCATTGCCGAACCTTGCATATCAAGACTGGTCGTGTTGCTCCGCTGGCTCACGTGATATTTGTTGGCCGATATATACGCGTACATGGCGGGCGAACATCTTTGGATGCATCCATGAAAACCGCCATGAAGGGCTACGCAGTCTCCGTCGGTTCGCAGCTCGACCGATTGACGTCCTGCATCGGCTCGTGCACGGAGGATTAGCGTCGGCTATTGAACTGCTGTTCGTGATCGCGGCGACCATGGTTGCCAGCGTCCGTCACCTGGTGGTTGTGTCGAGTGGGCTTGAAGTTCGCCTTTTCTTGTTGCGGACAGCGGCGTCGCGGTACTGCCCGCCCAAGTCGGTGGTGATTCGTTCGATTAGATGTCGTGCGGCAGTGGACTCGCAGTATCGAGACAGGCTTCCCAGGGTGTAGATCGCGTCCTCGTCGCATGCGTCGCATCCGCAACGTGTCGCCGTGCTGGAGATGGGCCCGGCGCCCCGGCCGCTGGCGTTCTAGAGTCTCTGTCCAACCTGTTTCGTTAGTTGTTACTGATCTGGCCGCGATCCAGCGGTTCGCGACAACCTTCTGAGCTGCATATATAAAAAATCAGCGTCCGACGATCAACTGGGGCTTTCTTTGTAGCCCGACAACTGGCATGCTAGTTGCAGTGATGCCGATCACCTACGGAGGCCGATATGGCCTCGAGTCCATCAATTTGTTCTGAGAAGGTGCCATGCAGACTTCAGACTTGCCTGCCCCAGGATTCCTGCCGTTCCCCGACGACGGTAGTGGTTACGACACCGACGTCGTCATCGTCGGGCTGGGCCCGGCCGGCGGCACGGCCGCTCTTGCGCTCGCTACCTACGGAATTCGCGTTCATGCTGTGTCGATGTTCCCGTGGGTGGCGAATTCGCCCCGCGCGCACATCACCAATCAGCGCGCCGCCGAGGTCCTCCGCGACCTGGGCGTAGAGGAGGAAGCGCGCCGCTACGCAACGCCGTGGGATCAAATGGGCGACACGCTCTTCACCACCAGTTTGGCCGGGGAAGAAATTGTTCGCCTTCAAACCTGGGGGACCGGTGACCTGCGCTACGGCGACTACCTCAACGGCAGCCCCTGCGCCATGTTGGACATTCCGCAGCCGCTCATGGAGCCGGTGATGGTCAAGAATGCCGCGGAACGCGGAGCGATCATCAGCTTCCACACCGAATACATCGACCACGTGCAGGACGAGGACGGGGTGACGGTCCGACTTCGAGACGTGCGATCCGGCCACGTCTTCGAGCAGCGGGCCCGCTACCTGCTCGGCTTCGACGGTGCCCGCTCGAAGATTGCCGAAGAACTCGAACTACCCTTCCAAGGCGAACTCGCGCGGGCGGGAACTGCATACATTCTGTTCAACGCCGACCTGAGCAAGTATGTCGCCCACCGTCCCAGCATTCTGCACTGGATCATGAACTCCAAAGCCGGATTCGGAGAAATCGGCATGGGTCTCTTGCGAGCGATCAAGCCCTGGAACCAATGGATCGCAGGCTGGGGCTTCGATATGGCCGATGGCCAACCCGACGTATCCGACGAGACGGTCATCGAACAGATCCGGACCCTGGTCGGTGATCCGGAACTCGACATCGAGATCGAGTCACGGTCGTTCTGGTACGTCAACCAGCAGTACGCAGAGCACTACCAGTCCGGCCGAGTGATCTGTGGCGGCGATGCCGTTCACCGCCACCCGCCGAGCAGCGGCCTGGGCTCGAACACCTCGGTCCAGGACGCCTTCAACATTGCCTGGAAGCTGGCCTTCGTCATCAAGGGCTACGCCGGTACGGACCTGGTCGAAACCTACTCACCGGAACGAGTGCCGGTGGGCAAGCAGATAGTCGCCCGCGCCAACCAGTCGCGCAAAGACTATGCCGGCCTACGGGAATGGTTCGACAACGACAGCGCGGACCCTGTGCTCGACGGACTGGCGAAGCTCAAGGACCCATCGCCCGAAGGGGTCGCGCGCCGCGAACGTCTCTACGAGGCGCTCGAGCACAAGAACACCGAGTTCAACGCCCACGGCGTGGAACTGAACCAGCGGTACGAGTCCACGGCTGTCGTAGGCGACCCGAACCTCGCCGACGAGCAGTGGCCACGCGATCGAGAACTGTTCCTGCAAGCGACAACTCGCCCCGGTGCCAAGCTGCCACACGCATGGTTGGTCGGAGACGACGGTTGCCGAATCTCCACCCTCGACGTGGTCGGCAAGGGCATGATGACCCTGCTGACAGGAATCGGCGGACAAGCCTGGAAGCATGCCGCAGCGTCTCTCGATCTGCCGTACCTGCGCACCGTCGTGGTCGGCGAATCGGGCACCATCGACCCGTACGGGTACTGGCGCCGGGTTCGAGAGGTCCACGAAGCAGGGGCAATTCTGGTCCGTCCCGACGGATACGTGGCATGGCGACACGCCGAGCCCGTCTGGGACGACGCCGAGGCGCTCGCAAGTCTGCAGAGCGCGCTGAGCGGCATTCTGAGTAGCCCTGTCGAACCTGCCGATATCAGCGAACCGTCGGACGGCTCAGGCTCGGGCGCTCCGCAGTACAGCACCGCTCCCGCACCGATCACTGTTCCTCAGGCACAACCCGAGGATGCTCTGGCCAGCGCGCAAGCACACTGAGTCACGCAGCGTCGCAATACAATCGAAGGAAGGCGCACATCCATGACGCATCCGTACACCAGCGTGTGGAACGACCTCAATCAGGTCGAATTCTCACAGGGCTTTCTTCAGGCCGGGCCCTACCGCACCCGCTACCTGCATGCAGGCGACAGCTCGAAGCCCACGCTGCTTCTGCTGCATGGCATTACCGGTCACACCGAAGCGTATGTCCGGAATCTTGCGGTGCATGCCGAGCATTTCGATGTCTGGGCTATCGATTTCATCGGCCACGGCTACTCGAGCAAGCCGGATCATCCTCTCGAGATCGAGCACTACATCGATCAGGTGCAGCATGTGCTCGACGAGCTGGGCACGCAGAAGGCCTACTTCAGTGGGGAATCGCTCGGCGGCTGGGTCACCGCGCGGCTCGCGGCCTCCCATCCCGATCGGGTGGAACGCATCGCCCTGAACACCATGGGCGGCACCATGGCCAACCCCAAGGTCATGGAGCGGCTCTACACACTGTCGATGGAAGCAGCGAAGGACCCGAGTTGGGAGCGAGTCAAGGCCCGGCTCGAATGGCTGATGGCCGACCCGACGATGGTGACGGACGACCTGATCAGGACCAGGCAGGCAATCTTCCAGCGGCCGGACTGGCTCGAAGCCTGCAAGATGAACATGGCACTGCAAGATCCCGAGGTGCGCGCCCGCAACATGATCACCGATGACGAGTTGCGGTCGATTCAGGCTGAGGCACTGGTCATCTGGACCACGAAAGACCCCTCCGGTCCGGTGGACGAGGGCAAGAGAATCGCCTCGCTGATCCCCAACGGCCGTCTTGCCGTCATCGAGAACTGCGGCCACTGGCCGCAATACGAAGACGCAGCGACGTTCAATCGGATCCACCTCGATTTCCTCCTCGGACGTGACGAGAGCACCTCCGGTGAAACCCGCGTCACGGCCGGACAGGAGTAGACGATGCCCCTCGCACTGCTTGCCATGAGCCACAGTCCACTTCTCGAGCACGCCGAACTCCCAGCCGACGTATCTGCGGAACTGGAAGCGGCGTTCGACAAGGCTCGTACGTTCGTCCACGACTTCGACCCGGACGTCATCGTCAACTTCGCACCCGACCACTACAACGGCTTCTTCTACACTCTGATGCCCGCGTTCTGCATCGGATACGCAGCCGAGAGCATCGGCGATTACGGAAGCCAGGCCGGCCGTCTCGATGTGCCCGAAGATCTCGCCCGCAGCATCGCCGAACACGTCCTGAGCGAGGGGATCGACCTGACCGTTTCACTCGACATGCAGGTCGATCACGGCGCAGTTCAGCCAATGGAGTTGATGTACAAGAACATTGCGGCCAAGCCCGTGGTCCCGGTGTTCATCAATTCCGTCGCGCCCCCGTTCACTCCCGTCAAGCGAATCCGTCTGCTGGGTGAATCCATCGGACGGTATCTGTCGACTGTGGACAAGAAGGTCTTGCTCATTTCCTCGGGCGGTCTCTCGCACGATCCACCGGTACCCAGGCTGGCGACCGCAACACCCGAGCAGCGACAGGCGTTGTTGGGTAAGGGGGGTCCGATTTCCGCGGAGGCCCGTGATGCTCGGCAGCAACGAGTGATCGACGCAGCGAAGAATTTCGCCGCCGGCACTGCCGATATCCAGGATCTCGCACCCGAATGGGACCGAGACCTCATGCGCATCCTGGCATCCGGTGACCTGACACCACTCGACGAGTGGTCACCGACGGAGATGACCGAGATCGCCGGCAACTCCTCGCACGAAGTGCGCACGTGGATCGCCGGCTACGCAGCACTCTCGGCCGCGGGCGGGTACGAGGTCGACTACAGCTACTACCGGCCCATCAGAGAACTCATCGCAGGATTCGGTCTGACCACCGTGGTTCAACGCTGATCTGACACCGAGGTCGAGGGCCAGTGCAGAACGGGCCGCGTGGCAACGCGGCCCGTTCGAGCGCCCCGGGCCGACAGGAAGCCGGTCCTGCTCACACGGCCAGGTCACGCGTCCGTGATTCGTCGCGGATGACCTCGACCGTCCCGACGATGTGGTGCTCCATCGCTTCGCGGGCCCAGCGTTCGTTGCCTGCTCGGATCGCCTCGGCGATACTGCGGTGATCGTGCTGTCGATCGTCCAGCGCACTCGACAGCGGATTGTCAACTCCAGTGGTGTTGATCAGGAAGTCGGACAGGTCCCACATCCGCTGCGAGGTCTCGGCCATGATGCGCGAGTGGGCCATTCGGTGAATCACCGCGTGGAATTCTCGGTTCTGCACTCGGTAGCCGTGAGCTCGCACCGCCGCGTCGTCGGACGAGATCAGGCCGTCGACGTTTGCGGAGACGGCGTCGAGGTCGCGGAGCTGGGCGTCGGTGCGGCGCAGGGCAGCGACGCCGGCAATGGTCCCCTCGAATCCGCCGAACAAGGTGAAGAAGTCCTCGACTTCCTGGCGCGTGTACGAGACGACCTGCACGCCGACCTGCGGAACGATATCGACCAGCTTGTCACTCGACAGACGTCGGAGTGCATCCATGACCGGTTGCTTGCTGACACCGAATTCGTGCCGGATCGACTCCACGACAATCTTCTCCCCGGCTGCATACTTGCCTTCGAGGAGACGTCCCTTGAGCGTGTCGTACAGAACCGCGGACAGCCGTGCCCCGGTCAGTCGAACATCGGCGCGTCCTTCGGTACCGACTCGGTCGGTCCGATCCCGTGTGGGGTCCGACTCTTGAGTCCTGACCTGATCAGTCATCGATACGACCTTCTTCCTTCCGGCCGGTGCCGAACTGGAATTCTAGCCGTTGTGGCATGAGTCACGATCGGCTAGGTTCACTGACAGGCTAGCATTCCAGAACTTTTGATTGGGTGCACCTTCACGCCTTCTCCGGACCATTCGTCCTCGACTATTTCCTAGGAGCCGCACATGCGCACAAGTACCGTCCTGCAGGCGCTGTCGCGCCGAGAGATGCTGGTCCGAGCCGGCCTCGTGCCGGCCGCACTTGCACTCGGAGGTCTCACCGCCGCCTGCGCGACGACGCAGGATCCGAACTCCCCGGGGCAGGACTCTTCGCAACCACAACCGGGCGGCGTAATCGAGGAGCAGGACTTCGACGACACCATGATCGATGCGGCCTTCGTTCGTAACGGCGGTTGGGGACCGTCGCGTTACGGCTCGGACGACGAGCGCGGCACGCTCAACGAGGTGACCGCAGAGAAGACTGCTGCCGCACTCGCGCTGCTCGGCGGATCGCCGGTGCGCACCTACGATCTGTCGGAGCGACTGTTCAATGGGTTTCCGGCACTGGCCACACCCGAAGCGCCTCGCATCTACGAGCAACGCTTGTTCGTCAGTGGGTTCGACCCCGGCCCGGGCTTCGATGGGATCCTCGGCCCGACGACACCGCGCGCTTCGAACGAATTCAGTTCGGTGGAAGAACGTTTCCCTCTGGGTGGCACCTACCAGATCGGTACGCAGCTCGACAACCTGAACCACATCGCGGTCGGTGACTACTTCTACAACGGATTCCGCGGTGCCGACATCGCCGTCACGTCCGGCACCACCAAACTGGGCGCGGAGCATATCGGGCCGATCGTCACCCGCGGAATTCTGCTCGACGTCCTGTCCGACAAGCAGGAAGGACCGAACAGCGCGGACCTGGTCCAAGCGCCCAACGGCCGATATGCGCTCCGTGAGGACTATCGCATCACCGTCGAGGACCTCAAGGCAGCGTTGGAGCGCGCCGGGGTGGCTCGGATCGAACCCGGTGACGTGGTGCTCATCCGCACCGGGTGGAATCAGATGCTCTACAGCGATCCGAAGCGTTTCACGGGCTTCTATCCCGGGGTGTACCTCCGCGAAGCGCGCTGGTTGGCGCAGTTCCGGCCCGCGATCGTCGGAGCCGACACGTGGGGTGTGGAACTGCTGGCGGGTGCAGATGTCGAGGGCTTCGCGCAGTGCCATCAGGAGTTCATCGTGCGCAACGGCATTCGGTTGCAGGAGAGCGTGATGCTGGACGACCTCGCACGCGATGGTGTCTACGAGTTCGTCTACGTTCTGACCCCGCCGAAGGCATCCGGTGCCACGGCCATCAACGCGGGCCCGGCTGCACTGGTGCCCGCCTGACCTGACCGGCCGGGTCCGCCGACTGTGTGTCGAAGGCTGCTCACATTCGTACTTGTGGTCCACATCACCGTCAGTTAGTGTGATCTGGAACGCTAGCATTCCAGCCGAAGTGCGGAATGGCTCGAACAACCTGAGCGGCGTGTCCATCTCGACCCATCTCGACGACATCTGCGCTGTCGCCCGAGTCGCAAAGGAGTGCTCATGGAATTCAGCATCGGAACCTGCGCCAAGATCGATCAAGTCTCGATGGTCAAGCAGGCCGAGGACCTCGGCGTCACCCACTTCGGCGTCGGCGAAGGACCGCTGCTCTTCAGCGACCCCTACCAATTCCTGGCGTTGGCAGCCCGTGAAACGAGCACCATCCAGCTCGGCACCATGGTCACCAACCCACTCACCAGGATCGCCCCGGTTACCGCGAACTCGATGGCAACCCTCAACGCGCTGGCCCCGGGCAGGACCTACCTCGGCATCGGCACCGCCAACAACGCACTGCGGTCGATGGGTAATCGCACCGCCAAGATCGCCGAACTCATGCACGCGATCGAGGTATCACGCGATCTCATGGCCGGAAAGCGAACAGTCCACAAGTGGCTGGGACAGGAACGCGAAGTCGAGTTCCTCGACAAGGAAAGCGGCTTCTACAACGTCAAGGACCACATCCCGATCTGGGTTGCCGCCGGCGGCCCGAGGGGCTTGGCCGAGGCCGTCAAATACGCCGACGCCATCGTCTACTGCCTCGGCCCCAACCCCGACATGATCAAACTGATCCGGACCCGTCTCGACGAGGCAGTCGCCAACGCGGGCCGCGCGCCGGGCTCGGTCAAACTGGTGTCCCTGTCGTGGTTCTACCAACTGGAGAACGGTGAGACCTGGGAAGACGGTGTCACCAACGGCTTCGGCTCCGGACCCATCAGCTCGTGTATCACCAACTCCGGCTTGATGAACGAACACCGCGACGTGCTCGGCGACTCCATCGTCGACGCCTCCATCACCGCAGCCCAGCAGTACCTCGGCGACCCGACTGCTGTGGATCAGCCGCACTACCTCGACACCTGGGCGAAGTATCTGCGCGGTCTCGACCCCAAACACCGCCCGATCATCACCAAGGAACTCGTCGACTACTGGTGCCTCTACGGCTCACCCGCCGAACTGCGCGAGAAAACCGCGCTGATGCTCGAATCCGGAGTCGACATCACTCAGGTGTTCCTGTCGAACCCCTTCACCGCGCAACGCGACATCGACAACATCGGCCATTCCATCCTCGCTCACGCCTGAACCCGTTCTCGCTCAAACACTGTCAGGAGACATCCATGGAGCTCGACCCCCGCACCACCGCCCTGATCGTCGTACACACCCAAGGCGACGTCGTCGGACCCGACGGCGCATTCGCGGACTTCTTCTACAACCAGGTCGTCGAGCGTGATGTCATCGCCAAGATCGCCGGTCTGGCCGAGAGCGTCCGCTCCGCAGGAGGCACCGTCATCTTCACCCGAGTCGCCTGGAAGCCGGATCTGTCCGACCTCGAGGTCAATTCGCCGATCCTCGGCATCGTGGCGCAGTCCGGATGCCTTCAGCAAGGTGCCCCGCTCGCCGAGATCGTCGAGCCGTTGACGCCTAAGGACGGCGACGTCGTCGTCACACATCAGCGCGTCGGAGGCTTCCAGAACAGCACCCTCGAGGAGACCCTCCACGCGAAGGGCATCACGACGACACTGTTCGCCGGCGTCGCAACCAACTTCTCCGTCGAAGGAACCGCCCGCACCGCAAGCGATCTCGGGTATCGCACCGTCGTCGTCGACGACGCCTGCTCGGCCGCGACCCCCGAATCACACTCCGCCAGTATCGAATCGCTCGGACTCCTGGCGGAAATCGTCACCATCGAGGACGTCACCTCCGCGCTGACCACCTCCGTCGGCGATCCCGCATGACAGTCACCACGAACCCCGCCACCGCAGTATCCACCGACGACACAGGAGACGCCCCCGTGAGCACCAACATGCTCGTAGCTCGGCTGCACGAAATCGATCAGCCGATGAAACTCGAGTACCTACCGATACCGACCCCTCGGCCCACCGACGTCGTCGTCCAGGTCAAGGCGTGCAACGTCGTTCCCAACCTGCGCAACGTCCTTGCCACCTACGCCGAATGGTTCCCCTACCTACCGCTGCCGAAGCTGCCCGCAGTGTTCGGCCTCGACTCCTCCGGAGTGGTCTCCGCAGTAGGGGAGCACGTCACCGACATCGCCGTCGGCGACCGCGTCTACGTCAACCCCGGCCTGTCCTGTGGTGCCTGCCGCGCATGCCGCGACGGCCAGGACCAGAACTGCGACAAATACACGTTCATGGGGTACTTCGCGTTCGGCCCCGAAGGGCAGAAACTGTTCGACGCCTACCCCTACGGCGGATTGGGCGAATACCTGACAGCACCGCAGCGCAACCTGGTCAAGCTGCCGGACTCGGTCAGCTTCGAGGAAGGCGCACGATTCGGCTACCTCGGCACCTCGTTCTCCGCACTCCGCAAAGCGAACGCCGGACCAGGGAAGACTGTCCTCATCGATGGGATTTCGGGAACCCTCGGACTGGGCGCGTGCTTGAACGCTCTCGCGCTCGGCGTCACCAAGATCTTCGGGACCGGCCGCAACGCCGAACTGTTGGCCGATGTCAGGGCCATCGCACCCGACCGAATCGAAGTACTCCCCATCGGTGAAGGAAACCTCAGCGACTGGCTGCGCGGGCACAACGACGGCGAGGGTGCCGACATCGTCATCAGCTCGGTCGGCCCCGGAGCACCGGCAGAATCGATCACCGACGCACTCGCAACCCTGCGTCGCGGAGGAATCGCAGTCGACATCGGCGGAATGATGGAAAAGCCTGCACTGGACCTCTTTTCGATGATGTGCTCCCAGATATCCGTACTCGGCAGCCTGTGGTTCTCGACCGGAGAAGCGCAGGACATGGCAGACCTCGCCGCCACCGGCATGCTCGACCTGTCTGTGCTCGAACACCATTCCTTCCCACTGGAGAAGATCAACGAAGCCCTCGACAGCCTCCCCGAAAGGCACGGCGGGTTCACCAACTTCATCAGCGTCCCTTGAGGCCTGACCCGCTACCACAGCTCACGCCCACGCCGCGCTCACCTCGGTATGCCCACCACTAACCGGCTAGAAGGTCAGGCCGGTATCAGTAGAAAGAACCGACAATGACCACACGGTCGACAGCCCCCGCGGGAAAGCCGAAGGCGAACTCGCCGCTTCGCGTCGCGATGGCCAGCTTCATCGGTACCACCGTCGAGTACTACGACTTCTTCATCTACGGCACTGCCGCCGCTCTCGTTTTCCCGAAGTTGTTCTTCCCCGACGCATCCCCACTGATGGGGGTGTTGCTGTCGTTCGCCACGTTCGGCGTCGGGTTCCTCGCCCGCCCCCTCGGCGGGGTGGTGTTCGGCCACTACGGTGACCGTCTCGGGCGCAAGAAGATGCTGGTTCTGTCCCTGGTCGGGATGGGAGTCGCCACCTTCCTGATGGGCTTGCTCCCTGGGTACGCCAGCATCGGAATCGCCGCGCCCATCCTGCTCACGCTGCTGCGACTGCTCCAAGGATTCGCAGTGGGCGGCGAGTGGGGTGGTGCCACGCTGATGGCCGTCGAGCACGCCCCGAAAGCACGAAAGGGCTTCTTCGGCTCGTTCTCGCAGATGGGCGCACCGGCCGGCGTCAGCCTGGCGACCCTGGCGTTCTTCGCGGTCTCGCAGCTGCCCGACGATCAATTCCTCAGCTGGGGTTGGCGAATCCCGTTCCTGGTCAGCTCGATTCTGATCGTCGTCGGACTAGTCATCAGGCTCACCCTCGAAGAAAGCCCTGATTTCGAGAAAGTCAAAGACACCAATGCCGTCACACGCATGCCGATCGTCGAAGCATTTCGCAAGCACCGCAAGGAAATACTCCTGATCGCAGGCACCTACCTCAGTCAGGGAGTGTTCGCCTACATCTGCATGGCGTACCTCGTCTCGTACGGAACGAGCGTCGCCGAGATCACCCGTACGCAGGCACTGGCGGGCGTCTTCGTCGCGGGAATTGTTGCCGTGGTGCTGTATCCGGTCTTCGGATCGATGTCAGACACGTTCGGCCGTAAGACGATGTATCTGATCGGTGCCGTGGCCATGGGCGTCGTCATCGGACCCGCATTCATGCTCATCAACACCGGCAACCCATGGTTGTTCATGACAGCGCTGGTACTGGTGTTCGGTATCGCTATGGCACCGGCGGCCGGTGTGACAGGGTCGCTGTTCTCGATGATCTTCGACGCCGACGTGCGCTACTCGGGGGTATCGATCGGTTACACCATCTCCCAGGTCGTGGGCTCTGCGTTCGCACCGACCATCGCAACAGCGCTATACGCTGCGACCGGTTCGAGCGTGTCGATCGTCATCTACCTCGTGGTTGTCTCGCTCATCTCCATCGTCTCGGTGATCCTCCTTCCCGGAGGATGGGGCCGCAACGGTGCCGCGATGCAGCTTGTGTCAGACGGCGGGCATTCCAACGACACCACCGCGACGAAGTCCTCGTCTGCCCAGTCGTCGGAGCTTGACACGGTATGACAGAAAGGGGTGGCGGCGTAGCTGATGGTCTATGCCGCCACCGCTTTGCGCTCAGCACCGTGCGTGCGCCACATCTCCGGTCCGCATCTCACGCGTCAACCCGATGCGCGCCGGTTGCATTGCGTGTAAGTGCGCGTCCCAACGCGAGCGCCGCCGTGCGGACGGCGGGGGCGAGCAATTCGGGCTTGAAGCTCGCTGTGGGTACCGACACCGACAGTGCGGCAATAGGTTCCCCGGCGAGCAGTACCGGAGACGCGAGACAGCAACCACCCAGTGCGGCTTCCTCTCTCTCGATCGCGATGCCGGTGCGGCGGATTGCGTCCAGTTCGCGAGCAAGCGTCTTCGGGTCGGTGATGGAGTGTGGCGTGTATCGACGTAGCGGGCGAGAGAGGACTTCGTCCTGCACGGTTGGGCTCTCCGGGGCCAGCAACGCTTTCCCGACGGCGGTGCAGGTCAACGGCAATCGTCCGCCGATCTGCGAGGGCAAGGGGAGTGCGATATGGCCGTGAATCTTCTCCACGTACACCGCATCATGACCGTCTCGGACCGCCAAATGTACGGTCTGCTCGGTCACCGCGAACAGATCTTGCATGAACGGCACTGCAGCAGCACGTAATCGGTGCTTGAGTCCGACGCGCTCACCGAGCTCGAACAGTGCCATTCCCAGCTCGAAGGTGTTGCCGCGACGCGAAAGCCACCCGAGTTCTGCCAGGTCGACCAACAGCCGGTGCGTGGTCGAGCGAGGCAAACCCGTGCGGGTCGACACCTCGGCCAGGGTCAACGCGGTCCCTCCAGGAAACACGTCCAACACCAACGCCGAACGCTGTAACACCGACAACGTATCCCGTTTCATGGGACAGATCCTATCCACGATGACCGAGTGAGAATAGCGTGAAAATCATGACCACCGTCGAACAGCACACGATCAGCGAAGCGGCCGACCGTCTGGCCAACGCCGCCAAGACGGCCACGCCCTGCGATCCGGTCCGGGACCTCATCGGACGCGAGGACATAGACGCCGCCTACCGCATCCAGTCACGCAACATCGAGGCACTCCTCGCATCCGGTCGCACCGTCGTCGGCCGAAAGATCGGGCTGACCTCGCCCGCCGTGCAGAAACAGCTCGGGGTCGATCAGCCCGACTTCGGAGTGCTGCTCGACGATTTCGATGTCTCCGGTGACGGCCCCGTCGATTCCGCCCGGCTGCTGCAACCGCGCATCGAAGCCGAGATCGCGTTCATCCTCTCCTCCGACATCGACGAGAAGATCACCGCAGCACAAGCGCCATCGTTCGTCGACCGGGTGTTCGCATCGTTCGAGATCGTGGACAGCCGGATCACGGGCTGGGATATCAGCCTGGCCGACACCGTCGCCGACAACGCATCCTCGGGCCTGTACGTGTTGGGGGAGAGCATCTCTCGCGCCGATGCACCCGACCTCGCCGAGGTCACCATGACCATGACCGCGGACGGTGAACAAGTGTCTGCCGGCAAGGGCTCGGACTGCCTGGGAAGCCCGTGGGCGGCGCTGGTGTGGTTGGCCAACACCAGCTTGTCCTACGGATCACCGCTTCGTGCCGGTGAAGTCATTCTCTCCGGCGCATTGGGTCCGATGGTTGCTGTGACACCTGGCTCGACGTACACCGCGTCCATATCCGGAATCGGCGACGTCACAGCGACATTCACCGCGTGATCGACGACGGACGAACCTCCCCACAGAATCGAAGGACATCATGAGCAAAACCAAAGTAGCGGTGATCGGATCCGGCAACATCGGCACCGACCTCGTCATCAAACTCAAACGTGTAGCCAAGAACGTCGAAATCGCTGTGCTGGTCGGAATCGACCCTGCCTCCGACGGTCTCGCCCGGGCGCGTCGCCTGGGTATCAGCACCGTGGACTCGGGAGTGCAGGGCCTGATCGACCACCCCGACTTCGCCGACATCGGCATCATCTTCGACTCGACCTCCGCCACAGCGCATGTCGCCAACGAAGAAGCCCTGCGGCACCACAACAAGCGGCTGATCGATCTCACCCCGGCCGCAATCGGACCGTACGTCGTGCCGGCGGTCAACCTCGACGAGCACCTCGGTGCGCCCGATGTGAACATGGTGACCTGCGGTGGACAGGCGACCATCCCGATCGTCGCCGCGATCTCACAGGTCACGCCGGTGCACTACGCAGAGATCGTCGCCTCGATCGCCTCGAAGTCGGCTGGTCCCGGCACCAGGGCAAACATCGACGAGTTCACCGAAACGACCTCCGAGGCAATCGAAAAAGTCGGGGGAGCGGCCCGCGGCAAAGCCATCATCGTCCTCAATCCGGCCGAGCCGCCGTTGATCATGCGCGATACCGTCCTTGCACTGGTATCGAACCCGGATCAGGACTCGATCCGTCGATCCGTTCTGGACATGGTTGCCAAGGTCTCGGCCTATGTCCCCGGCTACCGGCTCAAGCAGGAAGTGCAGTTCACTCAACTCGACGACGCAGAATCCGTCGCCACCTTGACCGGCGGCGTCGACAAGGGGCCCGACCTGTGGAAGGTCTCGGTGTTCCTCGAGGTCGAAGGTGCCGCGCACTACCTTCCGGCGTACGCCGGCAACCTCGACATCATGACCTCCGCCGCCCTGCAGGTCGCGGAGAAGATCGCAGAGAACAAGACCCTGGAGGCGGCACGATGAGCGAGACCACGAAGCGTCCGAACGCGACCGACGGTGCTGCCCTGTACATCCAGGACGTCACTCTGCGCGACGGCATGCACGCCGTGCGGCACCGCATCAGCCCCGACAATGTCGCCCGCGTCGCCAGCGCCCTCGACCGCGCCGGTGTCGACGCCATCGAGGTCACACACGGGGACGGCCTCGCCGGCCACAGCCTGACCTACGGGCCCGGCAGCAACACCGACTGGGAGTGGATCGAAGCCGCCGCCTCAGTGGTGCATCGCGCCAAAATCACCACCCTGCTCCTTCCCGGAGTGGGAACGGTGAGAGAACTCGAGCATGCGTTCAAGCTCGGTGTCACCTCGGTCCGAGTGGCGACGCACTGCACCGAAGCCGACGTCTCCGCCCAGCACATCGGCAAAGCCCGCGAACTCGGCATGGATGTGTCGGGATTTTTGATGATGTCCCATCTCGCGGAGCCCGAACAGCTTGCTGCACAGGCGAAGTTGATGGAGTCCTATGGCGCGCACTGCGTGTACGTCACCGACTCGGGCGGTCGGCTGACGATGAACGGTGTCCGCGACCGCGTGCGCGCCTACCGGGACGTCCTCGACGCCAATACCCAGATCGGCATCCACGCGCACCAGAACCTGTCGTTGTCGGTGGCGAATTCTGTTGTGGCAGTGGAAGAGGGAGTGACCCGAGTCGACGCATCACTCGCCGGACACGGTGCAGGAGCAGGGAACTGCCCGATCGAGCCGTTCGTCGCCGTCGCCGACCTGCACGGATGGAAGCACAATTGCGACTTGTTCGGGTTGCAGGACGCAGCCGACGACATCGTTCGACCGTTGCAGGACAGGCCTGTTCAGGTCGACCGCGAGACGCTGACCCTCGGATACGCCGGTGTCTACTCCAGTTTCCTTCGTCACGCCGAGACGGCAGCCAAGCAGTACGGACTCGACACTCGCGCGATCCTGCTCGCTGTCGGTGAACGCGGTTTGGTGGGTGGCCAGGAGGACCTGATCACCGATATCGCGCTCGACTTGGCAGCGTCCAAGAGCTGACTCGGCACGTCGACGACATTCACACCAGCACAGGAGCATCAATGACAAGCACAGTCGAGACACCGGATTACACGACAGACAGTTTCTTCGGACTCGAAGACAAGTGGCTTCCCACAGCGGAGGGCGAACTCACTCACTACCATGAGCTCGGCGAAGGCACGCCCATCCTGTTCCTGCACGGGTCCGGGACCGGCGTGACCGCCGCCGCGAACTGGTGGCTGAATCTGCCGGAGCTCAGCCAGTACGGCCGCTGCATCGCCATCGATTCGATCGGCTACGGCCAGAGCGTCGTCGCCGACGGAACGGAATACGGCATCCGCGAATGGGTTAGGCACGCTGTGCGGGTCCTCGACGCACTAGGAATCGAGAAGACCTGGATTGTCGGTAACTCGCTCGGCGGGTGGCTGGCATTTCAATTTGCCATCGACTTCCCGGAGCGGTTGCTCGGTGTGGTGTCGATGGGTACCGGTGGCGCGAAGTTGACCAGCGCACTGAAGGGCCACTCGAACCCGACGTTGTCCGAGGAGGGTGTGCGGAACACACTCGAGCAGTTCGTTGTCGACAAGTCCCTCGTCACCGACACATTGGTGTCCCTGCGCTACCAATCGGCTTTGAACGACACCGCGACGGACCGACTGGTGGACGTCGTCGCCGCACGTGACCGCGACCGAACAGAACTGCCGCTCGACTTCGATGTCCTGGCGAAACTTCGCATCCCGGTGCTACTCATTCACGGCGTCCAAGACGTCGTCATCCCTGTCTCGCGCACTTGGGAACTGCTGAACATCATCCCGAACGCAGACGCTCACATCTTCAGCCAATGCGGACACTGGTCGCAGGTGGAGCGTTCCGACGAGTTCAACGAAGTGATCGGACGCTACCTCATCCGCCACCTGTCAGACACCCACTGACCGACCAGCAACAGTTGTCGCATGAGCGCCGAGCGAGTTCCAAGCTCGGCGCTCGTGCGATTCGTCGAGGCACCGAGGAGCCATTGATCCAATGAGCGAGATCAGAGCAACGGTTGGTTCCAATGAGGCCGACGTCTCAGTGATTCGGTCTCTCGTTCTCGTCATTGGCTACGTCGCTATTAGCCGGTTCGTCTTCGACGCGTCCTGGGACAGGTCGATTCTGGTCGGTGTAGCAATTGCAGCGGTCGTCCATGTGGCCGTGTCGTTCTCTATTCGACGTTCAACGTCGTGAACGGGAATTACGGGCAGTCGACGCGTAGGAGCTCATCACTTTGAATCGTGGTGGAGTCAAATGTCCAACGTGCCGGCGTGGGACCGTGTGCAGCTCGGCGGGTGACGCCACGTCAGCATGTTAATCGGTGCATTGAGCCTCAGGGTTATGACTGGAGCGCACCCTGAGCGGCGGCCCGTACAGTTGCAGATGGACTCAAGGTAAGTCGTTGTGCAAGTTGACGAGTCGCGATGTTCCCGGGAGTCGCGCGAAGCGCGACCGCCACCATCCGTGCGACTAGTGTGCCGGCGTCGGAGTCCAAAATCTCCGTCAGTAAAGCGTTCACAGACGTAGTGCTGTCTCCGGAAACGGTCCATTGAGTGAGGCAGTTCGCCACCACCGCGCGTACCCAAGAATCTGTGTCATGGGCCATAACAGCCAGCGCGTGGATCGCGATGTCGGGGTTTCGCTGGGAGACAACTAGAGCAGCGGAAGCCCGTTGATTGGGGTCACCGGCCATCAATGACCACAGATCGCGGTCTTCGAGTGCTTGCGGGTTCAGCGCTCCGAGTGCGGCCGCAGCGTCGCTGCGTATGTCGGTGCTTCCGAAAAGCAGGTGATCGGGTTTTGCGTTTTTCATCAGTGTTCTCAGGAGAGGCGTCAAAGCGTCTACGACGTCTGCGGGGATGTTAGCGGCTTGTCGGCGCAGCGACTGAAGAGGATCCTTTAGTTGATGCGTGAACACTGAATCTTCGTAGTACATCTTAAACTTGGATAATTCTGATTCACTATTCACTGAATTTGTCTCCGCTTAGTTATGTAAATAGTGTGCGCCGTTTAATGGACAATTGCAATAGCGAAGTAGCCTAATGTTATCCACAGTCGAATGCTGACGGTAAATGTCGGACACGCCGGGTACAGTCAGTCCCGCCGCTGACACTGGAGGATGGATGCCGAAGAGCAAGCCCCGTAAGAAGTCGAAGAAGAGCCTGGCCAAGATTAGGTATCCGTTCGTACCGGCAACCGAAGACAAGTTCATCGTCATCGAGGACGACCCAATCACGTTCGTTTACAGGGTAACTGGCACTATCACAAACGAGGCCATGGGTACGGTTATCGTCAAGAGCATCCCGATTGAAGACTCGATCCGCCCGGTCGAGCTGAAGTTTCCGCCAGCACTTCAGAAGGAGGGTAGTGAGCCGACTTGCTTCGAGTACCAATGGGAGCAGCTCACGTTCTTGTTTGGACTCGACGACCCGTCGAAGTTCTTGAACTTGTTTGGCGTACTCACTGATGACGAGAAGCGACTGTTGATGCGTTTCGTGAGCACCTGCCGAAACCTGGCGAGCTACAGCGTGATTAACAGTAAGAACAGTGTGAAGATTTCGTGGGTCGCTTCCGGTCCCAGCACCGTGCAGGTTGATCTGTCGAGTCACGAGGAGTTCAGCGGCTTCTCCGCGACTTTCCGGCAGCTCCACAACGACGGTGAGACGGCCAGCTGGCAAAAGGCTTTGAGTGTCATCAACAGAGCGGCGAACGCGGCGGGCCTTGATCCAGACGATCTGGCTGCGGTGAGGGCCACACTGAAGCAGTGGCGCAAGGCTCGTGCTCGTCTCAACGAGAAAGCCGCTCCAACAATGATCGCCGAGCGGCTGAATAAGAACCTCAAGCCCGAACATCCGTTGCCGCTCAAAGGTGTGGTGCCAGAGGACTTGATCCGCAAGTTCAACTACGGCGACACCCTCCACTGGGGAGACCAACGCGAGAAGCTAGCAGACCTGACCAACGGTGACCCGTTCAACGAGCGGTATCACAAGTACTGCTGCCAGCTGACCATGAGTTCCCTGAGCCACTACTACTTTGGGTTCGCCGTGTTGGTGGCGGCAGCACTAGGCGTACCGGAATTGGGGCAGGAAGAGTGAAGCTCCGCGTGGGGCGGCCTACTCTGTAGCGGGCTTCTGAGGCTTCGTGCTCTTTATCATCACGTGAACCCCATACACGCCGTACACCAGAGCGAGCACCGTCCCAAACGCCAGCGCGTCGTCCTGGCGATCTCCGGGAAGGTTGCTGCCCGCGACCGTTATTACCGTCGCGAGTGAAAACAAGAGCAGCACGATCGCGGCCTGCTTGGCGATCCTCAACGATTTGAAGCGTGCGCCTACCTTTGCGAACGTCCCCTCGCTGATGAGTCCGTGTTCGACCATGGACTGCTCGATCGACTCATAGGTCTCTTCGAGTTCGGGGTGCTCGTCGAGGAAGCCCTCGAACGCCTCTTCGTCGACGTCGTCCAGCGCTGAGAAGTCGAAGTCGTCGAAGATCTTGGTTCCCTGAAATCCGACGCGAAAGCTCTCCATCACAGGGGCCATCGTCTTCGCGTACGTCTCCGCAAAGCTGTTCACCTGTAGGTTCACCGCTTCGATGCTCTTGATGGCGTCGGTGATACCGGGAGACATCAACAAGTTCTGCGCGAACTGCCTGCTGTCGACGCTCTTGTTGATTATATCGGCCATCGCGTTGACGATCTCGGGGGAGATCACCGAGTCGACGGCGTATTGAGTTTGTGCCGAGTTGAACATCGCCTGCACGGCGGGCGACGAGGCGAACTGCTCGGTCACCGAATTGACCTGGTCCATGGACGCGATGATGCGCCCGAGTCCTGGTACAAGTACGTCTGTCTTGTATCGGCTGACCTCGGCCAACGAGGCCATTGCAGGAGCCATCTGCTTGAACATCTCATCGCGATGACTGCCGAACGCGTTGGCGGTCTGCGCCAGGCTGGACATCGCACTGACCATGTGGGGGTCGAGATAGTCCTGGGGCATCTGAGCTGCAGCTGAGGCTGCGGTTTCGCGCATCTTTCGGATGCTCTCAGCGTCGTACTTGTCCCACGGACTCATGTCGGCCCCCTTCGCTAGCCGTTGAGTGCCAGTCTACGGAGCAGGTACGACAGATGGTGGGCGCGGATCAGTGTGTCGAGCGGGGGTTAGTCGTCCTCGTGACCGTTGTAGACGAACTGGAACTGCTGCCGTGGGTCGACGGTGCAGTCGCTTTTTGCGGCGGTGGATCGTCGTGGTCTGTTGGGGCGCTTGGTGGACACACCTGGAGTGATCGGTATTCGAGCGTGCCGCGAGGGTGTCACTATTCGGTGCAAACGGGGGTGGATCGACATGTACTGCCGTGCACGGAAATCGCTGGTCAGGGACGGTGCAGTATGTGCAGGTGGGTCCATCGAAGTATGACCAATCTAGCTGGGGGTCAAGTGGTCGCAGGTTCAAATCCTGTCAGCCCGACACGTAGATGCAGTTCAGAGGCGGTTTCGGAGAAATCCGAAGCCGTCTTTTTTGTGTGCGTGCCGCGGGAGTGTCACTACCCAATGCTTACACGGTCGAACTTGGCGCTGAGACGGTGTCCAGGTGTATCCACTGGTGTCCGGCGATCTGCGTGCGTCGATCGAATGGACCTGAGCGGACGGAGCCACTTGATTCAGCTGGTTCGCTGTCAAGTAGCTACGGAGTCCGCAGGCGTCCGTGTCGAGTTGCTACTCGGATTGAATCGGTGGCTCCGGTTTTTGTTTCGTCCAGATCCGCTGGCAGCGCTCTGTCAATAAGCTGTTTCTTGCCAGTTGGCGTTCGCGTGCAGCACGGGATGATGTCGCTCGGATCTCTTATCGCTGACCGTTCCGAGCTTGAACAGTTCGCTGTTGTCGACGCAATCGAGTATTGAACCTGGCATCGGCGCGAACTGCATTCCCACGACTTTGTGTCCATGAACTTCACTACATCCGCGATTGAGAGCCAGTCGTCAACCTCTGTAATCCCGTGAAGGATCTTGTCGCGCATGTCATCATCGCGGGACATGTGCTTTCTCATCCTCAGGGTATTGAACGGAGGTCGATACTATTTGCGCGAAGCGAGGTCGGCGATGAAAGCAGATTCGGACTAGGCCCGCCTTGACGTGGTCGAACCCATTATTGCGGACCATCAGACCGATCAGTATCGCTCTCCAACCGGCGGGGATGATGCGTCGCAGACCAGGTCGTTCGCCGACCGCTGAGACCTGGGCGACCAACCCAACCGCGGCCGGACCGCGGTGACGGGGCAGCCGGGGAATTGTCAAGCTACGCGGTCGTTCAATCGAGTAGTACGCCGTCTGCGCCTGGCTGTTCATCGTGGAGACCCCGACGGGCCAGACCGCCGCGGCCACCACCAGGCAGAGCGTCCGCCCAGGGGGTAAAGACCTGGACCCGCTGGGCGGCGCTGTGCTCGCCAAGCTTTGCGGCTCGGCACCGCGCAAAGCCCGGTGGTGGAGTGTGCGTGTTGGGCATGGATGGAGCGGTGCTCGGTCAGTTCCCAGAAACTTTGAACGAGCGCTCGAAGTGCTCCAGCAGGTGGAGAATCTTTTCCTCGGCCTGGTGCGGGTCGAGCAACGCCAGTGCCCCAGCAGATTCCATGAGCAGTACCAAGTCGCTCCACGTGGTGCCGGGGCGGATCTCGCCATCCAAAACACCTCTGCGTACGAGCGCTTGCACGTCGGTGCGGAACGTCTCGCGTTGCTCGGCGAATTCCTCGGAGCGTAAGAAGGCGTGGACCACGAGGTCTGCGCAGTGCGGGTGGCGGGCCTGATTGGTGAGCAGGGCGCGAGTCAGGTCCAGGAACGCTGCCCCTGGGCTGTCTGAATGGCTTGCCTCGCCTGCGCTGGCGAGCCACAGGTCGAGGTCGCGGGTGAACACCGCATCGATGATGGCTTGCTTGTCGACAAACCGTCGCAGAAGGGTGGCGATGCCCACGTCGGCGCGCGCCGCGATGTCGTTGAGCGAGACCGATGTTCCGATCTCGTCGAACAGACTCGAGGCTGCGTCGATGATGCGCTCGCGGTTGCGCTGGGCGTCGGCACGCACGAATTTCTCCCTAATTGGAGTAGTTGATCCACTTGTGTTAGACATGACACATGGAGCAGGTGCTCCGTATAACGGTAGCGAGGAAGTGCCATGAGAGCAATTCAGTTCAAGGCCTATGGACCCCCGGACGTCCTCAGCGCGGTCACAGCGGACGTACCGGCTGTCGGCAACAAGCAGATCCGTGTCCGCGTCGAGGCGACGAGCATCAACCACGTCGACGTCCTTGCACGAGCGGGTGGATACAAGCGCCTCACCCGGACCAAAGCGCCGTACGGCACGGGCATCGATCTCGTTGGTGTTGTCGATGCCGTCGGGGGAGAGGTCACGAGCTATTCGCCAGGCGATCGAGTCTGGGGAGTTCTGGGTAACGCGTTCTCGCTCCCTGTGGGAATGCTCGCGGACTACGCGCTGCTCCCTTGCCAGGCCGTGGCGCCAGCTCCAACCGGTATTACCTCGGAACAAGCGGTGTCTGCGCTGGTGCCTGCGACCATCGCTTGGACTGCCATGGAACATGTTCCCGTGGCACCAGGAGACACTGTCGTTGTTCGCGGTGCCGCAGGAGGAATGGGCTCGGCCATGGTTCAACTGGCTGCGCATAACGGTGCGCGGGTCATTGGTATTGCGACCGACGCTACGGCCGACTTCGTCATGGGCCTCGGGGCCGATCAGGTCCTGGACTTCCACCGAACCGGCCCCGGAGATATCCCGCGCGCCGATGGCATCTTCGATACGACCGGTGTCGACCTGCTCGCGTGGCGGAAACGGCTGAACCCGAACGGACGGATGGTGACGACCGCAGCGCTCCGGTCGCCGTCCGCGCTCGGCGCGGTGTTGGCCTCGTTCCCGACCGGCCGACGTCGCGTCCGCGGCTTCGTAGGCCAGCCCGCCCCCAGAGCTATCGCTCAGGCTTCGCAGCTGCTCACCGACGGCATCGTCAAGCCCCATGTCGCCGCGACCTTTGCGATGGACCAAGTCGCAGACGCACATCGCCTGTTCGAGTCCGGCAACACCATCGGCCGACTGGTGGTCACGCCACGCTGATCTCGCCGAGCGTAGATCTAGCCGGGCAAGAGCTCCTCGCTCGCACACATGCCGTTGGGACATTCCTGCGTCAACGCAGCCTGGCTGGTCTGCGCGATCTTGCCTTCAGATCTCACCCGCGCTGCCACGACACTGACAGGGAGTGCTCTGGCGAAATCAACGACCGGCACCACTCGGCAGACGTCGATTTCGGTCTCGCCGCGATCGCGTGCGCGGCGCGCACACTCGCCATGTATCTACCGAAAAAGTGGCAGTGGGAGACGGCATAAATGGCGTTGTTCGAGTTCACGTTCGGACCAAATGCTCATGTCCTGGTCTAGTCGACACAACCTTTGCGCGTCCACGACACCAAAGGCCCAGTGGGACAATCCGACAATCGAGATCGGGAGACCCGCCACGTCATTACCCATCTGAAACCCAAATCCTACGCCAGTGAATCAGGCCATCACTGAATCCAGGCCAAGCCGCCGCGAGCATGACATCGAACGGCGACCGATTTACGGAAGAAGAGGCGGGTTGCTGGTGACGGGATCGAGGTAGAAACGCGCCCACGAGACGAGACCATCTGTATCTGTGCGCCAGATGACTGGCCCGGCGATGACGGCAGGAGAGCCGTCTGCGGTCGACCCTTCCATCTCCCACTCCGACCAGACATCGACTCCGTTGATCGCGCTCCGGAGCAGGCGGGCGCGGAGGTTGGGTGTGCGAGCCAGAATCCTGATCCAGTTGCGCTCCACGGTCTCGCGGCCTACAAAGTTCCGCATCGGATGGTGCGGAACCTCAGAGACGTAGTCGAGCGAGAAGCATGCGGCGACGTCCTCCGCGTTATGCGAGTTGATTGCGGCTTCTAGACGAGTAACGGAACTGGGGACTGTCATCATGATTCCTTACGGTCGGTGGGACGCATCGTTGGACTGTTGTGGGCGGATGGGCAAGGCGTTGCGTCACTTCTTGGTGTGACGCAAGGCGTAATCGCAGACCAGAGCACTCGTGTCAGGGCCTTCGCAGTCGGTTGAGAAGCCGTGGCCGCGCGGACCCGATCAGGCGTGCCCATGTCACCGATCAGGAATGCCCCGACGATCGTGGCCGCCGTAACTTGGTTCGACATCCGGTCAGGGGTCCGATGTTGACAAGATGATGCCACGCAATGCGACACCTAGAATCACATTGAGGGTGGCGATACGACTTCCATCGATCAGCGAAAGTTATTGTGGCGCAAAAGTATTAAAGTATTGGCCCTTCGGCGGCGGCGGTGCGTTCGCCTCGGTTATGGCGACATCGAGCGTGCTACGTCACAACGCGCCGCCGGTAGACACGCAGGGATGCTTCTCGGCCACAACGTCGATACGGGTGGCACGGACAGTACGCCAGGAGTAGCTGACGGACAACCTTTCGCAGCACGAGGGCGACCGCAGACCCGTCCAGTCCCAAAAAGCAATTGCCCGCAACTAAATCAGAGCATTCGGTTCTGTGCTTTCAATGTCGTCGAGGTCGGACCGACACCGACGCCGATTTGTTGGTTCCCATCGGTGCACTCCACTAGATCGATTGCGAGGGGGAGGGTTAGAGGCATGGCTTCTGAACCGCTCGGCGTCCGGTGCCCACAAGTGCACGCCGGACACAATGTCCGAGCAGAAGACTCGCCCTGTTCTTGACTGTGTCCCAACGACATAGTGCTGAATTTGCCCATGCACAACGAACTCTGCAGTGGTTCTGTGTGAAAGATCGTTCAACGCGGGTCCATGGCACTGGCATCGCTTTGGTTGAGTCGGCATTTTCGACGCCAAGGTTGACCGTGTCCCGGGAACACTCGTTCTGACGGTCCACGACAACCATCGCACGTACCAAGGAGACATCATGCGCCTCCGCGCTGTTCCACTCATGCTCGCCGCTTGCGCGAGCGTTCTGCTCGTGCTGAGCGGATGTGTCGCCATCGACGCGGCATCACCCGAAAGCGACGCCTTGCTCGGTCAGTTCTACGGCCAAACGCTCGAGTTCACCGCGTGTGAGGCACCCGCGCAGGCACCCGGCCTTCCGCCGCCCGACGTGGCGGCAGAATGCGCAACACTCGAGGTGCCCCTCGACTACGCAAACCCAAGCGGCGACACCGCTCGGATCGCTGTCCTGCGAGTAACTGCGCGCGGCGACGACGTGACCGGTTCAGTTGTGGTCAACCCCGGCGGCCCCGGCATGTCCGGAGTAGCGTTCGCGCCAATCCTCGCGCTGGCCTGGGCGAACAGCCCGGTCACCGAGAAATTCGACATCGTCGGATTCGACCCGCGTGGTGTCGGCGCATCGACGCCCGCCATCGACTGCTACACCGACGCCGAGCGCGATGCCGACGCCAAGTTCACCTCCTACGATTCCGGCGCAGAGGACTGGACGGAAAACGAGACCCGCGACCTTGCGGAGCAGTGCGCGGACCGCTCGGGCGGAGAGCATGTGCTCGCCGCCGTCGGCACGCGCGACGTCGCTCGCGACATGGACGTGCTGCGCGAGGCGCTCGGCGACGAGCAGCTCAGCTTCGCCGGACTCAGCTACGGTACGCGTTTGGGGGCCGTGTACGCCGAGATGTTCCCCGAGAACGTGCGTGCCCTTGTGCTCGACGGCGCGCTCGACCCCGGCATGAGCACACACGATCTGCGCGTGCAGCAGTTCGAGGGCATCGGGCGCTCGTTCGACCAGATGGCGAACTTCTGTGCGACGCAGGCCGATTGCCCGCTCGGAACCGATCCGGCCGCCGCCACGACCGAGTTTCAGAACCTCGTACAGCCGCTCGTCGAGTCCCCAGCTCCCGCCACCAACAGCCGCGACCTGACGTTCATCGGTGCCCTCTCCGGCGTGATCGTGGGGCTCTACAGCGATGCAGCATGGCCCATCGTGCTCGAGGGAATCAGCGAACTGAAGGCCGGCAACGGTGCTCCGCTGCTGGCACTGCGGGATGCGCTACAGGGCCGTGCTGCAGACGGCACCTCGTCGAACGATCTCGAGTCGCTGCTCGCGATCAATTCCCTCGACGAAGATCGCCACACCCCGGACCAGGAGACGGCTCTCAAGCGGGCCGTGTTCGACGCCGCGCCGTTCATCGACCCCGGCACTGCGGTCGAGAACTCGCGCAACGGCTGCGAGAACTGGCCGGTGGATCCCACGCTCAACCCGCTCCTGGCCGACGAGGTCGACGGCCTGGCCGACACTCTCGTGGTCTCGGTGACCGGCGACGGCATCACTCCGCACGCCGGCGGCATCGCCCTCGCCGAGGCGCTCGGCGGCAGCCTGCTCAGGGTCGAAGGTGAACAGCACGGTGCCTCCCTCGCGGGCAATGCGTGCGTCGACCGGATCGTCGCGGCGTATCTGGTGAACCTCGAATCGCCCACACCCGACGCACGGTGCGACCTCGCCTCGGCTCCCACACCCTGATCGTCGGTGAGGTCCGCGACCGGAGATGTTGTGGCAGAAAGTGGTTCGTTTACCTCGGGTACATGGAATCCCAGAACGTCATCGTTGCCGAGACCGATGCCTGAAGTTCATCGGCGGGCACACCGTCTCTGGCGAGGGGTGACAATCCGAGTAGGAAGCTGTGTAACAGTGTCGCGGTTGCGTCGATCGGGATGCTCGGGTCGAGTTGACCCTGATCGACAGCACGTTCGACCAGCGCGGCAATGTTGCGGCGATCGAGCGTCCTCCGGGCTGCCAGCGCAGAGTGCCTTCCGGCGTCGGGACCGTCGATGATTCCACCGAGGCCGACCAGGCATCCGAGGGGATGCGACGAATCGGTCTGCATGGTCACCGATCCGCGCAACGTCTTCTCCAGGGCGTCTCGAGGGTCCAAGGATTCGTCTGCCAGTGGTGCGGTCGCACGTCCGTAGCTGTCGACGTACCGCTGGACCACGGCGGCGAACAACCCTTCCTTGGATTTGAACGCACCGTAGAAGCTGGCCGAAGACATCCCCATGCTGCTTCGTAGTTGTGCCAACGACGTTGCCTCGTAGCCGTTCTCCCAGAAGAGGACCATGGCCGCTTCGAGAGCGCGGTCCTCGTCGAACTGCCGTGGTCTCCCGGTTCTGCTCATCGCGTTCCCCTTCCGTCATTCGGTGTGTAGTGAATTACAGACTAATCGATCCAATAATTTGGCAACAGCAGTGTCGGTGGTGTTGACTTACGGAATGACCAATCCAGAAGTCATTCAGGGCAGCACCGCCAGCTCCACAACTCCGACGCCGGCCGGGGGTAGAAACGCCGAGCGACTTCCGTGGTCAGCGCTGCTGGCGATGTCCGCGACCGCATTCATCGTCATCATGACCGAGACACTTCCTGCCGGGCTTCTACCTCAGCTCTCAGCGGGTTTGGGTGTCGGGGAGGCCGCGGCAGGGCAGTTGATCAGCGCGTATGCACTCGGAGCGGTGCTGTTCGCGATTCCTGCGATCACATTCACGCGTGGTTGGCGACGCAAACCGATTCTGCTCATCGCGGTTGGTGGGTTCGTGGTGGCCAATACGATCACAGCACTTGCGCCTGGGTTCGAGATTGCACTGTTGGCGCGTTTCGTTGCGGGGGCTTTCTCCGGGGTGGTCTGGGGGATGCTCGCCGGGTACGCCCGGAAGATAGCGCCGCCCGCGTTGGCAGGAAAGGCGCTGACCGTGGCGATGGCGGGTACGCCTGTTGCTTTCGCCGTCGGCACGCCTCTTGCGACGTATCTCGGAACGCTGATCGGGTGGCGATGGACCTTCGGTCTGATGTCTGTGATCGCCCTCGGTTTGATCGCGTGGGTGGTCGTATCAGTTCCCGATTCCGACGGACAGAATTCCACTGCGCAAACGCCGTTGAGTCGCGTCTTTCTGCTCTCCGGTGTCGCGCCGATCATCGCTGTGGTGCTCGGATGGTTCCTCGCCCACAACCTGCTCTACACGTACATCGCACCCATCATCGACGATATGGACGTAGGGCTCAGAGTCGATGTGGTGCTGGCGGTGTTCGGGGTGGCTGCGATAGCCAGCATTGCCGTTGTGGGAGCGCTGGCGGACCGCATTCTGCGACGGCTCGTGCTGATTTACTTGATCGCGTTCGCTCTGGGAGCCACCGCTTTGGCTCTCGCGGGAAGCAATCCGGCGGTGTTCGTCTCAGCGGTAATTCTGTGGGGCATGTCGTTCGGTGGCGCTGCGCCGCTGTTGCAGACCGCACTGGCGGACGCATCCGGTCCCGATGCCGATGTTGCCAATTCGATACTGACGACTGTCGCGAACGCGGCAATCTTCCTCGGAAGCGCCATGGGCGGAATACTTCTGAGCGGCGCAGGACCAGGATCTTTTCCCTTCGTCACCCTGGGTCTGGTCGCCTGCACCTTGCTCGCCGCAGTTGCTGCCCGCCGCCATGGTCTTCCTCCAGGCGCACGGCAGTAGGCGACTCGCCGCGAACTCGAGGGCTAGTCGTCTACGGCTCTCAGCGCGGCGCTGAGCGCCACCTGCGCCGAAACCTCTGCTTCGATCGCGTCATGAAACTCGACGTCGTCGTGGTCGACGATCAAGGGGACATCGGGGTCCGATTGTCCGCGCTCGCCGGCCAGCGCGTGCTCGTGATCTTTGGCCAGCTGGTACGCGGCGAAAGCCGAGTCTTGCTTTTCTCGTGCCGTGGGCATGTGGCGTCAGCCTCGCTGGTGCCGCGCCCGGGGACGCCTGGGCGTTGCGCCGGGTGCAGGATCGATGAACGGTTCGACAGCGCGATTCACATCGCCGGTCTCGATGCCCAGTGATTCTAGGAGTTCGTCGTGAATAGGCGTGCTGATCAATTGCTTACTCGACCTTCTCGACCCTTGCTCGGCTCATCGCCTTCGCCCGAGCAGGTCAGTGGAGTTCTGCGGCGTCGCGATCGACGATGAGTCGACCGCCTACTCATGACCCTAACGTGCTTTGGTGTCGATCGATCGACAGTAAGCAGATCGGGTCGGGCTTCGGAAGCGGCACGACGAAAGCCGCGCCCCGTTGTCTCCCTCGCATCGCCGACAGTTGACCCTGTTGCGGGAACACGGAATAGCTTTGCCGTGCAGATGAGAACGCACGCACACCGTGCCGTGCGCCAGAGCGGGACCGACCGATGATCGATGACGAGGAGCTCACGTGCCGTTGCACGAGATGGTGCCAGGTACAGCAACGCGCGGGAGTAAGTACTTGCTCCCGGCTTTGATCGCTGCCGGTGTCATCGGGTTGACCGGCGTCGTCGTGATGGCTGCCATGGCGTCGCCGCCACTGCCCGATTCGACCACCAGTGGCAACGAATCCGGTAATGGAACACCGGATGTCGCCGCACTCGCTGGGCCGTTGGCCGACCAGCAACTCGGCTGGGAGGCATGCGAATTCAACAACGACGGACCGCCCATTCCGGGTGCCGACATATCCAACGTCGAGTGCACAACTATCCAGGTCCCGCGCGATTGGAACGATCCTGATCCGCAGCAGACGTGGGATGTACGAATTTCCCAGGCACGCAACATCGATCCCACCGATCCTGACTACCACACCACGGTGATCACCCACCCGGGTGGACCGTACGCGTCGGGGTTGTCCTACAGCTCGACCGTTCAGATGTACACCCCGGAATTGCGGCAGACCACGAATTACGTGAGCTTCGATCAGCGTGGCCTCGGCCAGTCCAGTCATGCGCAGTGCGAGTACGAACACGATCCGGCCGACGGACCCGTCGCCGAAACGCGTGCGATCGGCGAGTCGTGCTCGGTCGATCCCGATGTCGCGACCATGACCACCGAACAGACCGCGTTCGACATGGATTTGATCCGTCACCTTCTCGGGCTCGAATCGGTGACCTATATGGGTTACTCCTACGGCACGTGGCTCGGTGCCTGGTACGGCAGCCTGTTTTCGGACAACATCGAGCGCATGGTTCTCGATTCGGCCACGGATCCGACGCAGGACTCGATTCAAAGTCTGTACGACGTGGCCCACGAGGGCCGGGATCGTCAGTTCCGGCTGCACATGATGAATTGGATTGCGCGTAACGACGCCACGTACGGTCTCGGTGGTGACCCCGAGGTGATCTGGAATCGCTACTTCGCGGCTACCGGTGGCCCGGAGCGCTCGCTCGCTGCGCGTTACGCCTGGGCGTCGACGAATCTCAACGTTGCGTTCTCCAGCTCGGTGGTCTATCCGTTTGCTGGACAGCTCGTTTCGCTCATCATCGCCGAGGGCGAAGGTGCCGTGCCCCCTACGACTCCTGTTGCCTCCGCGACCCGCATCGTCGACGCGATGGACACCCTCACCGAGGAGCAACGCACGGCGGCCCACGAAGTCCTGGCGGCACTGTCCGCGGCACCGGCAGACAATTCCGGTGGGTTGATTCGCGGTACCTACGACGAGGTCATCGACTTCACGAAATGCACCGACGGACAGTGGGTTCAGGGCCACGAATACTGGAACGAATTCAACGAGCGAACAGCGCTCGCTGCGCCCTTCTCGGCGCAGAGTGGACTGCTCGACGGGCCGCAGGCCTGTGCATTCTGGCCGACGGACTCGGCGATGCCTCCGTTGAGCGAGGACTTCCCGGAAACCATCGTTCTGCAGAGTGAACTCGATTCGATGACGCCGTGGGAAGCGGGTCACGTGGCGGGCACAGAGCTACCCAATACGAGCCTGATCGCGGTCGACAACGAGAGTGTGCACGGTGTCTTCCCCTATGGCACAGACGAAGTCGATCGACCGGTGATCGACTTCCTGCTCGGCGGCGATCGGCCACCACGGACGATCGTGGCACATGCCAAGCCCATGCCCCTGGAGGGATTCACCTACGAGTCCTGGACGCCGATCGAGGGAAGCACCGACCATGCCGGCCCGGCACCCAGGTTCACCGATCCGACCATCCGTGCGGAATCGGGCAGGTGAGCCACCGCGTACCCGGTGAACCGGTCGTATAGGTCGAAACACCAGGGCTTGAACCTGTTCTCGGAACACGCACTAGTTTCGGTCCACAGCGCGTGCGAGCGCAGGACACAGACTTCGACTCTGACAGAGCAACCTTGGAGAGAATCACATGAAGTTCACGACATCGACGGCGATACTGGCAGGTCTGTCCATTCTGGCCATAGTCTCTTGTGGCAGTGCCACTTCCGACTCGAAGAGCGCGAGCCCAGCTCCACAATCGGTGGGCAAGGATCACGAAGTCGCGTTCGAAAACGGGGCGCAAACGGTTCATGGAAGCTTACGAATGCCCGACGACACCGGCATAGCTGTTCCGGCCGTACTGCTGATCGCCGGTTCCGGGCCGACGGACAGGAATGGCGACAACATCCACGTCGAAGGATCCATCGGCACGTTGAGCTACTTGGCCGACGTGTTGGCGCGCCGCGGCATTGCCAGCCTGAGGTACGACAAATCCGGCACCGGTGCAACGGAATTGGACTCAGAGACGGACCCGTCGGAACTCGGGCACGATGTATACCTGCACGAGGCCGCGGCGGCGGCGAACTTCCTCGTCGATCGGCCGGACATCGAGAATTCGGGAATCGGACTGGTCGGGCACAGTCAAGGTGCCCTGGTGGCGTTGGCGCTGGCCACCGACAAGGCCGGCGAGGTGCCGCCCATTACATCGATGGGCCTGGTGCAACCACAGACGGCTCGAACATTGGACATCATGATGCGTCAGGTCGCCGGACTCGTGGAATCTGGACGAATGGTGGAGGTGGCTGGTGTCGACCTCGTATCGTCCTTGAACCGCACGGTGGACCAGATCCGCACTTCGGGGACAATTCCGAACGATCTCCCGGAACCGCTACGTTCGATAGGGATGGTTCCGGCAGGCGCCACCATGCTGGCCACTCAGGATGAACTCGATCCGATCGCCATGGCGGCGTCCCTGCCATCCTCGATGGCAGTATTCACAAGCTGTTCGGACAAGGACATGCAAGTTCGATGCGTCGACGTGGCCGGTCTCAATGACGTCTTGGCGCAGACGAAGCTGAGCACAACGCATCTCGACACGGCGAATCATGTCCTCAAGGACGTAGGCGACCAGCCGTCGACCGGTGCCGAGTACGGAGAGCCGTTGCCCTTCTCGCAGCAGTTCACCGATGCGTTCGAATCATGGATTTCCGCCCGTTGATGTGCGGGCGGCCCCGGTCGAACTTAGGAGAAAGATGAGCACGTGACATCCATTGCCCAGCAGTCTGTTTCGAGAACCGGCGTCGGCCGAATCGCTACCCTCGATGTCATTCGTGGTGTTGCATTGTGCGGCATCATCTTTGTGAACATCGGGCCACTCACCGGCTTCCGTACCGCACCGGGCCTCTACGAGCGTGCGGCACTCGACAACACAGGAGGCTGGTTGCAGCTTCTTGTGCAACAACGCTTCTTCCCGATCTTCGCTCTACTCTTCGGCATCGGATTTGCGATGTTCTACGAGTCCGCTGCCCGCCGGGTGAGACGTCCCCGGCTGCTCCTGCTCCGGCGACTGCTGCTCCTGCTCGCCATCGGAATCCCGTTCAACGTGCTCCAACCCGGATCTGCGTTGCTACCGCTGGCGGTGGTCGGCCTTGCCATCTTGCTTCCGAGCACGTGGATGTCGCGGCGGGTCTCAGCGGTTGCGGCGGTGGCGCTCATCGTGGGGAGCCTTCTCTTCACGGGCGGTGGTATCAGCCTGACTCCGGGGATGCTCCTTCTGGGTGCTGTCCTCACCCGGTACGGTGTCGTGTCGGCCATCGGTCGGTCGCGCCGTGGTGCGACGATCGTGCTGATCGTCGGTGCAGTTGCCGCGATCCCGCTGATCTTCCTGCAGACCAGGACGATCGAGATGTCGAATTTCAGCACGGAGTCCGCTGCAGCGGGTCTGGCTGTCGCAGCGGTGTACGTGTCGTCGCTCGCCCTGCTGATGACAACCGGTGTGTCTCGAATTCTGGTAGCGGCCTTCGGCCCGTTGGGCAGGATGGCCTTGACCAATTACGTCGGTGCCGCACCGTTGATGCTGGCGGCGGGGTGGGTGTTGAACTTCTCCGACAGCTCCTCGTGGACAACGCTGTTGGGTACGGCAGGCGCGATACTCCTCGCGCAATGGGTTGCCAGCGTGTTGTGGCTACGGCACTTCGTGCAAGGACCGCTCGAGTGGTTGTGGCGGTGGGGCACATGGGGACATCGGCAGCCCGTTCGCCGGAACGCCACCGCGACCAACTGATTGCGGAGACCCCATCGTTCTTGACTGTGTGCCGACGACATAGTGCGTAATGGGCGTATGCGTACTCACCTAGGACTGAAAGCGGGCGCGGCTGTGGCAGTGATGGCGTTGCTCGCGTCCTGCAGCCAGAACACCGCACCCGAGGACGGCGAGCCCGACGCCGGATCTCTCGACACGTTCTACAGCCAGCAGTTGAACTTCGTGGATTGTGCCCCGCCTGCCACGAACCTCCCGCCTGGTGAAACTGATGCCTCACAAATGGAATACCAGTGCGCACGCATGGAAGTGCCACTCGACTACATGAATCCAGCGGGGGAGACGGCCGAGATTGCGCTGTCCAGGATTCCCGCACGTTCGGCTGATCCGATCGGTTCCATTGTGCTGAACCCAGGTGGGCCCGGGTTCTCGGGAACCGAGTTCGCGGCAACCACCGCGGGCGCGTGGGCGCAGAGCGACGTCACCGACAGGTTCGACCTGGTCGGGTTCGATCCGCGTGGTGTAGGTGCATCGACACCTGCGGTGAATTGCTTCGACGACGACGAGCGCGAAGCCGACGCGATCAGTGCTGCGATCAGCGTTCTGCCACATGCGGTGTCCGAAAATTCGACCCGCGAATTCTATGAGAACTGCGCCGCAGGGTCTGGGGGAGAGAACGCATTGGCCCACCTGGGTACACGTGATGTGGCACGCGACATGGACGTCATGCGCGCCGCGCTGGGCGACGAAGAGCTCACCTACGCGGGTGCGAGTTACGGAACCCGACTGGGCGCGGTGTACGCGGAGATGTTCCCGGAGAACGTCAGGGCGCTCGTTCTCGATGGTGCGATGGATCCGTTCGCCGGAACGAAGGAGCGACGCGTTCAGCAAGCCGACGGTATGCAACGTGCGTTCGACGAGCTCGCAAAGTTCTGTGCCACACAACCCGATTGCGCACTGGGATCGGATCCGGCACAGGCAACCGAGGTCTTCCACAGCCTCGTGCGGCCCCTGGTCGACGCACCACTGCCGGGGGCGGACGGTCGTGAACTGACATTCACCAAAGCAATCGGGGGCGTCGTCCTCGGCCTGTATTCGCAGGAGGCGTGGCAGCCCGTCATCATGAGCCTTGCCCAACTGCGTGACGGCCGAGGAGACCCACTGATTGCGCTCAACGACATCTACCAGGGACGCAACAGCACAAACGGAACCTACGCGAACACACTCGAAGCGACCGGCGCCATCAACTGCATCGACGAGGAACGCCACAGTCCAGCCGAGGAATCGGCACTCATTCGCGCAGTGTTCGATGCGAGTCCATTCGTCGATTCGGGACGATCGGTCGAGAGTGCGCGGGATACGTGCGAGGTATGGCCCGTCGAGCCCACATTGGGCTACCCCTATGCCACCGAAATCGAAGGACTGCCAGACACATTGACGGTCTCCGTGACCGGTGACGCGTTGACTCCGCACCAAGGTGCCGTCAACCTTGCGGACGCACTCGGTGGCAGCCTTCTGACCGTCGAGGGCGAGCAGCACGGAGCTATCGTTGCGGGGAACGCGTGCACAGACGACATCGTTGCCGACTACCTTATCGACCTCGTGACGCCCTCCGACGACTCACGCTGCGTCCTGTGACGGGAGACCGGTCACCGGTGTCGCTGCCGAGCGATGACGGTGGCACGAAGCAGTACGTCGAGTTGCGCAGTGTTGTAGAACTCTCGGATGGTCTCGGCGATGGCCTCTCCCGCCAACGCCGGGCTTCCCATCAGACGGGAATTCGGTTCGCTCATCCACGGGTACTCGACCATTGCTTTGGCGATGGTGTCCGCGAACTCGTCGGCGAGGCGTGTACGCGTGTCGGCGTCGGCGTCGGCGGGCAAGGCTTCGAACGCGATTGTCGCCGCGTCGTCGTCGGATTCGATGATGTCTCGGACATCGTCCATCGCTTCGGGGTCGTATATCTGCGAGTAGACCAGAGCTATGGATCTCTCGGCAGGAGTCATGCCCAGTGCGGTGTGCTCGAGGCCGGCCGGGACCTCGGTGATCGATCCGTGCTCGAGCAACAATGCGATCTGGGCGCGAGTGCGAAGGCTGCTCTCGATGACGTCGGCAAGATTCGTGTCGATGGCGGTGAGCACGTCGGCCGAGGTGCCGACGCCCGAACCGGTGGTCTCGATCTGCGCGAGTGGAACTCCGATGTCGCGTAGCCGCCTGATCTGCAGGAGACGCACCAGATGCGTGACGCCGTACTGCTTGTAACCGTTGGAGCGACGATGTGGCTCGTCGAGCAGGCCGCACCGGTGGTAGTGCCGGACGGTGTTGACGGTGGTCGTCGCCAATTCTGCAAGCTCGCTGGTGCTCCACGTCATGGGCACCCCTCGCTCGAATCGATCGGAGCCCCAACCATAACGCCGATGTGGCAAGAGCGATATCAGCCGACGCCGCTCCAGGCCGCTTACCGACCGATTCCGCCCAACCCCATCAGTTTCGCCGCGGTTCGCGGCCGGACCAAAGAAAGGAACACATGACACACACCTTCGAGGTCACATGGACGCTGGACGGCATCACAATGGAAGGCACGATGGTCTGCCCTGACGGTAAGGGGCCCTTCCCTGCCGTGGTCTTCGTCGCCGGTAGCGGGCCGACCGACCGCGATTGGTGTTCGCCGCTGCTGCCCGGCAAAAATGGAAGCGCTCGGCTCATGGCAGAGGCGTTCGGTGGCGCAGGTATCGCGTCTCTTCGTTACGACAAGCGGGCATCCGGTGCGCACGCGATGGAGAACGTCAAGAAGCTCATCGGAAAAATGAGTATGCAATCGCATCTCGACGAGCTGGTGGAGGCCGTCAGGGTGCTGTCCGGGCTGGAGTGCGTCGATTCCGCGAGGATCGTCGGGCTCGGCAACAGTGAAGGGGCCCTTCACGTGCTCCATTACGCCACAACTATCCAAGACGTCCCCTTCGCGGGAATTGTCCTCGCCGCGCCACCTGGCCGGCCGATACAGGAAGTGCTGCTCTCGCAACTGGCGCGTCAGACCAACCAGATTTCCGGCGGGTCCGAAGTGATGGCGAGGGTGCAGGAGGCTGCTGCGCGGTACACGGCCGGGCAGCCGATGAATGCCGACCCGAGCTTGCCGGACAGCGTGAAGTCGGTGCTCGCAGGATTGGAGGCACCAGCCAATCTCCCGTTCATCCGAGAGCTGTGGGTCGAGTCCGCGACCGTTTCGCTCGGGAAGGTGCAGATTCCCACACTGGTGCTGATCGGTGCGAAAGACCTTCAGATCGATACGCACGCCGACGGCATCCCTCTCGAACAGGCCGCCGCCGGGATGAGCAACGTGACCTTCGCCTTCCCGGGCAACGCAAATCACGTGTTCAAAGAAGACCTGCGCACGCCGGCGGACATCGCCGCGTCGCCAGGCAGCGGATACAACGAGCCGGGCACGCGCCTCGACCCCGAGACCATGCAGACTGTGCTCGCCTGGTTCGCGCAGCACATCCGCTCGACAGAGATGGCGAAGTGAAAGTGAACTCTGTTGCGAAAAAGGGGTTTCGAGCCACCTTGCTCGCTGTCCTCGCCGTGACGCTGGGGAGCTCGACCCTGACTACGGCTACAGCAGCGGCGTCGTCCGGTGACCGTGACGAATACGGTCAGTTCGTCAGCGACGCAGGCGTCGTCGACTATCAGGTGCATCTTCCGACCGGTTACGATCCGTCCTCGCCGACACCGATCATGATTGCCCTTCACGGCTGTGGCATGACGGGGTACGGGATCAACTCGATGAAGGACACGACCCGGTTCGACGTCGTCGCGAACGAGGAGGACTTCATCGTCGTCTACCCGACGCAGAGCTTCGACCGAAGCCCCCAGCTCTGTTGGAATGCAATCGAACCGGCCCATCAACGCCGGGGCAGTGGGGAACCGGCACTGATTGCAGGAGTGACGGAATCGGTGATCGACCGGTACAACGGTGACCGGTCGAACGTGCACGTGTCCGGTGCGTCGTCGGGCGCGGGTCTTGCCGTCGCGATGGCCGTGACGTACCCCGACGTGTTCGCAACGGTGACGTCGGCGGCCGGGGGCGAGTACAGCTACGACAAGGCGCAGCACGATCTGGACCGTGTCACTCCCGAGTACACCGCAAGCCTGGCTGTTGCGGAAATGGGGGATCGCGCGAGATATGTTCCGCTGCTGGTGGTTCAGGGGGACCGTGACGACATCGTGCGGCCGGTCATGGCCGAACGTTTGATTGCGCAGTGGCTTTCGATCGGTGGCGCATTGGGTGATCCGGCGTCCAAGATCGAACCCACTCGTGTCGAAGGACCGGCCAAGTATCCGTACACGTACACCCGATACGGCGACGATGACGGGCGGCCGTCGGCGATCGAGTCCTACCTCGTCGAAGGTATGGGTCACGTCTGGCCCGGTCCGGGCGCGGGCTTGTTCACCGACGTTTCGGGCGTAGATGCCTCGCGTGTGTCGTGGCAATTCGCTCTGTCGCACAACGCGACTGCATAACGGGTGTGTGCACTGCGGGAATCTTATTGCTGCGCAACGACAGTGGCCGGTCGATGACATCGGTCATGGTTCGGGCATGCAGATCACGGTGTGTTTCGATGCTCGGGTGCACTGGTGGCCGCGTCCCCCTTCGGACAGGCTTCTAGTCATGAACAGAACAGGAATGAACCATCCGCACAGTCCTCCTGACCGTAGCCAAACAAGCTCGCAGGGAATCACTCTCGGCAACTTCATCGCAGACGGCATGCGTTTCGGTCCCGCCCCCACTCGTGGCCGGGAGGCTGTTGCTGCGATCGGCGCGGTCGTTGCGTTGGGCATCGTGCTGGGTGTGCTGCAGCCCGGAGTCATCGTCTCCGCGGTCGTCGCCGGAGCCGGTGTGGCAATCTTCGCAGTCCGTTGGATCGTCGGTACCCGCAAGTGGGGCCAGCGATGAGCGCGGTGATCGCAGCCCGCGGATTGCGTCGGGTGTACGGGAAGGGAGACGACGCATTCGAGGCAGTGAAGGGCATCGACATCGACGTCGCGGAGGGGGAGGTCTTCGCGCTGCTCGGGACCAACGGCGCAGGCAAGACGTCGACCTTCGACCTGTTGGAAGGCCTGCTGGCACCGACGTCGGGGGAGGTGGAAGTCTTCGGACACGATCCTCGGTTGGAGCGCAAGAAGGTCCGTCCGCAGATCGGCATCATGTTGCAGTCCGGGGGATTGCCGGCCGAGTTGACGATCGCAGAGACCCTGGAGATGTGGCGCGGTACCTGCAGCAATCCCACCACAACCGCAGCGGTCCTGGCGCAGGTCGATCTCACGGACCGGGCCGATGTTCGGGTGGGGTCGCTGTCGGGTGGCGAGAAGCGTCGAGTCGATCTCGCATGTGCATTGCTCGGCCAGCCTCGGTTGTTGTTTCTGGACGAGCCGACTACGGGCCTCGATCCCGAAAGTCGCCGGGCCACTTGGAAGTTGCTGGCCGGTCTGAAGGCGTCCGGCGTGACGATTCTTCTCACGACGCACTACCTCGACGAGGCCGAAGCCCTCGCCGACACGATCGCGATCATGCACAAGGGTGAGATCGCACGCCGCGGAACGCTTCGGGACATCGTCGACGAGCATCCTGCTCGTATCGTCTTCGACCACCCCGGTTTGATGCTGCCGACGTGGGACGGTGCAACGGTCGACGCCGGCGCGCGGGTCACGGTCTACACCCACCAGTTGCAACGACATCTGTCCGAGTTGCTGGCCTGGGCCGGTGCCCACGGCGTGCAGTTGACCGGTCTCGAAGCACGAGCCGCGTCACTCGAATCGGTCTTCCTCACCATTGCCGCCGACCACAGCGCGTCGCCGCCGTCCACCCCCGAATTGATCGGAGCATCATGACCATCACGACCACCGCGCCGCCCTCCGTGGGGTTCGGCCGGCGCCCGCTGTCCTCTCTCGCCGTCGCTGAATATCGACAGTTCATCCGCAACAAGACTCTCGTTGTCATGGGCACGCTGTTTCCGGTGGCGATTCCCCTCGCGACCTTCTTCATCGCGCGCAATAATTCCGGGGCGACCGTCGGTGTGGCCACCACCGGGTTGGAAATGTTCGCCCTGATGGCGCTGCTGTTCGTGATGTACTACTCGGTGCTCTCGATGGTCACGACCCGGCGTGGGGAAGGTGTACTGAAGCGGCTACGAACGGGCGAGGCTGCCGACTGGCAGATTCAGGTGGCACCCGCGGTGCCAGGGGCGTTACTCACCCTCATCGGTGCCGTCATCGTAGGAGGGGTGATCTACGGAGCCGGCTCTCCGGTCCCCGTCAATGCCATCGTCCTCGTTCTTGCGCTGCTCGGCGGAATCGTCGTGTTCTCACTGCTGGCTCTGGCGACCAGCGCGGTCACCAAGAACGCCGAGGCTGCTCAGATCACGTCACTGCCGGTGATGATCATCGCGATGGTCGGTCAGGATTCCATCCGTAGTTTGCTACCCGACCGCCTCGGTTCTGTGGTCGATTGGACACCGTTCGCCGCGTTGTCCGACCTGATCTCGCTGGGCTCGGCAGGTCTGCCGGCCACAGCCCCCGAAGGAGCAGTTGCCGCGAACTTCATGGGAACTTTCGCCGAGATGGGTCAGCCGCTCGCCACTTTGGGGCTGTGGACCCTGCTGACGCTGTGGATTGTCAAGACGAGCTTTCGTTGGGACGACCGAGGATGACAAAGACGGTCTCCGGGTGGCGTGAGTTGTCGGAGCCGGCCAAGTATCGGCTCTACGCACAGGTCACGCTCCTGGCGGCTATCGCTTCGGTCACTGTCTTCGCGGGTATCACCGTCGCCGGCGCCCTCTGGGCGTCGGCGACGGTCGCGATCTCAGGGCTCGCCTCGCTGGCAGCCTTGCTCAGCCGGGCGGACTTGTTCGCCGGGTCGACCCCCGCGCTGCGACGCTGGGGGTTGCCGGTGGGAGCGGTAGCCCTGGCCGTGGTGTGGGCGTCCTGTGCTATCGCAGCAGAGCTGACCACCGATACGTCGGGCGTGGTTGCGGTTCGCGCAACGGGATTCGCAGCGGCGCTGTTCGCAGCGCAGTCGATAGTCCCGTTCGTTCGACATCGGTGGTGGGTCCTTCTCGGGATGAGCGTCGCTACCGGCGCGGTCCTCGGAGCAACTACCGGCAAGGTGGTCCAGTTGATGGCACTGACCGGTCTGATCTCGGGTGTCCTACTCTCCAGCACCCTTCTGACGCGGTGGGGGCTCCAGATAGTGGAAGAGCTCGAGCGCGCAAAGACTGTCGAGGCGCGATTACAGGTCGCGGAAGAACGACTTCGTTTTGCTCGCGACCTCCACGACGTCGTCGGGCGGAGTTTCTCGGCCATCGCGGTGAAAAGTGAACTTGCCGCCACACTGGCCAAAGTCGGCGCACACGACCGCGCTCGCATCGAGATGGACGAGGTGAAAACCGTAGCGGTCGAGTCCATGAACCAGATGCGAGCACTCGTTCGGGGGTACCGTGACATCAACCTGGACGGAGAAGTCGCCGGTGCCCGATCACTGCTCGCGGCGGCAGGATGCCGACTCGCCATCGAAGGCGATCCGTCGAACGTTCCGACGCGCTTCCACGAGGTGTCGGCGTGGGTTGTGAGGGAAGGGACGACCAATATCGTGAAGCACTCCACGGCCACCTGCGCAACGATGACTCTCGGAAAGGCTGGAATGTCACTGCGTAACAACGGAGTTCTCACGTCATCTCACGCGTCGCGGGATCAGGCCCAGCAGACGGGACTCCGTGGGCTGGCCGAGCGACTGACGTCGGTCGATGCCGGTCTCGACACGACCTCGAATCGGGACGGTTTCCTGCTCGAAGTCTATTGGGACACAGCATGATACCGGTGCTGCTGGCTGACGACGAGAACCTGGTGCGGACGGCAATGGCGGCCATGCTCGATCTCGAAACAGATATCGATGTGATCGCCGACGTCGAGTCGGGCGAAGATCTGATAGCAATCTGGCGGCGTCGCGTCGACCGCGGGGAGAGTGCTGCCGTCGCGGTGATCGATCTGCAGATGCCAGGAATCGACGGTATCGACACGGCAATCGAGCTGTTGGCGATCACTCCCAAGGCCGGCATCGTGATCGTCACCAGCCATGGTCGTCCCGGCTATCTCAAGCGTGCTCTGACTGCGGGAGTGCGAGGATTCTTGCCGAAGACGATTTCCTCGGCAACGCTGGCCGAGGTGATCCACACGATTGCGGCGGGCGGACGCCACGTCGATCCGCAGTTGGCGGCCGAGGCGATCAGCACCAGCGACACCGTCCTGACCGGCCGCGAAGCGGACGTGCTGGAGTACGCCATCGACGGTGCGTCGATAGACGAAATCGCTGTCCGTGCACATTTGTCGACCGGGACGACTCGCAATTACCTATCGGCCGCGATGGGCAAACTGGGTGCGTCCAACCGGTACGAGGCTGCGTTGAAGGCGCGCAGGTTCGGCTGGATCTGACTCGCCTGCCTGCTTTCCACGGACCTACTTCTCGTGTCGTCACCGGCGGTTTTCTCAACGTGTAGGAACCTGACGGTAGGAGGCAAACGCGCGTTGATTCGGTGATGCGCGTACGGTCACCTGTACCCGTCGGGGTCGTAGGCTGGCGGGAAAACGCTTGGGAGTACTGCAGGTCGCCGTGGGTCACGACAGCGCCGAGTCCTCAGCGCAGCTACGGGCTCACCGAGCGAGACATCAGTGGGCTGCTTTGTATGCCTCTTTGATTTCCGACGAGATTCGGCCGCGGCGGCTGATGTCGTACCCGCCAGCGGCAGCCCATTGCCGAACCGCCTTGCCCCGACCCGGTTCGATTTCTACGACGATCGTCGGCGTAGGGGTCCGTGCGCCGGCCAAGAACGTTTTGCGTCTGCGACCGCCTACTCGGGTGGCGTATTTGATGTAGCGATCGAGTTTTCTGTGAAACTCGGTCGCGTTCGAGCTTTTGAGATCGATGACGTAGTCGACCCCGGAGACTGAGAATTCGACTGTCTCCCCTGATTCGTCGGCGATGCGGGACCCGTCCATATCATCGACAAACTCGATCGACACTTTCTTGGCCATGATGTCGCGTCACCTTAGGTCGGAAAAATGTTGTGCGCCAGCATAACTGTAAAGGCAATGTCAAGGATATCTCGTGTACCTGGATTGATGTGCGTTGCCTCGACTGCCGTATGGCCGCAGGTTGTCGGCTCGGGTAGACGCGGTAGAAAGGGCAGTCCTGACTATGAGTTTGCCGCATCGATCACTCCTGTCACTTGGAAAAGTCGACAAATCTAAAGGCGGGATTAATGTAGCTTGAACCCGTTCAATACAACTGCATCGATTCCCTCTCCAGGCTCTGAGGGTGAGATCGCGGATATGGCTGCGCCGAAACGTGTTCCGATCCTGAGGTGAGATTCGGCGTCGGGATGCAATCCGTCGGGCAGCGGTAGATCGGCGAAGTCGTCCTCGCCGTACAGGTCGAGTCCGTCGAGGTAGTACAAGTTGGGGTCCGTTGTCGAACGTCGTCGGACAACTTCTGCCAGCGCGCTCCGGACAACGGTCAGAGTCAGCTTCCCTGCGCCAGGCTTTCCGGTCGCTATGAAACGGACTTCGCCGGCCGCGAGCGCTACGGGATCGAAAGCGCCTGGGCCTGGAATGTACTCGTGGATTGCACAGTAGAGCGGCGACACGACCAGAAGAGGAGTAGTCGGATGTCCGTCACGGATCGTGTCCAGGAAACCCTCTACCGCAGGGATGAAGGCGCGAAGGCTCATGGCATCGGTATTGACAAGGTTGATGCCGATTTCGAGGCTGATGAGATCGGCCGCTGTGTCGCGTATGACGCGTGCGACGAACGGATCGAGTAGGGCGCTTCCCGCGAATCCCAGGTTCACCAGATCGAGACCGAGGGTCGAGGCCGCGAGAGCCGGGAACGTCGCGCTCGGTCCTGATGCGTTGGAACCTTGGCTGATCGAGCTTCCGTAGTGCAGCCACGTTTTCGGCGGTGCGGGGTCCGGTTCCACGGGAGCGTCGGTGGAAAGCCCGATCAGGGTGACTCTTTCGTTGTGCGGCAACCAGATCTGAATGCTCTTCTCGACGCCCATATCGCCGGGTTCGAACGTTATGGTGCTGGGGCTTCCGGGCCGAAACTCTTCGGCTCCTGTGCTCACATCGATCGCGATCGTGTCGCCCCCGATCGCGACGGCCCGTTCGCGGAATTCCCCGTCCACCACCAGGTCGTATGCGCCGTCAGGCCGTGCAGGTAGTCCGAGATACACCCGTTTGGTGGGAAGTACGGCGAGTTCGATGTGAGCGGCGGCCGTACGAAACATCAGACGAACACCGGACGGATGTGCCTGTGCCACCGAGAATTGCACGTCGGGAAGGCGTTCACGTGCCCATGCCGGGAGCCGATGCGGCACCAACCCGCCGGAGGTGTGTTCGTGGTCGAGAGCGCCGCGCAGCAAATCGGGGGTGATGGGTGTTGCCGTCATGCTCATGGGCGCACCCTACGCCTTTCCCAATCCCATTCCGTCCCCAATTTCATAGTGACACAATGAAGATGACACCATTCATAGCGAGAATGCCCGTAGGTGACTTGGCGGCCACTGGGGCAACAGAAGCGAGCTGGATGATTGTTCAGAGTGTGTATCGAGTGTCCTCATCCTGTTCCTGTACGTCACCGCACTACACAAACGAGCCGCAGCGGGAACGCAACTCACCGGGCCTGCGGTCGGCTGACCTCGATTCTTCGGTCGGGCAGACCCTGTCAACCCGTCCGCCTCGACATCGAAATTCTGAGGCAGTGGCTGTACTTTCGGGCGTGAGGCCCCCGATGCGGCTTCGATCCACCCTCGAGTGCGGTTCGTCCTCGGCCCAAAACCAGATGTCAGCGAACGCCAGGTCATCTCGGGGCGGCTGAGCGACCGATCTGACAGATGCGGCGCGGCCTGGCTCGAGATCCCCGTGATTTGCGCCGAGATTCACCGAACTGGTTTCGCAGAAAAGGTTCGGCTGACGTGCGCACAGAACGTTGTGCGGACAAGGGTGCCCAGCGCCCAACATGGTTGTCATGCAAAACGTGCAGCGGCGGTGAGGTCTCCTGTGAGCTTGCCGCCCGACGCCGAATTAGTTTAGGTATTTGCCTAAAGACATTAGGTAGCTGTACGGTTCTCTTCAACCGACAAGGAGTCCGACATGGCACGCGCTGGATTGAACGTCGATCGCATCGTTCGCGCTGGAGCGGATCTGGCCGACGAAGTCGGCTTCGATCGGGTGACTGCGAGCGAGGTCGCACGGCGCTTCGACGTCAAGGTCGCCAGTTTGTACTCGCATCTGACAAGCGCGCACGAGTTGAACGTCGGCATCGCATTGTTGGCGCTGGACGAACTCGCCGACCGGGTTTCGGAAGCGCTGGCGGGCCGGGCCGGCAAAGACGCGTTGGTCGCTGTGGCGAATGTGTACCTCGACTACTCGCGTGAGTATCCCGGCCGGTACGCGGCAACCCAATTCCCACTCGATCACGAGACTGCGATCAACAGTGCCGGCGCACGCCATTCGGCGATGATGACGGCAATTCTGCGGGGATACGACCTCGACGAAACCGATCGGGTCCATGCGATCAGATTGTTGGGCAGCATCTTTCATGGATACGCCAGCCTCGATGCATCCGGCGCATTCAGCCACAGTAGTCCGGACTCGCAGCAGTCGTGGACACGCATCCTCGACGGAATCGACACTCTCCTACAGCAGTGGAGGCAGAAACAATGAAACGCTTGTCCGGCCCTGACATCAGAACGTCGTTCATCAATTCGACCAAGGGCGACGCCACCCGGCTCACTCTCCCTGCCTCACTCGACTCAGTTCCGTGGGACGATATCGATTTCCTCGGCTGGATCGACCCCAAGCTCTTGGGAAAATCTTATCTTGTTGTACCGCAACAAGATAGGCTGCTCGGTATAGCGATGCGCTTCAAGGCCGGAGGTCCGCGTAAGGCGCAGATGTGTAGCATCTGCCTCACCACACACGCCAACGGCGGAGTATCTCTGATGGCCGCAGCGAAAGCCGGGGAATCAGGGCGGCGCGGCAACACCGTCGGGACGTACATCTGCTCGGATCTCGCCTGCTCGCTCTATGCACGTAAAAAGAAGACCCCCGCACTGGGGCGACAGTTCAAGGAAGACTTCAACGTCGAGAACCGCACCGCGACGCTCCGAGACAACGTCGACGCATTCGTAGGCCGCGTTCTGAGCTGACAGCACGTGCCGACACCACGAACGGCCCTCGCCGCACTCGCAGAGTCCGTCGGTCCGCCAGTAGGTTTCGATCCATGGTCCTTGCCGCCACAAAGGTCGATACTCGATGCGCTCGATTTTCTCCCCTCGGTTGGTACACGCGGCGAGGGTTGTGCGGAGTTGGCGGCACGGCAGCTCACCGACCGACAGATTTGCTGGTCGAGATGGGTGCGCTGCCGGTCCACTTCGACAACGTTCCTGAACACCTCGGTGTGAAACCAATTCAGGTTCTCGATACCTGAATCAGCGAGGTCGCAGACCATCCCTCTGTTCGGCGTCGACCGGACGTCGAACGGAGGCCGCGAAGCGCTAGCGGCTCGAACCCGCACTGTCACGTCGGCCGCCGGATGGTCTCTTACCTGCAGAGACACGGCGCGCACGCTTCACCCATTTCCGCAACAAGCTCTATGGAGGACCACAGCATGTCGACACCAACATCCGAGGCCAGCCGTACACGGACAGTCGATACCAGCGTGGTGGTCGCCGTGCTTGCCCTCACCGGAATCGTCGTCTCGTTGATGCAGACGTTGATCATTCCGCTGATTCCGCAACTTCCTGCCCTTCTCCACGCGTCGGCTGCTGACACCGCGTGGGCCGTCACCGCTACCCTGCTTGCCGGTGCCGTCGCGGTGCCCGTCGTCGGCCGACTCGGCGACATGTTCGGCAAACGTCTGATGCTTCTCATCAGCCTCGCACTCTTGATCGCAGGATCGATTACCGGTGCTCTCAGCGAATCACTGATCCCTCTGATTATCGGCCGCGCCCTACAAGGCCTAGCAGCTGGTGTCATTCCATTGGGGCTCAGCATTATTCGCGACGTTCTCCCGCGCGAGAAAGTCGCGGGTGCAACCGCCACCATGGGTGCATCACTCGGGGTAGGTGGTGCACTCGGCTTGCCCGCTGCCGCTCTGATCGCGCAATACGCCGACTGGCACATCCTTTTCTGGATCTCGGCGGGGCTCGGGCTCGTAGTGGCCGGCTTGGTCGTTGTCACGGTTCCAGAATCCGAGTTGCGAACAGGGGGAGTGTTCGACGCGGTTGGAGCTGTCGGCCTCGCTCTCGCGCTCGTCGCGTTGCTACTCGCCATCTCCAAGGGATCTGTGTGGGGCTGGAGCAGTTCGATAACGCTGGGATTGATAGCGCTGGCAGTGGTTTCGCTTTGCTTCTGGGGGTGGTGGGAACTGCGCACCAGACAGCCACTCGTCGACCTGCGTGTGTCCTCCCGTCGTCAGGTCTTGTTGACCAACCTCGCCTCGGTCGTGTTCGGATTCTCCATGTTCGCAATGGCATTGGTCTTTCCACAGGTTTTGCAAATGCCGACCGAGACAGGGTTCGGTCTCGGTCGGTCGATGCTGGTCACCGGGCTGGTGATGGCACCGTCGGGAATCGTCATGATGTTGATCGCACCGCTGTCGTCGCGAATTACGACCACCCGCGGTCCCAAGACGACGCTGATGATTGCCGCGGTTGTCGTCGCGGCCGGGTACATCTTCGGCGTCGTCACGATGAGTTCGGTCTGGCATCTCGTCGCGATCTCGTGCATCATCGGCGCCGGAATAGGAATGGCGTACGGCGCGATGCCCGCCCTGATTATGGGAGCCGTACCGCCGTCGGAGTCCGCTGCCGCGAACGGCCTCAATGCTTTGATGCGTTCGCTCGGCACTTCCATGGCCAGCGCTGTCGCAGGCGTGATCCTTGCGCAGATGACCATCACACTCGGTTCGACCGAACTTCCCGCACAGGAGGGGTTCCGGGTCACCATGGCTCTGGCAGCCCTTGGTGCGATCATCGCATTGGCACTCGCTGCGTTCCTTCCGCCTTTTGTGACTACCGCATCGACTGTCGCCACTGGGCAGGGGGTAAAGAAAAACGATCCGGCACCGCAGCACGGTTGATTCCGGAAGCACGGTGCGATTTTGCGGTCCATTTTTCCGTGACATAAAACTCGATGCCGTACCTCCGAGCAGACTCCTTTGCAACGGTGTGGCTGGCATGTGCGGGGACTCATCGAAATGGGTTGGCGCAACGGATGCGAAGCTCATCGCACGACGGCGGAAGGCGTTCGAGTTGTTGGCACAAAAGTTCTGAGTAATTCTCCGTCGATCGGCGGCGTAGGTTCGGTACGAGACACGTGTGCGCACGTGTTGAGGTTGGGTTGCTCTGCCAGTAGACAAATCTCTTGCTTAGCAGGCTGGTGGACTCACATGATCCCGTCCGAACCGAGGTGACTCTGCATGGAGCAAACGAAGTTCGAGCGTGCCACTAGTCGGTGCAACCAGGGGTGGATCAGGATGAACCGGTATGCACGGGAAGTGCTGGTCAGAGGCCGTTTAGTAGGTCCGGGTGGGTCAAAAGAGATGCGCTCAATCTAGCTGGGGGTCAAGGGGTCGCAGGTTCAATTCCTGTCAGCCCGACACAGAGCAAAGGCGGCTCCGAACAAATTCGGAGCCGCCTTTCTTGTATGCGTTCCGCGTGCAGCTTGTCGACAACCCATTCTTGCTGGGTCGAAATCGTTGCAACAGGGTCGGCTGGAGCGAGGACTTGCGATGCTGAACTCGAAGTTGTGGACGGATACCGTCTGAATACCGTCCACAACTTCGAGTTCGTCTCGCGACATCGTTTCTCACACAGCGGATATGTCCGACGGGTGCTGGGCGAGTGGGGACACCTCGATGTTCATGTACGGAAACAGCGGTAGATTCCACAGGATCTCGTGGAGTCGCTCGTTGTCGCGCACGTCAAAGATGCTCAAGTTGGAGTACTGGCCGACGATGCGCCAGATGCTCACCCATTCACCGTCGCGCTGCAGCTGCTGCGAGTACGCCTTCTCTCGGGCGAGAGTGTCGGCCCGTACGTCCGCGTCGAGATCCTGCGGCAGCGCGACGTCCATTTTCACTGCAAAGAGCATGCCCTTCAAGCCTTGTCGAGGACGAAGTCGTACGTCACTTCTTGGCCACCGTCGACGTCCTTCGGGTCCAGAATCAGCTCCGGCTTGACGGCGTTCGCGACGTCGTCGTCGTTGTGCGCGTCACCGGGGAAGTAGAGCTGAGTGGTGACCTGCTGGTAGCCATCGGCCGCGACCTTGAGGTGCAGGTGCGCCGGGCGCCACGGGTGCCAGCCGGCGGCTGAGATGAGATTGCCGCATGCCCCGTCGGTCGGGATCTGGTACGGCGCGGGCTTCATCGTGTGAATCCAGAACTGGCCCAGATCGTCCGCGGTGACCGTGCCGCGCAGGTTCCACTCGGGAATGCCGGGGGCGAACTGCGAATAGAAACCGTCCGAATCGGCATGCCAGATCTCGATGACCGCGTGCGGCAACGGGGTGCCGTCGATGCCGGTGACCTGACCCTGGAACAGCAGCGGAGTGCCTTGTTCTCCGTCGCGGGTGGGCAGAATTGCTGCAGATCCGAGCTCGGGTGCATTCGGGACGTAGTACGGGCCCTCGATGGTGCCCTTGCTGCCTTCGCGGGTTTCGCCGGCAACCTCTTCGACGACGTGCTCTACCCAGACGTCGAGAAACAGCGGCCACTCGCCGGTCTGACCGACGTTGATCAGCCAGGCTTTGAGTGCGTTGTATTCGTCGTAGGTGACCTTGTGCTCACGGATGGTGTCGTGGACTGCCGAAATGACCTGACGGGCAAGCAGACTGACGCGCTCGGGCGGGGTGTTCGCGGCTGCCTGCTTGTCGGAAGTGAAACGCTCGGTGGCGTTCGCACCCGACGCGGCGGCGGTGGCCACTTCGGTAGCCGAGTCTGTCGAGTGGGCGTGGTCGATGCTCATGGAGAACTCCTTGGGTGAAAGTTGTGTTCTTCGGGGCTGAAGATCAGTGGTCGGTTCGGTATTTCGCGAGTTTGTCGGGGTCGATACGGACGCCGAGGCCGGAGCCGGGAAGCACATGCAGTTCGCCGTCGCGGATGACAAGGCTCTCGGTCAGAAGGTCGTCGCTCATGTCGAGGAAGTTCGAGAGTTCCCCGGCGCGGCGTGAGGTGAGGTCGAAGGCAGCACCGAAGGCGACGGTGCAGGCCGTGCCGAGCTGGCCGTCGATCTGGTTTCCCATCACCACATCGACTCCGAGTCCCTCGCACAGATGGTGAGTGCGGAGCGAGCGGGTGAAGCCGGTGCGTGCGGTCTTGATGCTCACCGCCGTTGCGGACCCACCGAGGATTTCGCGAGTTACCTCCGCGGGGGTGGTCGCAGATTCGTCGGCGACGAAAGGGACATCGAGTTGCTGTACCAGCCATCGTCGACCGAGCACGTCGTCGGCCGGGCACAGTTCCTCGGCGAGAGTGAGCCCCAGATCGGACATCTCTTTCATGGCACGCGCGGATTCGGCGGCGGTCCATCCACGATTGCCGTCGACGTAAAGTTCGACGGTGTCGCCGAGTCCTTCTCTGAGAGCACGGACGACGGCGGTATCCAGATCGACGGGTCGTCGCCCGACCTTGACCTTGAATACCTCAATCCCGTACGTCTCGCGCATTCTGGTCGCTTCGTCGACCATTGCCGCGGGCGAATCGAATCCGAGCATGTGGCTCACCCGCATACGGTCGGTGTAGCCGCCGAGAAGTTCGGTGACAGGTAAGTCCAGACTCTGCCCGAGGGCATCCCAGATCGCCATGTCCACCGCGGACTTGGCGACCGGATTGCCAACTGTACGAGCAAGTTTCGCATTGGCAATCTCACGGGACGTGAGTGGAAGGCCGATGACGGCCGGCGCGAACAGCGTCTCGATCGCCGCGACCACCCCACGCTGCGTCTCCCCGTAGGTGAACGGACGCGGCGGAGCGTCGGCGACACCGACGACCCCGTCGTCGGTGTGCACTCGCACGAGCACATGCTCGGCTGCATCGACTTCGCCGCTCGCGAATTTCAACGGCTTGAGATACGGAATCGAGTACGGAATCGCCTCGACCGACACGATTTTCATAGAACTGCTTTCGGATCGGAGAATGAAGACGGTGCCTCGAGCCGCGGCAGCACACCGGCGTCCTCGAGCGCCGCCACGAGAGCATCGACCAGGGCAGACGGCCGGTCGCGGTGCCACGCCAACGCAAGGTCGATCGTGCTGGCACCGGAAATTTCACGAAAGACGACACCGGTCAACTGCAGGGCACGAACCGATTCGGGCACCAGCGCCACGCCCAGGCCGGCCGCAACGAGCGCCAGCAGCACCGAAGTGTCCGGTGCCTCGTGCTCGCGACGAGGACTGAAGCCCGCTGCGCGACAACTGCGCATCACCGCATCGTTCATCACGGAATGCGTGTCCGCATACATCACGAAGTCCTCGTACATGAGATCGTTCATGTCCAACGCCGGTTCGGTTGCGTAACGATGATCGACCGGCACGGCCAGCAACAGCGACTCGGTGGTGATGGTGCGAACAACCAGATCGTCGCCGGCCACGGGCGGCCGCAACACAGCCACGTCGAGCTGTTCGGAACGCAATCCCTCCACCTGCGCAGGGGTGAGTAAGTCCCCGTGGATCTCCAAGGCAATTCCGGGCAGTCTCTGCTTGATCGCGCGTGCGATCGGCGGAAGCTGATCGAAGGCCGCCGTGCCGGTGAAGCCGATGCGTACCAGCCCGTAGCGACCGTCGGCGATGCGTCGAACACCACGGGTGCTGCGTTCGAGATTCTCGAGATTGCGGACGGTCTCCCGATAGAAGAATTCGCCGGCCGGCGTGAGGCTGACCTGCCGCGTGGTTCGGGTGAGCAGGGTGACTCCCAGTTCGGCCTCCAGCTGCCGCACCGACTGCGACAGCGCCGGCTGCGCAAGATGAAGGCGCTTGGCCGCCTGCCCGAAGTGGCACGTCTCGGCGACGGCCACGAACTGGTGCAAATGTCGCAGTTCCATTGCCGATCCTTTCCGCGCATCGAAGGTGATGACGACCACACTAGGTGCCGAATCCATCGATGACAAAGACCTATTGCCAGGCAATTGATAAGTCGCAGGCATGAATCTATGCCCAGGTCGAGCCTAGGCAAAGCCCTGGTGTGACCGTGACCACTTCCTGACACTGTCGCTGTTATCGAAGTCGACCTGCCTGGAGGAACCGATATGACCGAACTGCTGGACCACGTGCAGAACACGATCGACAAAGCGGTGATCGACGACGTCGCGGCCGGCATCTACCGCGCCAATCGGAGCATCTTCACCGACGAGGAGGTCTTCGAGCTCGAGATGAAGCACATCTTCGAAGGCAACTGGATATACCTCGCCCATGAAAGTCAGCTCCCGAACAACGGGGACTACTTCACGGTGCACATGGGTCGACAGCCCGTTGTCATCACCCGGGACAAGGACGGCGAGCTGCACTGCCTCATCAATGCCTGCGCGCACCGCGGTGCGATGCTGTGCCGCCGCAAGACCGACAACCGCACCACGCTCACCTGCCCCTTCCACGGCTGGACGTTTCGAAACGACGGCACGCTGCTCAAGGTCAAGGATCCCGACGGTGCCGGCTATCCGGACACGTTCGACGTCGACGGATCGCACAACCTCACCAAGGTTCCCCGCTTCGAGAGCTATCGCGGGTTCCTCTTCGCGAGTCTGAACGACGACGTCTCGACCCTCGCCGAGCATCTCGGTGACACGACGAAGGTCATCGACATGCTCGTCGACCAGTCTCCCGAGGGCCTGGAAGTTCTGCGAGGATCCTCGTCGTACACCTTCGACGGAAACTGGAAGGTGCAGGCCGAGAACGGGGCCGACGGATATCACGTCAGCGCTGTGCACTGGAACTACGCCGCGACCACCTCGCGCCGCAACAACGGCGAATCCAAGAACACGACCAAGGCGCTCGACGCCGGCGGCTGGGGCAGGTCCGGCGGCGGCTACTGGTCCTACCCCAACGGCCATCTCTGCCTGTGGACCTGGGCGGCCAACCCCCAGGACCGCCCGCTCTGGGACCAGATGGACGCGCTGAAGGAGAAGTTCGGCGACGCCAAGGGTGAATTCATGGTGAAGGGCTCACGCAACCTGTGCCTGTACCCGAACGTCTACCTGATGGATCAGTTCAGCACACAGATCCGGCACTTCCGGCCGATCGCGCCGAACAAGACCGAGGTCACCATCTACTGCATCGCGCCCAAGGGCGAGAGCAAAGAGGCTCGCGCACATCGGATCCGGCAGTACGAGGACTTCTTCAACGCCTCCGGCATGGCGACACCCGACGACCTGGAAGAGTTCCGCTCGTGCCAGCTGACGTTCCAGGCGACCAATGCGCCGTGGAACGACATGAGCCGCGGCGCGGAGCACTGGCTCACCGGACCGGATCCGGTGGCCGAGGCGCTCGATATGCCCGGTGTCATTTCGGCGGGTGTCAAGAACGAAGACGAGGGCCTGTTTCCCGTCCAACACGGCTACTGGCGCAAGACACTGCTCGCTGCCCTCGACAAGCAGCGCGCAGCCGACTCCGCACCCGCCGCAGCACAGGAGGTCTGACATGACTGCCACCGTCGACAACACCGTTAGCCAGCAGACCGCCCCGCCGCGCCTGATCACCCAGTCATCCATCGAGCAGTTCCTCTACCGCGAAGCGCGGTACCTCGACGATCGTGAGTTCGAGAAATGGCTCACGTGCTACGCGGACGACGTCGAGTACTGGATGCCCTGCTGGGACGACAACGACTTGCTCACGGAAAACCCGCAAACCGACATCTCGTTGATCTATTACGAGAACAAGGGCGGGCTGGAAGATCGGGTGTTCCGTATCAGGACCGAACGTTCGAGTGCGACGTCCATACCCGAGCCGCGAACCAGTCACAACATCAGCAACGTCGAGGTCATCGAGCGTCGCGGAGATATCGTCGACGTCCGATTCAATTGGCACACCATGTATTTCCGCTACAAAACTATCGATCCATATTACGGAACCTCGTTCTACACGATCGACTTCTCCGGCGACTCGCCGCTCATCAGGCGAAAGACCGTGGTGCTCAAGAACGATTACATCCACCACGTCGTCGACATCTATCACTTCTGACCGACCTGCCGTAATCCCGAGGAGTTCCATCGTGAGCCATTCCGTCGCACTGTCCTTCGAGGACGGCGTCACCCGCTTCATCACCTGCGAGGACGACCAGACCGTCGCCGACGCCGCCTACCGGTCGCGGATCAACATTCCCCTCGACTGCAGGGACGGTGCATGTGGAACGTGCAAGGCGCTGTGCGAATCGGGTGAGTACGACGGCGGTACCTACCTCGACGACGCGCTCTCGCAGTCGGAATCGGACGAGGGCTACTGTCTGCCTTGCAGCATGAAGCCCACCTCGGATCTGGTGTTGCAGATCGCCAGTACCTCTGCTGTAGCGAAAACCCAAGCGGCGACGCATGAGACGGTCGTGGCCGCCGTGGAGAAACTTTCTCCCACGACGGTCAGGCTCGCTGTCGAGGCACCTGCAGGTGGCACGCTCGCCTTCCTCCCCGGCCAATATGTCAACATCACCGTCCCCGGCTCCGAGGAAACGCGGTCCTACTCCTTCAGCTGCCTCTCCGGCTCGGACGAACTGGAATTCCTGGTCAAGCTCACCCCGGGCGGCCTGATGTCGACCTACCTGAGCGACACCGCGGCCGTGGGCGACAAGATCTCCTTCACCGGCCCACACGGCAGTTTCTTTCTGCGCGAGGCTCAGCGACCTGCGCTGCTGTTGGCCGGCGGCACCGGATTGGCGCCCATCCTGTCGATCTTGCGCACCATGGCGTCCGAATCGAGCACTCGTCCAGTGCATCTCGTATACGGGGCAAGTACCGACGACGATGTCGTCCAGCTGGACGAACTCGAGAAATTAGCTGGAACCCTCAGCTCGTTCACGTGGGATCACTGCGTATCGGACCCCGCGACCACCGCCGTCAACAAGGGGTACGTCACTGCACTGATGACCGACGCGCACCTCAACGGCGGGGACGTGGCGGTGTACCTGTGCGGACCGCCGCCCATGGTCGAGGCCGTCCGAACGCATTTCGCCGAGATAGGCATCGAACCCACCGGCTTCTACTACGAGAAGTTCGCACCCTCGTCGGCTGCTGCGAAGGAGGATATCGACCTCGAAACTGTTTCGACGCCTGTAGCTGTGGTGGATGACGAGCGGACCACGGTCGACGACGCGGCCGAGACGACGATCGAAGCTGACATCGCATCCACGAACCAGACGGCAGAGCGTGACATCGAACGGGACGTCGAGTTCGGCCCGGACGGTAGGAGCATCTTCGGTCGAGCTGTGTTCGGAGGTCGCGTAGCCGAGCCTCTGCGCTCGCACGGCGGCGGCATTTCGGCAACCGAGGAAGCGGAGACCCTGCGCGCGATCGCGGGTCAGCGAGTCGCCGTGGCCGGGTCGACGGCCAGTCAAGTCGGGTTGGACGAGAGCTCCGATCTGGTCCTTGCACCGGACGCACACTCTGTTGCAGCGCAACGCATCTGGACTTCGCGAGATATCCCGCCCCTCGTCGCACGCAGTCCCGAACCTGCTCCGGCTTCGAGTTCGGGGTACGAAATCGGCGAGGAGCATCCATCGGTACACGAGTCGGACGCAGTGTTCGAGGCCAGGCGCGCCCTCGAACTCGGTGCCCTCGAACTCGTGATCGGCCGACTGTCCTCGCAGAAGATCTCCGGGTACCGGCTCTTGGCCGAGACCACGACTCGCTATGTCGACGGCGATCGGTTCGTCGATGCGGCCGCGTACACCGAGACCAACGCCGCATTTCACGACTACCTCTTCAGCCAAACAGGCAACGAGCATCTGCTGCAGGCCTATCGGGCTCTCGGCGTCAAGGCCGCGATGGAGGACGTGTTGCGCAACGCGACGTGGTGCGATCCGCTCTGCGCCCAGGATCACCTCGACATAGTGGACGCCTTCGAAGCCGGGGACCGTGAGCGCGCACGCACACTGATCGCCGATCACGCCGACCGGTCGAAGGCGACGATGAAACGCGCCATGCACGAATCCCGAACGAACAAGAGACCCAAGTTCGTCAGCCCGGGTCGGTTCGCAGGCAAGATAGTGCTGGTCACCGGCGCGGCCCAGGGCATCGGTGAATGCGTGGCCCGACGGATCGGTGCGGAAGGCGGATCACTGATACTGGCCGACCGGTCCGAGTTGGTCGAGTCTCTCGCCGAGGAATTTCGACGAGACGGTGTCGAGGCCACTCCAGTGATGGCCGACCTCGAAACCTGGGAAGGCGCTTCGTCGGTGGTGGACGCCGCACTCACCGCGCACGGCCGCGTCGACGTGTCCATTCACGTCGTCGGCGGCACCATCTGGGCCAAACCGTTCGCCGAGTACCCGCCCGAACAGATCGAGAAGGAAATTTCCCGGTCGCTGTTCCCGACGCTGTGGTCCTGCCGCGCCGTGATCCCGCACATGATCGAACGCGGCGGCGGCACCATCGTCAACGTCTCCTCGGTCGCCACCCGCGGCATCCACCGGGTCCCCTATGCAGCCGCGAAGGGCGGCGTCAATGCCATCACCACGACTCTGGCCCTCGAGGCAGCACCCCACGGAGTTCGAGTGGTTGCCACGGCACCCGGTGGTACCGACGCCCCGCCGCGACGCGTTGCTCGTGGGCCCGCACCCTCGACGGGGCAGGAAAAGGACTGGTACCAGGCCATCGTCGACCAGACCGTGGACTCCTCGTTGCTCAAACGCTACGGAACACTCGACGAGCAAGCTGCAGCGATCTGCTTCCTCGCCTCCGACGAGGCGTCGTACATCACCGGCACCGTGCTCCCGGTGGCCGGCGGCGACCTGGGCTGACCCATGACCGTGTCGGTGGGATCGCCGTACGCACTCATGCGCCGCGGATACGGTGAGGTCATGTCTCCTTCACCGTTGATCGGCCGTGGTGAACTGCTGGACGTCCTTGTTCGGGCGGTTGAAGCCTCGGCGACGACGTCGGCTTTCGTGGTGCTGACCGGCCCGGCAGGCATCGGCGCATCGTCGATTCTGCGTGAAGCCGAACGGACGGTCGGTAGCGACGGGCAGTGCACGGTGGTGCGCCGCGCAGGTGCGGTGCCGTGGGAAACGCACGTGCCGTACGGACTCGTCACGCAACTCTTCCCGGGAGTCCGAACCGATGGGGCGAATCCGGTCGAGTGGGGACACCGCATCGCCGAAGCGTTGTCGACGGACATCACGACGATCCTGTTGATCGACGACGCGCACGACTGTGACGTGGATTCGCTCCGTGCATTCGCCTCCGCCGTTCGGCACCATCGATCCGCGAAACTCGCGGTCGTATGTGCTCGAAAAACCCTGCCCAACGGCATTATCGAGGCTCACCGGGTTCTCGACCGTGTTGCCGACCTGTCGCTGGCGATGTCGGCGCTGACGGTGTCTGCCGTTGCCGAGCTCGCCGCTCTGCAGGGGATCATCCTGTCACCGTCCTCGGCTGCTCACCTCACGCGTCACACCGGTGGACGACCTCGATATGCCTTGGCGATGCTGGACGAGGTGCCGCGCGAGACTTGGAAGGGTGTTCGCCCCGACCTGCCTGCGCCCGCCTTCGTCGAGGCGGATGTTCGGACCACTCTCGCTCTTTGCACGGAGGAGGCTCGTCGCCTGGTCTCGGCCGTCACCGTTCTCGAAGACAGCAGACCGTTGACCACGGTGTGCGAGGTTGCCGGCATCGACGACCCCTGGCCTGCCGTCGATCTTGCAGAACAATTCGCTTTGGTGACCGTCCGACGTAGCTCCGCGGGGACCATCCTCGAGGTTCCCGATCCAACAGTCCGCGCCGCGGTACTCGCGACGATGAGCAGAGTGGAGCGCGCGCAGGTGCATCGAGCAGCTGCCGCAGCGGAGGCCGACCCGGCCGACCAGCTGGCACACCTGGTTCATGCGTCGCCACTGCCCGATCCTCTGGTCTCGGACCGCTTGGACGCACTCGCTGCGTCACGTGCAGGAATCGGCGAATGGGCCACGGCGGCAAGGCTGTACCTTCTGTCGAGTCGATCGACCAAGGAACCGCATGCGCGCGAAGACCGGCTCGTTCGCGCCGTCGACGCTCTTATCGGCGCTGGGGACATGCGCACGGCGTCGGACTACATCGCCGAGATCGAGAGTTTTCGTGAGACCCCGACTCGCAATGCCGTGCTCGGTTATCTGGCCATCTTGCGTGGCCGGCCCAACGAGGCCGAAGCCCGACTGACTCGGGCGTGGCAGCTGGTACGGACGCGGCACGACCCCGAGGTCGCTGCCGTGATCTGCCATCGGCTGGTACTGCACAATCTGGCGCGCTGCGACGGTGCCAACCTCGTGCTATGGGCCGATCGCGCAGTCGAACTCGTCGGAGCCGACCATGCAACCGCAGTGGAAGCGCAGTCCATTCGGGGCCTCGGCCTGGCCGGGACGGGCCGCGTCGCAGAAGCACTGAGCAGCTACCGCGACCTGTGGGGCCACGCCAGTACCGGAGCCGTCGGACAACGTGTGCAGATGGGCGCCGGTTGGCTCCACTTCGCAACGGACCACATCGATCTCGCACGCTCGGAACTCGAAGCCGCAGCACCGACCGACTTTCTCGGCGGTTCGACGCGAATCTCGCTGTGGGCTCACGGTTGGCTGGCGCGCACCTATTTCGTCACCGGTGAGTGGGATGCGGCGCTGCGGTTGGTCGGAGCTGGTTCCGACCTGGCCGAAAGTTCCGGTGCCGCATTGATCGTTCCTCTGCTCCAATGGACCGCGACGCAGATCCACGCGCTCCGCGGAGACTGGGGGGCCGCGGCGGCCAGCGCGCACCGCGGCGAGTCCGGCGCACGCGACTACGAGATCATGCGCGTGCCAACGGCTCTCGGTCGTGCGGCCATCGCGGAGGCTCGAGCTGACTACGCCGGTGTCCTCCGCGCCCTTGCCCCGTTGACCGAGCAGTGGGCCCAAGCAGACGTATCCGAACCCGGATTCTGGGCCTGGCCCGATGTGTACGCCAATGCGCTGATAGTCGAGGGCCGACTCGACGAAGCCGACAAGTTTCTCAGTCCGCACGAGGCCAGAGTGCGCGATCGTGGGCATCGCTCCGCACATGCACGCCTTGCCTGCGCTCGCGGTCGGCTGCACGGCGCGATGGGTGATCTCGATTCTGCCCGAGCATCATTCGAGGACGCACTCGCTTCGTTGACACCATTGCCACTGATGTACGACCGAGCCCGAGTCAACTACGCCTATGGACAGACCCTTCGCAGAGCCGGGAAGCGACGCGAGGCCGATGCCGTCGTCAGTGCGGCGCGTGAGGGCTATTCGGCACTGGGGGCCACGACATATGTTCGACGGTGCGACCGTGAACTCAAAGCCGGTGGCGTGCACGCCGTTCTGAAGGACAGGGCTCACGATGCACTGACCCCGCAGGAGGACGCCGTGTCGAGCCTGGTCGCCACAGGATTGACAAATCGCGAGGTCGCGGCCGAATTGTTCCTGTCGGTCAAGACAGTTCAGTTTCACCTGACCAGGGTGTACGCCAAGATGGGCATCCGTTCGAGAGCCGAACTGGCTGCCACCCGGTCGACCGACGAGACCTCGGCTACGTGACTGGAAGACAACAGCTTCCATCATGCCGAGGTTAGCGCTAGGCAAAGCCCTGGTGTGACCCAACGCACAGCTTGCGACACTGATCCAATCTGTTCGGCCATCAGCGCCGATTGAGCCTCGAAGCGGTACTCCCTGACGAAAAGGACACCCGATGAATGCACCGGACTCCATGAAAACCGGAACACCATCCAGCACCACCTGGGCCAGCGACCGGCACCGCCACAGCGTGTTGTGGATCGTGGCACTGTCTACGGCAGCAATCGTTTTCGATGGCTACGACCTCGTCGTCTACGGCACCGTCCTACCCACGCTGCTTGCCGATTCTGCCCAGCTGGGCACGCTGGATCCAGCGACTGCGGGCGCGCTTGGTTCCTACGCTCTGATCGGAGTCATGGTCGGCGCGTTGACAGCCGGAGCCTTCGGAGATCGGATCGGCCGTCGCAGAACGATGTTGACGTGCATCGTCTGGTTCTCACTCGGGATGGGGGCGACCGCACTCGCACAGAACATCACCATGTTCGGCATACTTCGGTTCCTGACCGGCATCGGTGTCGGCGGACTCGTCGCCACTGTCGGCGCCATGATTGCCGAGTTCGCACCTCCGGGACGTCGAAACCTGTTCAACGCCTTCGTTTACAGCGGCATTCCGGCCGGTGGCGTGCTCGCGTCGTTGGCCGCGATCGCCCTCCAGGATTCGATCGGCTGGCGCGGACTGTTCTGGATCGGCGCACTCCCACTGTTCGTACTGCTACCGCTGGCCCTGCTTCGGATGCCGGAGTCGCCGCGGTGGTTGGTGGCCCACGGACGCATCGTCGATGCACAGGAGATCTGTGCTCGAACCGGCATTCCGATGCCCGAGGCCGAGCCGACAGTCGCTGGGGATCGCGTCGGGTTCGCTGCACTGGCACGCAAGCCACTGCTGCGCCCGACAGCCCTCCTCGGACTGATGAGCTTCTCCGGCCTACTGCTGACCTACGGCCTCAATACCTGGCTGCCACAGATCATGTCCGAGGCGGGTTACAACGCCAAGGGATCACTGTCGTTCTTGTTGGTACTCAACGGCGGTGCCATCATCGGCGGGCTGATCGCATCCCGTGTCGCCGACCGCAAGGGACCCCAACGCGTCATCGCGGTCACCTTCTGCCTTGCTGCACTGTCGTTGGTTCTGCTGACCCTGAACTTCCCCCTCGGCGTCCTGCTCGTCGCCGTGGCCGGTGCCGGCATCGGTGCCATCGGTACTCAGGTGTTGATCTACGGATTCGTCTCGAACTATTACCCCACCACCGCCCGTGCAGCAGGTGTTGCGTGGTGCGCCGGATTCGGCCGGCTCGGCGGCATCCTCGGGCCGTTGCTCGGCGGAATTCTGCTCGGAGCCGGCATTGCGTCGTCCACCGCGTTCTATATCTTTGCAGTCGTGGCGCTGCTCGGCGCTCTCGTCACCACCGCTGTTCCCGCCGTGCGAGCCCTCCGCCGATCCGATCCAGTACCCAGCGAGCCGGTGAAAGTGGTTGAATGACCAATACTTTCGAGCGTCTCACCTCCAGCGAGCTGCCGGAACGTCGCCCGCCGAGTCTGCGTGCCCTGCGCGCGGACTTCGGCGGGCAGTACGTCGGCGCGGGGGCAACCGGTGTGCTGTTCAGCGCGACCGGCCCCGTTGCGGTCATCATGGGTGCCGCAGCAGCCGGTTCACTCACGGCCACGCAGACTGCGTCGTGGGTGTTCGGGGTGTTCGTGCTCAACGGCATCCTCACCGTGGTGGCAAGCTGGGCTTACCAGATGCCGCTGAGCTTTTTCTGGACCATTCCGGGCACTGTTCTGGTCGGTCAATCGTTGGCGTCGCTGACCTGGCCGGAAGTCGTGGGGGCCTACCTCGCCACCGGAGTCCTCGTCATCGTTCTCGGAGCCACCGGGGTGGTCACGAAACTGATGGCATTCCTGCCGCACAGCGTCGTGATGGCGATGGTCGCCGGCGCGTTCCTGTCGTTCGGAACCGGACTGGTGCAGTCTGTTTCGGCGGACGTACTCGTCGCCGGTGCCATGGTTGTGGCGTGGTTGGCTCTGACCCGTTCCGATACGTGGTCGAAACGGGTGCCCTCGGTCCTCGCAGCTTTGGTTGCCGGTCTCGCTGCTCTCACGGTAACCGGCGGATTCACCCGATCTAGCGGGCCTGCTGCCGAGCTACCCCTGATCGGCTTACCCGAACTCGTTGCGCCGTCGTTCAGCGGGGCGGCTATGGCCCAGTTGGTGATACCGCTCGCCATCACCGTGGTCGCGGTACAGAACGGCCAGGGTGCTGCAGTACTGAACGCTGCGGGTCACCGGCCGCCGATGACCGTCGTCACCGTCGCCTGTGGCGTCTGGTCACTCCTGCTCGCGCCGCTCGGTGCTGTGTCGACATGTCTTGCCGGCCCGGCCAATGCCCTACTCGTTGCTGTGGGTGAACGGTCGCGGCAGTACACCGCCGCAATGACGTGCGGCGCATTGGCCATAGTGGTGGGTGTACTCGCGCCGCTGTTGGTGCGCGGTCTTGCCGTGGTACCCGCCACATTCATCGCCGCTCTCGCAGGATTGGCCATGCTCGATGCTCTGCGCGGTGCGTTCACTGCCGCATTCTCCGACTCGACCGGTCGGCCGATGCTCGCGCCCCTGATCACCTTGCTGGTCACCATCTCCGGTACCGACGTGGGAGGACTCGGCGCGCCGTTCTGGGGACTGGTCGCAGGAGTTGCCGTTACTTATCTGCTCGATCGCCGACAGTAGGGGAGGGTGCTGCGTTCGTCGTCGTTGGATCGCTCTGGACTCGACAGCACGACAGACCGTATGGGGCGGTGGACGGTGTTTGGTTGTTGCCGGTGGTTCATTGCGGTGTTTTTCGTAGTCGAGCGTGCCGCGAATTGCCCCCTGGACCTCGATGGGTGAAGGCTTGCCGAGGCTACGAGGATTTCGAGCGCGAGAATCCTTTGTTGTCGGTGCCCTGTGCGACTCTGCACGGCATGGCGATCTGTATGGCGTGCGATCTGGAAATGCTCGATTCAGTGGGTTGCACGTGGCGGCCCAGTCGAATACCGAACGGCAGGAGCAAATGTCACGACTGCGGTGCCCCGCCGCGAACGCTTCACCACCCGGGGTGCGATGGTGAGCGGTGCAGATGTGGACAGATGCTGTCATGCGGCAGCGGATGCGCGGTGGATGAGTGCGAACGTGAAGACGGCCACGAATATGTCGATGCGAGCTGCAGGTGGTGCAACGAACCGTTCGGACAGATCCGCGTCGTCGACGGCTCATGACCGTATCGTCGGGTAAGCGACTTTTCGACATGGCCTTGTAGACCCCCGAACCCCAGGGCCGAACCTCGACGCGATCACGGAGTTGTAGACGGTCGGCGTGTCAGTACGTCGCGTCGCCGACTCGGATGCGGAACGATCGTCGATTTCCTTCCCGTCAGGTGCTGGTTCGAGAGCACGCTGCACTAGGGCATCATGGGCCTATGACCGATCTCGAGTACCTCGCCACTCTGCTTGCTGCGCTGGATGCGGAGATCGCCCGAATATCGGCAGCCGAATCCGGGTCCGACGAACAGTTGTCGGCTATCGACGATGCAGCCGACGCCGTCTTCCGGTTGCGCGAGAAGGTCAAAGCCGGCTACCCCGGCAAGAAGGCCTATTACCTGGCGGCGTCGACCGATCCAAAGGGGATCAGAGTCGAGGGAATCTCTGCCCTGCATGGCAAACGCGCCCACGAACTGGTCCAAGACGGTGGTTGGATGCATGCAGATTCCACCACTGTTCTCGATGCTCTCGATGACGACCAAATCAGTAGGTACCACGCGATCGCTGGACGCGGTGTAGCGCAGACGTTTCGGGACTCACGCGAATACTTGGCGACGGCAACAGGTCTGGCCGAAAAGTAGACCCACGCAATTGTTCGGCGAGTCGGCCGAACTCACCGGCGGTGAGTGCTGACGCTCAGAACGCGAGCACTGCCGTTCAACGCCGTATGAATATTTGTCGTCCAATTCAGTTGGGGCACCGAAGGTAGATCAGCTTCGATCAGTGCGTGTCGATTTGCCCTGCACTGTTGGGTGTCGTGGACGCGGCCGTGCCGAGCCCCTCGGATCGCGACGCGAGTTCGACTCGCAACGCAGCGATTTGCGAGGTCAACTCGGCCACCTGCTGTTGCGTAGCGGCCTGGTTCGCTTCGTCCTGCTCGGCGACTTATTGGACGAGCCATGACGCCAGGGTGGCTGTGACGACTCCGAGCAATGCAATGCCTGCAACCATGAGCCCGACGGCGATGAAACGGCCTGTCGCTGTGGATGGCGAGAAGTCGCCGTAGCCGACTGTCGTGACAGTTGCGATTGCCCACCACAGGGCATCGGGAAACGTCTTGATAGTCGCGGCTGGTTCGGCGCGTTCGGCGTCGAGCATCGCGAGTGACGCGACGAAAACCAACAGCAGAGTTCCGGCGACGGCATACGTGACTACCCGCCCCCGCAGCGCGCCGCCGATCGAGCGTTGCAGCAGGCTGACCAAGGTAAGAAGACGGAGCAGTCGTAGGGGCCGCAGCACCGGCAGCGCGACGATAGCGAGTTCGTGCAGATGCCGCACAAACCAGCGTGTGCGATGCTCCGCAAGGGTCAGTCGCACGATGTAGTCGATCCCGAACAGTGCCCAGATAGCGATGATCGCGTACTCGGCGACCTGTGCCACCGTGCCGGTTGGCTGACTCAATACGGTCCAGCTGTAGATCGCGAGGAAAGTCAGAGCCGATCCGGCAAGCGGCCATTCGCTTGCTCGCTCCCACTGCCGATAGTTCATGAGCCGGGACTGTACTGCGTGTCGATCAGATATCTGGTGGACGAGAGTCGAGGTCCGTTGTGGTCAGCCGTCACATACTGAACTGCCCGGTGAAGTCGACGGGTGGGGCTTCGAGATGGCGGCCGCGCGGCGACGAGTTCGTCGTCCTTGGCGACACGTTGCCGAGCACGCACACGGTGATAGGTGTCCTCGAAGTCGGGGGCCTTTCGTGCGGATGTAGTCGGTAGTCATGTGCAGTGCCTCGGTGGTCATCGTTCCACACCTGCTCGCGCCTTCCGCTGAGTTCTTCGTCAACACGAAAAAAGCTCTCGTACAACACTTCTCGAGGAAAGAGCTGTGACTTCACCGAGTAGTGGTCTTCGTTCGGGTGCGGAGGCTCCTGCGCAGAAAGCGGATTAGCGAAGGCCACTCGATTCCAGTGAGGACTATGGCTAGCAGTGGACCGAACGGATAGAGATCGAGCGAGGAGGACAAATCTCGCTGCATTGTGTATAGGCTCAACTGTCGAATTCGGTTTTGTCCAACAGGACGGACGTATGGATGGACGAACATTCATGGCTCTGGCAGAAATAACCACTGGCAACCCGCATTGGCTCAACGCCTTCATGTTTGCCGTTGCAGCGGTGATAGCGATTGTCCTCACCTGGTGGTTCTTCGGCAACGACGGATAAGCGAGACGGACACGTGGCTTTCGCGGCGAGAAGTGTGGGCAGCAGTTTTGCAGCGCGTGTGGTGTCCGGCGGCTGAGGCGTTGCCCAGGCCGAGCCTATAACCCGAATTGCATTGGTATCGAGGTTGTGCAGGATTACCGGGTCAGGATCTCACCGGTGCCAGATTCACGCCGGGCGGGGGAGTGAGGCGTCGAAGTGTGCCGTCGAACACGGTTGCATATAGTGCCCATCCGTTGGCTGACGGTCCGATGCGGACCGAACTCGGTCCCGTCCATCCTGGCGAAATGCCTGCTGCGATAACGCATGTTGTCCCTTTTCTGGGGTCGATGCTGTGCACGGAACCTTCTACGTGCGCGGCGGCATACAGCGTGCCGGCGTCGGACATGGTCAGGTCGTCGAGACCGGGAAAGAATCCCGGCACTGTGGCCACCACCGACCAGTCGTCCGGTGCCTCGAGGGGAACTTCGATGACCTGGCCCGTGAACAGATCGTCGGTGTACACCCGGCTGTGGTCCGGGCTGAGCGCCAACCCTTCTGATCGAGGAACGGGCGACCAGTTCTGTTCGACGTCGTCGGCGGTCGGGTCGTACCGGGTCAGACCTCGGGAAGGCGAGCCGATGTCCGTGCCCACGTCGGTGGTGAGGAAGTCTCCGTTCGGCAGCCGGAGAAGTCCGTGAGCCGCCATGTCGGTCACCGCGCTGACCTTGCCGGTACGGGTGTCGAATTGCGAAAGCCCTGGACCGGCAACAAAGTAGAGGATGCCGTTGTGCAACTGCATCCCTCGCGGAGCCGCGAGGTTGTCGAGTACAGGATCGACGTGGCCGCCTGCATCCACGTGCACGATGCTGGAGGCTCCGGATATGTAGAACCCGCCGGCTCCGTCGTGTTCGAGATTCTCCGGTTCGTCGAGTCCGCTCGTCACGGTATCGACCGACCAGCCCGCACAGGTCATGGGCGGCGGGCCCGGCTCAGGTGTTCCGGCGTGAGCAGGTGCAGACGTGAGAGCGGCAAGCGTAACCACTGCACCGACGAGTAGACGTGGACGAAGTCTGTTCGAGGCCAGAGACATGGTGCGAACGATAATGGAGACCGTGCGGTCGGAAAAGCTGAGTCCATTCGCGGGACCGGCAGTCAGACCACAAGCGAGGTGCATGGATCGCTGATCTCTCGGACCGAATCGGCCCAGCCGTAGGTCGAACGAATGAATGTCGAGCGAGGGCGACTGACACCGGTGCGTTGTGAATAGGGTGAGCAACGCAAGTCCGTTTGCCGACAGGAGCGTGTCAGCGTGAGTTCACCCATTCTCGTCAAGGGCCAGAATATTTCTTTACCGGACGACGCGACACAGCTGGATGTCATCGTGTCGTGGGTCGACCCGGAGCGCGACCTCGATGCATCCGCACTGTTGGTGACATCGACCGGACACGTTCGGTCGGACTCGGACTTCGTGTTCTACAACCAACCGGAGTCCGCCGACGCATCAGTGCGATATCTCGGCAGCAGTAGCACCGACGAAGGCAAACAGGAACGTTTATCGATCCATCTCGACTCTCTCCCAGCCGATATCGAGAAAGTAGTCATAGCGGGTAGCTCCGACGGTGCTTCGTTGGGCGACTTCGGAAAGTTGTCGCTCCAGGTACGGGATCAAACCGGATCGGTGCTGGGGGAGTTCCTCACCGCCGACGCCACCGCCGAACGTGCGCTGGTGTTCGGGGAGGTGTATCGAAGAGCCGGTGTCTGGAAACTGCGCGCGGTCGGGCAGGGTTGGGAATCAGGGCTCGCAGGGCTCGCAACGGATTTCGGCGTGGACGTCGACGACGGCGAACCGGAAGGCGGCGCCGACGATGTGGTCGTCGTCGAGGTCGCGGATTCGCACGTGCAGGCTACGGACCAGAACGGTGAGCTCGTCGATCTGTCGCTTGTCGACGTCGAACCCACCAAGCGCGGCGTGCGAACGAAGAAGCCGTCCGTGAAGAAGGCCAGTCCGCCGCAATTCACTCTTGCTGGGGGAGAGGGCTGGCAGACGGCTCGGCTCTTCTCGATTTCCGGCGTCGGATCTGGTGAAGAGCAAGAGAAGAGAGCCACGTCGGCGCTGATCGCAACGATGCAGGCGGTTCGTCCCTTCGCCCGAGCGATCTGCGCGCACGCGGGCGCACCGTCAGGTCCGTTCGAGGGCTACCTCGAGGTGCAATTCGTCAAAGGCGAAGGCAAGGTCATTCCAGACGGGGTTTTCCGGGTGTCGCGAGCGGGGCAGGTATGGACGGCACTGCTCGAAGTGAAGACAGGCACAGGCAAGCTGCAGAAGGAGCAGCTCGAGAACTACCTCGATGTTGCCAAACGGCACAGATACGAAACGGTTCTGAGCCTGTCCAACGACATCCCGGCCTCTGCAGGCGAGCTTCCGGTGCAGGTCAACAAGACCAAACTCAACAAGGTTTCACTGCGACACATCTCGTGGTCCGAGGTAATTCACGAGGCCCGAATGTTGCTGTCGCACGGGGACCTCACCGACTCACTGCAGGTGTGGATCCTCAGTGAGCTCGTGCGCTACCTGACGCACCCGAAATCCGGTGCGACAGAGTTCGTCGACATGGGCCGCCACTGGGTAGCGGTCCGGGATTCCGTCACCGCGGGGACCCTTCGCTCCAGTGATGTCAAAGCTCTGTCGGTAGCAAACACGTGGGCGTCGCTGTCGAGGCATCTGGCGTTGCGGATGACGGCCGATCTCGGCGTCACCGTCAAGCATCACCTTCCGAGGAAGTTCAACGGAGATCCTCAGGCACGCAACGAGTACATCGTCGACCAGCTCGTGGCCTCCGGATGCCTCTCGGCCACTCTGCGCATCCCCGACGCTGCCGGAGACGTCACCGTCGAAGCCGATATGCGTACCAACAAGATTCAGTGCAGCACCGCTATCGACGCGCCGACCGACGGGACCGCGCTCAGGCGAGCATCATGGCTACTCAGACAACTGAAGAACGCTCCCGCAGACATCCTGGTCGAGGCTGTGTTCGCAGACGCGAGCGAAGTATCGTGCGAGAACTTGGCAACTGTACGAGCGGACACGAAATCGCTCACAGCAGGCCGAACCAGCGAGCTGCAGTACTTCACGCTGACGTCGCCGACGAAGATGGGCAGCAAGCGCTCAGGGTCGGCGGCCAGCTTCATCGGTAGCGTGACCGACGGTCTCGACGCGTTCTACCGGGATGTCGTGCAGCCGCTGAAGCCGTGGACGCCTTCTGCACCGGAAGCGACCACTCACACATCTGATGAATGACGACGCTGCTCGACCGGACCCGAGACGCTATGCACTGGTGAGGCGACGGCGTTGAACGCCAGCGGCGACTATTCCTGCAAACACCAGGATTTGCCCGCACGCCAACGACATGGGAAGCGCGATGAACTCCCAACCGGTGGAACCGAAACCGACTGCCCACACGACAATAGCGACAGCGATCGCAATTGTGAGGACCTGTCCGCTTGTCATCAACACGAATGCGGCTGATCTCGATCCCCGACACAGGGTCGACAGTCCGGTCACCATGCCGATCGATGACGTCGGTAAACCGACGAGTGTCGGCAGAAGAACCATGATCTCGAAAAGTTGTCCGGTCTCTACGACTCCCGTTGTCACCATTTGCGGCGCAACGTAGACCCAGATGAGAATCGCGCACATCGAAGTGACTACCGATGTCATGAAGAGTGTTCGCACGTAAAGAACTATCGCGGATTCGTTCTCGAATGTGTTGTGCTGTCTCCAAGAATTCGGTGAGAGTGTCCGAAGGGCGTCGCAAGTGTTCACGCGGTCCTCGATGACTGGTCCAGTGAGGTCTGTCAAGCCTGCAGCGCGCCACGGCGCTGCCCACTGATGCAGCTCTTCGAAGCACGTGAGTGCACCTCGCACTCGCCAATATCGACGGTCGGACCATTCGGCGGCGACCACACCTCCGGCCTCGGTGTATTGATGATGCCTCCGGTCATTGAGTGCACGGCCGTCACACGTTCGCCGGGTTCGAGGTGTTCGAGAACCCAGGTGGCAGTGGAATGAGCAAGATCGGTGGACATAACGGTCATGCCTCCATCTCCGCTGCGCTGGATGCCGCTGTCCTGGTACCGGCCGAGCATCTCACCAGGCGGCCTTTGCGGTCCACCTGTTTTCGGCTGTATCCATGATTGAGGATCCGGCGTATTGGGCATCGTGCAGATATGACAGAGAACGCAAAGCTGACAGTGGAACGCACCATCGAAGCGCCCGTGGACGCAATTTTCGACGTCCTGTCCAACCCCGAGCGGCATCAGGCACTCGACGGCTCGGGATTCGTACGCGGCGTGGACCACGCAGACCGAATTCAGAAGGTCGGCGAGAAGTTCACGATGAACATGCAGGGCGATCACATGGGTGGGGAATACCAGACCGACAATGTCGTCACCGGGTACGCCAAGGACAAGCTACTGGCATGGAAGACCGCGCCGGCCGGCAACGAGCCTCCCGGATGGGAATGGTTGTGGGAACTGGAGTCTCAGGGACCCAACGAGACATTGGTGCGGCACACCTACGACTGGTCGAAGGTCACGGACAAGAAGCTTCTGCAGCAGATCGGGTTTCCCCTGGTCACCGAGGATCAGCTGAACGACACACTTGCACGCCTCGCTGTCGAGGCAACGTCCTGATCTTTCGGGCATACGTTCAGCCGTAGAACGCCGCTGCGTCGACGCTCGCGATGGGCATCCATCGAGCTGGAAAGTCCGTCGACGCAGCGGCTTCGGCGAGGTCCAGGCCACGTATAGCCAACGCCGTCGTGGGTGACTGGTCTACGATCAGACTGATCGCGTACGTTGCTGCGGTGACGTGAACGCAAGGATCAGTTCTGCTGGAACAGGTGCATGCCATGTCGACGTCCGTGGGAACCGGTGCCAGACCCCCCGATACCAGCTCCGCGTGAAGCGCGTCAGGCAGATCTCCGCTCCCTCTGCCATGAGTCGGATGACTGGTGACGATGCGCAGAGCCGCCCTTTTGTGAGCTGCCGAATAGCGCGGCACCTTAAATGTCGCGGTCTCCATCTTCTTTCCTGCTGAGACCACGCAGCGAATAGAACCGATCGTGTTGATATCTACGATGACCGACTCGCTACGAGCCAGGCTCCGCGCACGAGGAAGCACGGGATTGGGTCGGATAGCGGTGATCGGCTCGACTCGACGAAGCCATTCCTTGCCCCATGGAGTCGCACCGAACGGCGGGGGCTGGGGAGTGGACGCCATCACCGTGCCACCGATCGGAGCGACAACGTCTGTCTGAGTGTCGAATCATCCAGTGCAGCAAGCGCTGTCTCGTTGTTTCCCTCGGCCAGCCCTGCAATTGCTCTCTTCCGGGCGTGCAGCGACGCGATGTACTCCTCCAGTGTTCCTTCGGTGGTGAGCGCCATGACGGTCACCGGCGAGGTCTGTCCGATTCGATGTACCCGGTCGGTCGCCTGCGATTCCACCGCCGGATTCCACCACCGGTCGTAATGGATGACGGTGCTGGCCCGGGTGAGGTTCAACCCGTAGCCAGCCGCTTTGAGACTCAGCACCATCACCGGACAGCTGTCACTGCTCTGAAACTCGTCCACCATCTTCTCGCGCTGATCGACGTCGAGCCCGCCGTGGAAGAACGGTATGGCGGCCCCTGTGACACGCGCGAGATGGTCGGAGAGAAACTCGCCGGTCTTTCGGTACTGGGTGAAAACCAATGCGGTCTGCGACGACTCGGCGAGCTCCTCGACGATGTCGGTGAGCCTGTCGAGTTTCCCGGAACGGTCGGGCGACGAAGACATGTTGCCGTTCACGAGACCCGGGTGGTTACAAATCAGTTTGAGAGAGGTCAGCAACGCCAACACTGCGGTCCCTCGGCGTTGTGTCGAACCGAAGCCGGTGTCGAATGCAGCCTCGAGCGTCGAGTTGTACAGCACCGTTTGCTCGTTCGTGATCGGGCATAGAACGTCTATCTGCTGTTTGGGTGGAAGGTCGGTCGCCACTTCGTCTTTGGTCCGTCGGAGGAGGACCGGAGCTATGGCATGGGACAAGTGCGCAAGCGCAGCCGCCGAACCCGCGTTCTCGATGGGTGCGGAAAATCGCCGAGTGAAGCGTGCTTTGGTCCCGAGCAGACCCGGGTTGGTCAGGTCGATCAGGGCCCAGAGTTCGTCCATGCGGTTCTCGACCGGTGTGCCGGTCAGTGCGATGCGAGTTGTCGAGCTCAGTCGTCGCGCGGCACGGGAAACCTGGGTGCGCGAGTTCTTCATGACGTGCGCTTCGTCGAAGAAGACTGTGTTCCAACTGATCTCGGCCAGACGTTCGGTGTCGGAGCGCAATGTCGGATATCCGGTCACGGTCACGCAGCCGACCTCGCCACATCCACCGAGCGAGCGGTTCGGTCCCCGGTAGACATTGACCGTCAGGTCGCCGGCGGAAAACTTCTCGATCTCGCGTCGCCAATTGCTGATCAGGGAGGTCGGGCACACCACCAGAAAATTGCCTTCACCGCGCGAGGCTCCCACAATCATGTGCGAGATGGCTTGCAGAGTCTTGCCCAATCCCATCTCGTCGGCCAGAATTCCTCCACCCCCGGCTTCTCCGACGGTCGGAATCCAGGATGCACCGTGCACCTGATACGGCCTCGGGGTGAAGGTGGACGCACTGTTGCCGAGACTGTCCTGCATGAGCAGGCTGGTGCGTAGGGCATCGACGGCACCGTGCGCGGTCGACACGCTGGACCCGCCCGTGTTGGGCACCGCATACGCGGCCGGAGGGAGTGACTCCAGCAGCGATGCAGGAATCTCGGCGTAGTGGGGCCGGTGTTCCAGGTGGTCCAGAACCGCCAGCCACCCCCGGGCTGACGCGCTTTCCGGGAGGCCTGCCGACTGTGCCAGTGCCGCTTCGAGTTCGACGCGACGCGGATCGACGAGCTGTGCTTCGACGGTCCGTACTGCCACGGAGCCACCCGTATTGGGAAGTGCCAGTTCGATCGGCGTCGTCGCTGTGGTGGCCGTCCTTGTGGAATCAGGTTGCCAGACAGCGAAACAGTGTCGACGGGGCAGGTAGGTGACCTGCGGAGCGAGACCCGTGTCGGTCGTCGAGAACATGCAACCTCCAGCCGAGTGAGCGCTTCGGTCGACCCGAAGCTGCCCACACGGTACGTGCCCGAACGGAATTGCGCCGCATTCGATCGCGTTTGACAGGTCCGAAAAATGCTGTCCTACAGCGCTATCGAGCAGCACTCAGCGACGTGGAACCAGTCAGCATTGCTCGCGCGAACACCACCACGTGGTGCGGCCGCCCACCGTTCCGCGAGTCATCGGAGCACCGCATCGTGGGCACGCCGCATCGGCTTTACGGAACGGAATGATCTCACCGGTGTGCACGCCACCCTTCTTGAGCGCCGACCTGATGGCGCGGCGCAGAACAACGCGGAGCTCGTCCAGTTCCTCGGTGGTGAGAGTCTTTGCCCGTCTGGACGGAGATTGCTCGCTCTGCCACAGCACCTCGTCGGCCAACAGATTGCCGACGCCTGCGATTGCTGCTTGGTCCAGCAAACGTGCCTTCAGAGGTGCTCCGCTGGAACCGATTCGGTGCCGGAAGTCGTCGCGCGTGATCTCCGCAGCATCGGGCCCCAACGCATCGATATCGGGTTCGAGCCGCACTCGGCCGAGTCGGCGCTTGTCGAAGAGCCGGAGCTGACCCCCGTCTTCGAACGTCATCGCAAAGCGTGTCCACTCGGGCTTGTCGGTGTCGCGCTCGCCCACGTGCGGATCGCCGCCTCCGTACTGCGACGTGCGATCGCCGTCGGGAGCGGTGACGATGACGCGGCCGCCCATTCCGAGATGGATTCCCAGCGTCGGACCACTGGACCCGTCGGCGGTGACGGTTTCGCACCACATCGCCTTGCCACGTCGACATGCCTCGGTGAGCTTGCCGCCCTTCAGGGCGTGAGCGATATCGCCCGGCATGTGTGGGCGGCACTCGAACGAGTCGGTGTCGTCGATATCGACGATGACGCGTCCGAGGGCTTTCTCGACGACCTGTCGAGCGTTTTCGACTTCGGGTAGTTCTGGCATGGAGTGGGTGTACCCAATTCGCCGGCTCTATGCGCGAGCCTGTGTCGTCAGACGCGCTTACGGCCGGCGTCGAACTGTCTGAACCCGATGAGGTTGCCGAACGGATCGAGAACCTGGCACAGACGTTCACCGGTGAACACCGATTTCGGCCCTCGATGCACGACGCCTCCGCGATCGACGCAGCCGGCGACCACTGCGTCCACGTCGTCGACGTTCCAGTACGAGACCGACCCTGCGGTCCCCGCGGGGCGGTTGTACGAATCGGTGACGTGGACGGTGAGTCGCGTTCCGGAGACGTCGAACGCGACGAGTTGCTCGTGTACGTCGATGGGCTCGGTGCCCAGGAGCGTTCGGTACCAGTCGACGGCGGCGGCGAGGTCGTCTGCGAAGTAGAAGACGTTCCCCACGCCCGAGAGTGTGTTGTCCATCATTGTCCGTTCGGGTTCGTTCGCACCGACAGTGCGATGTCATGGGTTTCGGTGTGCGTAGCACCGTCGACGGTGTGGGCCAGCGCTTTCTGCACCACGTCGTGGTCGGAGCCGGTCCACCGTTCTTCTCGCTGACGTCGGTACTGGCTCCACGACGGCACAGTGAACTGCTCGACCACGGTGTCCTCGACGTCCAGACTTCGGTACAGGTTCCAGGCGTACGCCCCCGTTCGCTTCCGCGCGATCCCGACCGGAGCCATCGCCGTCAGGAACTGCTCCAGAGCGTCGTCGACCACTCGGTACGTCACGGTGATCCGGACAGGCCCGTCGTCCGGATCGGGCTCGAACACTACGTTCGGGGTCGGCCACGCCATGGACACCGCACGGTCGAGCACGCCGGTCTCGGATCGTAAGGGGAGGACTGCCACACTCGCAGCGACGAGTGCCAACGCCGCGACCGCGACCGCGAGTGCGTCGACGATGCCGATCTTCGACGCCAACCATCCCCACACGAGTGAGCCGATTGCCTGAGAACCCATGAAGACCAGAAGGTAGACCGACATCCCGCGGGCTCGAACCCAGGTGGCGAGCGAGAGCTGGATAGACGCGTTCAGTGCGGTCAACGTCGTGATCCAGGCAATGCCGGACAACAGCAGCGCCGGGACAACCGCCCACAGCGGAAGCCACGCGAGCGCAGCCATTCCCACGCCGTACCCGACAGCAGAACCGACGAGCAAGGTATTTGCGCTGCAACGCTTTCGGAGCATCGGCGTCGCGGCAACGCCGATCACGGCTCCGACCCCGAGTACGCCCAACAACACTCCGTATCCCACCGAGCCCAGTTTCAGTACCGACGACGAAGCCGATGGCAGTAGCGCCCACAGTGCAGAGGCGGGGAAGGCGAACAGCGCCGAGCGCAGGATGATTCGTCGAACGACCGGGCCGGATCGGATGTAGCGGACCCCGGACAGGATCGACTCGGCAAGGCCTTCTCGATCCGTTTGTGGATATTTCGGGCGCTTCCATGCAATCAGCACGCTCAACGTTGCGAGAAAGGAGGCGGCGTTGATGGCGAACACGAAGGTCGGCCCCGCCAATGCCACCAGTACACCGGCAAGCGCCGGTCCGACGGCCCGCGCCCCGTTGACGGTCACGCTGCCCAGCGCCGAGGCGGCCGGGATTTCTTCACGGCTCACCAGCTCGGGCTGAATCGCCTGCCAGGCGGGAGCGGACAGTGATGTCCAGCAACCCAATACGAATGTGAAGGCGAGCAATCCCCACGGAGACAAGGTGTCGGTCCATGCCAGTGCGGTCAACACAATTCCGGTCAGCATCGAACCGGCACCGACCACGATGAGCAGAACGCGGCGATCGAGCGCGTCGGCGAGCGCGCCTGCCAGCAGGGCCAGCAACAGGGTGGGTAACAGACTTGCTGTCTGCACGGCGGCGATGATGGTGGTCGACGCCTCACGTTCGACGAGGAACCACTGTGCTCCGACGGTCTGCATCCAGCCGCCGATGTTCGAGACCAGCTGGGCGATGAAGAGGCTGCGGTAGACGGTATTCCGGAGCGGCGACCACGCGGATAGTGCTGCCGGCGTGGTGTCGGTGGTGCTCACTCCAGTCCCGCCGACCATTGCGCGAATGTCTGCCATTCGACCTCGGGATATCGGGTGCGCAGGCCGTCGATGTCCGCGTCGTATCCGACGTCGGTCAAGAATTGGAACATCGCTCTCATGTCCTCGGAACCAATGTCGCGTGCCCGGCTCGAATACGGCTGCACCGAGGTTCCGAGAACGTCGCCGAGAGTGTTCGCCATGGCCTCCAAGCTCGGATCGTCCGACGCGAGATCGATTCGCATCTCGCGAAAGTGCGCGGGTTCGGTCAACACGAGGGTGACGAACCGCCCCAGATCCCGCCGCGACAGCTGCTGTAGAGGCGTGTGGAGCGGCAAGGGCAGATCGAGGCGGCCGGCCCTGACGTCGTCGAGTCCGCCGAGAAGGTTGTCGTAGAAGTAGGTGGGGCCGACGATCGTGTACGACAGCCCAGCGCGACGCAGCAGTGCCTCGGTTTCGGCCTTCGTCTCGAAATGCGGTATGCCGGTGCGGCGGTCAGCGGAGGCAACCGACGAGAACACCACGTGCGGAACCTCCGCGGCGATCGCCGCATCGACGAGGGCTGCGCCCTGAGCCAATTCGGCCGCGGGACCGTCCTCGAACGGCGTCGTCATCACGAACGCACCGGCACTGTCTCTCAATGCAGCCGCGGACGATTCCCGATCGGTGATGTCCGCGACGACGATCTCGGCACCTCGCTCACGTAGCCGATCCGCGCGGGCCGAATGACGCCGCACCACTGCGCGCACCGGTTGCCCCTGCGCCAGCAGGGCATCCACTACCGCGCCGCCCTGCCCTCCGGTTGCTCCGACGACTGCGTACGGTCTGATCATCGTGTTGTCACCTTTGTTCCGGAGGGCGAGAGCGGGGCTGCTACTGGGCGATGAAGGCGAGAATGTCTGCGTCCAAGGCTTTCTGGTAATCGCCGTAGATTCCGTGCGGTGCACCGGGGTAGACCTTGAGGGTGCCGTGCTGGACGAGTTCTGCGGTTTTCAGTGCCGCCGCGGCGATCGGCACGATCTGGTCGTCGTCACCGTGGGCGATGAAGATCGGGACGGTCAGCGCTTTGAGGTCCTCGGTGAAGTCGGTCTCGGAGAAGGCCTTCACGCAGTCGTATGCAGCAGTCAGATTGACCAGCATCCCCTGTCGCCAGAAGTCGTCCTTGGCGCCCTGGGAGATGGTGGAGCCCTCACGGTTGGCACCGAAGAACGGCTCGGACAAGTCCTTGTAGAACTGCGACCGATCGTAGAGAACGCCGTTGCGGATGTCGTCGAGTGCTTCGATGGGCGTGCCCTCGGGGTTGGCCTCGGACTTCAGCATGACCGGGGGAACGGCACCGGCAGTGATCACCCGAGCGACGCGGCTACCACCGTGCTGCGCGGCGTACCGCACGACCTCGCCGCCGCCGGTCGAGTGTCCGATGAGGGTGAGTTCCTGCAAGTCGAGGGCCTCGACCAGTTCGGCCAGATCCTTGGCGTAGGTGTCCATGTCGTGGCCGACAGCAGTCTGCGAGGACCGGCCGTGGCCGCGGCGGTCGTGTGCGATGGCGCGGTAGCCGGCGTCTGCGAGAAGCTTCAGTTCGAGCTGCCAGGCATCCGAGGACAGTGGCCAACCGTGACTGAGCAGAACGGGCTTTCCGGTGCCCTGCTCGGTGTAGTAGATCTCGGTTCCGTCGGTGGTGGTGATGTACGGCATGGCCTGCTCCCTGGTTCGGTTCGATTGGGTACCGACAACATTGGTCCGTTCCCGGGTCGAAAGCGTCGCCGCTGCCATCCAACGCCGGGGAGGAGATTCCGGTGGCGTCGCTACCTGCTAGCCGGTAGACAGACCGATGTGCACCGACAGTGTCGTGCCGCCCCCGGATGGACTGACGATGGTCAGTTCGCCGCCGACTGCGGCCACGCGATCCTGCAGTCCGATCAGGCCGGATCCTGTGCTCGGATCGGCACCCCCGCAGCCGTTGTCGGTCACTGCCAGCTCCAGGCCGTTCTCGCTCAGGTGCGCGGTGATCTCGACTTCGGTGGCCTCGGCATACTTGGCCGTGTTCGTCAGCGCCTCGGCGACCACGTAATACGCAGCCACTTCCACAGTTTCGTCCATCCGGGAGGAAATGTCGGCGGTGAGCGCAACGGGAATCGGACTGCGTCTGGCCAACGTCTTGAGTGCCGGTGCGAGTCCTCCGCGCGAGAGGATTGCGGGATGGATGCCGCGACTGAGTTCGCGGAGGTCGGTGTGGACCTGCGACAGCGTCTCGACGCTGCGGTCCAACATCGCGCGGAGCTCGGTCAGGTGCTCCGGGGCAGCGGCTTGGGCGCCGCGCAATTCCATTCCGAGAGAGACGATTCGCTGTTGGGCACCGTCGTGCAGGTCACGCTCGATACCTCGGCGGGCTTGGTCGGCCGCGGCGACCACGCGGGACCGGGACCGAGTCAGCTGAACTCGTGTGTCGTGGTTGTAGACCGCAGTGGCAACGAGGTCGGCGAAGTCGGCCAGTCGATCTCGGGTCTCACCGCCGGCCGCATATCGCGGAGCTGTCGTGCCGATGATGACGGCACCCCAGGTATTGCCGTCGACAGTGATCGGTACACCTTCGACCCAGCGAATACCCCTGCCCTCCAGTCGCTCAGCGATACCGCCGGTCGCTTCGGTGAAGTCGACGGCAGCGGCGCGGCCGGTGTCGGCGACGATCGTGGCCACGTTCTGCCCACCGATCGGCAGTCGGTGACCGGCTTGCACGCGCTCACCGGCGGAGTCGTCGCGAATCGCCAGAATCGTGTAACACCCGTCGCCGTAACGGATCACCGAAACATGTTCGTTGTCCAACCCGACGGTGAGTTCGTGTGCGACTGCGAGGTATACGTCGTCCGGATCGGCCCGCAGAGCCACCAGTGTTGCGACCTTCCGAAGTGACGCTTGCTGGCGTGCCAGCGCTACGGTACGAAGGTGCATGTCCTGACGGTCGCGGGCGGCGGCAAGAAGAGCCTCCAACGAAGGCACGACACGGCGGATACGGCGGGCATCGACGGTATCGAGATCGGCGGGAACCAGCAGCGACGCGGTGACGACGTCCCCGTCGCGAAGCAGGATTTTCCCCTGCCCCGCGGACGCGTCGGCGTTCCCTTGCTTCAACACCGCGAAGGGCAGGTCGAGGACCGCAGCCAGGCGGGTGCTGGCGACATCGAGCATTGTCGGGGTGTGGTCGGAGCGCAAGATGGTCTTGGCGAACGCCGCCAACATGTCTGCTTCTCGGCGACGTTGACCGGATTCGGTTGCGCGCAAACGTGATTGGCCTACCAGTACGTTGGTCAACAGCGCCAGTGCCAGAAACACGACCAACGCAGGGACGAGGCTCTCGCTGCTCTCGAGTACATGGATGTAGGCGTACGCGCCGGCACTGGCGACCGATGTCGCGATCGACAGCCGAAAGCCCCACCCCGCAGACACGATCAGCACCCCGAACAGGAATACCGCACCGAAAGCATTCTCGGGTGACACCCGTTTGAGCGTCAGTACAACGAGTATTTCGACGGCGATGGCGGCTGCGGCCACTGCGATTCCGCAGGCGACCGGCGGCGCACTCGGCCGGAGTATCAGAGTGACGAGCCGGTCGCGGAGGGCGGTGTCCGACGTCATCGGCATATCCGACTGCTCGACTTACCGCTAGCGGTAATGCCGACCCGAGCCGTCTCTGACACTCTCGACAGAGTGATGCCCTCCCGCCTGCAGTGCCTGATCGTCGACGACAGTGATGCTTTCTGCGTCGCTGCACGTCGACTGTTGGAATCGGCAGGGATGTCGGTGGTCGGCACCGCGACCTCACTCACCTCGGCGATCGATGCAGTGCTGTCCACCCACCCCGATCTTGTGCTGGTCGATATCGATTTGGGTGCCGACAGTGGATTCGACGTGGTCGAAGCGATCGACGCCCAGGATCTGACGCCTCCGCCTGCCGTCATTCTCGTGTCGACACATGACGAGGAGGACTTCGCAGACCTGGTGAACAACAGTTCCGCCCTGGGTTTCCTGTCGAAATTCGAGCTGTCGGCGAGCGCGATCGAGGCCCTGCTGGGCACCTGACGGCGGGTCACCCGACGGTGTCCAGATACAGGATCACCGCTCGCACACGACGGTGATCGTCGGCCGTTTCCGACAGGTCCAACTTGGTCAGGATGCTTCGGACGTGCTTCTCGACGGTTCCTTCGGTGATCCACAACCGTCTGCCTATGCCCGCGTTGGAGAGCCCTTCGGCCATCAAGGTCAAGACGTCCCGTTCGCGAGAACTCAACGCGCCGAGGGGATCACCTCGACGCTTGGCCGCAACCAGTTCGTAGACAAGTGCAGGATCGATGACCGACGAACCTGCCGCGATTCGATCGATCGTCGAAACGAAGTCGGCGATGTCGGTCACGCGGCTCTTGAGCAGGTAACCCATACCCTTGGCGGTGTTGTTCGCGCTGTCGAGCAGTTCGAGTGCGTGATCGACTTCGACGTGAGCAGACAGGAGCAGCAGAGAGACGTCGGGGAAACGGTCGCGAATCTTCACAGCCGCGTCGAGTCCCTCAGCGGTGTAGGTCGGCGGCATCCTGATGTCGATGATCGCCAGGTCCGGGGGATCATTCTCGAGCAGCGACAGTAACTCCTCGGCGTCGCCGACTCGGCCCACGACCTTCAGGCCTGCCTGGGTGAGCAGACTGGCCAGGCCTTCTCGCAGCAACACGTCGTCATCGGCGATGACTACTCGTATCTCGGACATCACGCTCCTCGAACCCGTCGGGTTCGAAGTATCGGCTCTGGCGTCGTGCGCTGTCATCAGTCATTCGACTCTATTGCGCACTTCGCGGGTCGACTCGGTTTCGCGATTCTTCAGTCGCTCGATCGGTCATCGTGGATTCCACGGTTCGGACTCGGCCCAGGGGAGAGGCCGTTCTCACGGGTTGCCTCGAAAAACAACTGCAGAAAGGACGACGACGCATCCCCGGGCTGGGCGGCGCGAGCCTGACGGGATTCATCCGATGACCTCGACATCGCCATTCCGTCCCTTCCGTCCCTCACCCGCAGAACGGGTGTCGCTTCCTCCCAAAATAGTCTCAGATTCTGAACAGTCAAACAACTGAGAGTTCTCGGAGTGGAGTAGGGAGGCGGGGGTGGTGAGGAAGTCGACGTACCGGCTTACATACCGGCGGCCGTAGGAGGTTCGATCAGCATCCTCTTGATCACTTTGCCAGTCGTGGTTCGGGGGAGTTCTTCGAGGAACGTGATGTCTCGCGGCACCGAGAACCGGCTCAGTCGATTTCGGATGTAGGCCCGCACCATATCTGCGTCGAGGCCTGCAGCACCCCGACCGACGACGAACGCCGCGAGGCGCTGACCGTACTCGTTGTCCGGTACACCGACCACCGCTACCTCGCCGACCTGAGGAAGGTTGGCGATGGCGTCCTCCACCGGCCCGGGAAACACGTTCTCGCCGCCGGAGATGATCATCTCGTCGTCCCGCCCGCACACGAAGAGCCGCCCGTTGCAATCGATGTACCCGAGGTCGCCGGTATCCATGAGTGCGGCACCGCGAGCCGAAGCAGTCGACGGAGGCTCGGCGTTCGTGTAGCCGTCGAAGAGCATGTCGTTACCTACGAATATCCGACCCAGAGTGCCGGCCGGAACCACTGCGCCGTCGGCGTCGAGTACGGCGATGGTCGTGCCGAGCGGCGGCCGACCTGCGGTAGTGGGAGCGGCACGCAGATCCTGCGGTGTGGCGATGGTCGCCCACGAGACCTCGGTGGAACCATAGAAGTTGTACAGAACATCTCCGAACGCATCCATGAACCGCGAGACGGTCGACCCCGTCAACGCCGAACCGCTGCACGCGACGACCTTCAAGCTGGACGTGTCGTAGCGTGATCGCACGGACTCGGGTAGATCGAGAATGCGCTGCAACATGATCGGGACGGCGATGAGCGACGTGCACCGATGAGTCTGGATCGCCCGCAAGCACTCTTCCGGATCGAATCGATCCTGCAGAATCACGGTTGCCCGCAGCGGTGTACTGATCTGCAACGCCGCCAGCCCCCAACTGTGGAACATCGGCGCAGCGATCAGCATGCGCTCGTTCATACGAAGTGGCATGCGAGACAACATGGCCGCGACGGTCCCGAAACCGCGAGGGGTCGGGCGCAGTGCACCTTTGGGAGACCCGCTGGTGCCCGAGGTCAGCACGACAACGGATCCGGGCCGTTGCGGTCTGTCGAACGTGGCGGACGGAGCCGCGACGAAATGCTCGAGGGTGCGACGGCCCGCGACGACTGTATGAGCCGACAAGCTGACGCGGAGGACGTCGTTGTGAAGATAGCGAACCATCTTGTCGAATTCGTCGTCGACGAACAGCGCTTGCAACTGGTGACGACTCGAGATGGTCTCGATCTGGCGGGCCGCGAGACCGGTGTTGAGGAGGACGACCTCGACACCGAGCATGCCGCAGGCGACGACGCATTCGATCATGGCAGTGTGATTGCGGGCCAGAACTCCTACCGTGCTTCCCGGGCGAATTCCGGATGCGGCGAACCCCGCTGCTATCCGATGCGAACGCAGGTGGATTTCTGCGAACGTACGAGTGCCACGATCGTCGATCACGGCAATTTCGTCCGGTGACTTGGCGGCGGCGGCCGCGAAGCCACCGCCGAGGGTGAAGCCCCATTTCGCCAGCGAGTTCAGCTGCCGGTATGCGCGATCAGGGCGCGCGGCACGAACGACGCCGGTACCGATCATCGTTTTGAGGACCGCAAGCTGTAGCGACCGGGAATCGCCGGCGTTGGACACGATCGACGTCGTTGCGCCGGAGAGGGACTCGGCCAACCTGTTCAGGCCCCCCATGACCCAGTCGACCACTGCCCGATTGTGTTCGGGTTGCGGCGAGTAGGTTCCGGCCAGGCCGGCTCGGAAGATCGTCACATCGATTTTGGTCTCGCTCGGTGAACGCGCGCTGAGGGTGAATCTGATGAAACCGCCGGATTCGACGTGCTCGACGGTGATGATCGGCCGGTTACGTCTGTTCACCACGACTTCGAGCGCGTGCTCGACCCCACCGACGCCGCACGTGTAGCGGTTCGCCGACTCGCTGAGAAGGCAGTACCCGAGCCCGGGGAAATAACGCGGGTACAGTTCGACCGCACTGAGCACCCCGCACACTTGCTCGACGTCGTGTGCGAAGACCGTGCTGCAGTCGATGACGTCGGAAACCATGGTCCACCCCTGTGCCTTGCCGTGTCGAACAGCGCCGCCGCCACATCGGCACCGACCAGAAGAATGGCAGCGCACATCGGTAACGGGTCATCCGCCTGGATGAAGTCGTCATAGTAATCCCGGTGCGCGGTTTCGGGAAGGAAACGCGAATCTCCGTCTAGTTGGGAAGAAGTTCGCCGCCGCCCCAGATCTCGTCGAACGGAACCGTGCGGGCCATGATTCGCTCCGCCGCTCGGTGTCCCGACAGGAATGCCGCGGTCACCGTCGACGGGTCGTCCGTCCACGTTGCCTCGCCGGCCAGGTGTAGAACTCCGCCGACCGGGGTCGACAGATCGTCGTGGTCGCTCGGTCGCGAGCCGACTGCCGGGTACGAGTAAGCACCGCAGGAGAACGGGTCGTCCTGCCATCGGGTGACATGCACCCGCTGAGGGGAGATCACGCGTTCGCCGTAGAGGCCACGAAGCGCGTCGAGCACCGACTCGGCAATGCGTGCGTCGGACAACTGCCGGATCGTCTGCGCACACGGCCCCGCCGCAAACGTGAGCAGCGTGGGCAACCCATGCGGCACGGTCACGTCGTACCACGAGTGCCACCAACGCCCGGCCTCCCCCTGCTGCCGAATCGCGTAGACGTCCTCGTCCCAGAATGCATGAGAGAACTGTAGGAACACCTTCTCGAACGCGTTCATCTCCAGTCCGTCCAGCGCAGTGGACACCGGATGGGGAAGAGGCGGTTCGATAAGCAAGGTCGGTGACTTCAGGACGCCGATCGGAACCGTCACCACGATGTGGTCGGCCGAGAACGTCTCGGTGAGAGTCTCGACGGAGGAGCTGTTCGATCCCCACGCGATGCGTGTCACCTCATGGCCGAGTCGTACATCCAGCCCGTCGGCCAGACAGACCGCGAGCCGGTCGTACCCCTCGGGGAACACGACCTCGTCACCCTCGATCGCGTCGTCGTCCAACCCGTGCGCATCGAGCATTCCCTGGTCGACACCCAGCTGTTCCTCGGCCCGGTGACCCAGGAACTCCCGGACCCGTTCGATTCGATCAGGATCCCATGCGAGCCGGTCCACGGTGCTGTTCACGGCATCCCCGTACGACGTGCCCAGGGTCGATGTCGCTATGGTCGCCGCCAGCAGCTCGTCGACGACGTGTACGTCCGACGCGAAGCTCGCAACCTCGTCCTCGCTCAGACGCCGTCCGTTCGGTGAGTAGTACGCGATGGGTCGTCCGTCCGGCTGAAAGCTTCCCACCGTGAACTCGGTGGTCGGAATGCCGAAAGCCTGTACCGCGTAGGCCAGCGGATTGTTGTCGATTCCGTGAACCCAGGACGCACCGACATCGAAAATCTGTCCGTTCGTCCGCAGGGTGTGCACTCGTCCGCCGACGCGGTCGCGGGCTTCGAGAACGACCACACGGTGACCCGCACGGTGCAGAATGCGTGCTGCGGTGAGGCCGGAAATGCCGGCTCCCACCACCACGGTGTCGACGTGCGTCATGCTCTGTCCGTTCCCTTGGTTGCCGACATGCTCAGTTCCCACGGCCGGGGTTGCCGTTGCCGGAGTTCCCGTTGCCTGAATTGCCGTTGCCGTTGCCTGACCCGTTGCCGTTGCCTGACCCGTTGCCAGAGTTGCCGTTACCCGCATTGCCGTTGCCGTTGCCGTTGTTCCCGTTTCGCGGTGGCACCGCGGGTTGTGGCGGCTCGGCGGGCACCTGTTCGACGGCGGGGGCCGGCACGTCCTGGGGAAGGTTCGAGACAACCGGCATCGAGGACTCGGGTGCGGTCGTCACGGGTGCCGGACCGGTCGGAGCGGTGACCGATGTGGACGGCGATGTCTCGACCGGTTCGTCGTCTGTTCCGGTTGCGACCCAGGCGATTGCCGACGCCACGGCGACGAACAGTGCGGCCGCAGCCAGAGGGACAAGACCGCGACGCCGTGAACCCTCCGTTTGTGGAGAGACCGAATCCTGTTCGGCGACAACCGCTGTCGAATTCGCGACGGGCAGGACCGCAGTGGCCGGCGGTGCTGGCGGGTCGCTGGAGAGAACGAGCAGGGCGTCGGCCACAGTGTCCGCCGTCGGCCTGTTTTCGGGATGTCTGGCCGTCATCGTCGTCAGCAGCGAATGCCACTGGGGCCCGAGCTGCTCGGGTACCTCGGGGTCGCGGTGCAAGCGCGCCACGGCTGCGGCTACCGCGCTTCCGTCGAACACCATTGCGCCGGTAAGACATTCGATGAGAACCAATCCGAGGCTGTAGATGTCGGTTGCAGGCCCCGCAGAGGTGCCCGTCGCCTGTTCCGGGCTGAGATAGTGTGCGGTGCCGACGGTGGTGCCGTGCTCGGTGAGGCGGTCGGCGTCGACGATGCGAGCGATACCGAAATCGGTGAGCTTCACGCAGTGTCCCGTGCTCGACGCCGGCTCTCGGGCGACCAGGATGTTGGCCGGTTTGATGTCGCGGTGGATCACGCCGCGATGGTGGATATAAGAGAGGGCCCGAGCGATCTCGTGTCCCATCAGGGCGACGAGATCGCCCGGTAGTGCGCGGCCTGCGCGGTATCCGTTCAGAGTGGGGCCGTCGACGAACTCCATCACCAGAAATGGCACTCGGATGCCGCCGGTGTCGGGGGCGGTACCCGCGTCGTACAGCGTCACCAGACCAGGATGCGACAGCGACGCGAGCGTCCTGATCTCGGCATCGATTCGTGCATCGGTATGTGCGGGTTCACCCTGACGGAATATCTTCACGGCAACGGGCCTACCGAGGACGTCGTCGTCGGCTCGAACGACATCTGCCATTCCGCCGCGCCCCACGACGTTGCCCAGACGATATCTGCCCGCGAACAGGTGATCGTCGGAGTTCGCACCCACCATTGTCCACCGCCGATCCGAAGTCTTCCGAGCACCATATAGCCCGTCGGCGAGAGGGAAGAAGGCGCGGCCCCGGGACGAGGATTAGCGTGTGGCTCTGTGCCGGACGCAATCTACGAGGACCCACGATTGGCAGCTTTCTACGACGTCCTCGAGGCAGAGCGCACCGATCTGGATGTGTACTGCGCCGCCGCTCGGCGGCTGGGCGCGAACACTGTTCTCGATCTGGGTTGTGGCACAGGCGCATTGGCGATCCGCCTGGCAGAACAGGGAATCGAGGTGACTGCCGTCGATCCGGCAGCAGCATCGTTGGACGTGGCCCGCCGCAAACCCGGGTCCGAGTCGGTGCGCTGGGTGCACGGTGACTCGAGGGCGATACCGACGATGCATTTCGACCTTGCGACCATGACGGCGAACGTCGCTCAGGCGATCACCGACGACCGCGAGTGGGCGTTCACCCTGCAGCGTCTGCATCGCGTACTGAGCCCGAGCGGGTTTCTGGTTTTCGAGACACGCAGACCCGACTATCGGGCATGGCTCGAGTGGAACGAACGAGACTCCCGGACAGTGCACGAGATTCCGGGAACGGGCCGAGTCGAGAGCTGGGTCGAGACCACGGATGTGAGCGGGTCTTCGGTCAGTTTCCGCTGGACCTACGTCTTTGCTGCTGACAGCGAGGTGCTGACGTCGGACTCCACGCTCCGCTTCCGCGAGCTCGAGGAGGTGGCGAGCGATCTGTCGCGAGCGGGGTTCACGGTTCGGGAGGTCGCAGATGCCCCGGACCGGCCGGGTCGAGAGATGATCTTCCACGCGCAGGCCTGACTGCCCGGGCCGGAACGGCCGGCGACCATCGGGCATGATGGTTCCCCGGGTGGGGACCGTCGAGGGGTACCGAGGGAGGTCCGCCTGTGCATCGTGACGCCTCGCACGCGCAATTTTCGCCGATGACGATCGATATCACGTCGACTTACCAGCCAATCGTCGCGTTGGACGGCCGAGCTGTAGTGGGTTACGAAGCCCTGGTACGGACCTGCGGCGACGCGCAGGCCATCTCGCCGCCGCAGCTGCTGCGCGAGGCGGCCGATCGAGGCCTGTCGGCCGAGTTCGACTGGCGGTGCAGACTCAGCGCCCTGAGCGGGGCCGTCGAGGCCGGTTACCCCGAAGGGCTCGCGCTGTTCGTCAACGCGGAACCCACCGCCCTGGACGCGCCACCTCCGAGAGAGTGCCTGCCACTGGTGGCCCAGGCATCTCGGTTGTCGATCATCGTCGAGATCACCGAGCGAGATCTGATGGGTGACCCCGCCGGGCTGCTGCGTGCGGTAGAGCACGCCCGCGACCTGGGATGGCGGGTCGCGCTCGACGATGTGGGTGCAGACTCGTCGAGTCTGGCTCTGATTCCGCTGCTCCGGCCCGACGTCATCAAGCTGGATATGTCTCTCGTGCAGGGCCGTTCTAGCTATGCCACGGCGTCCGTGGTGTCCGCGGTCGCCGCAGAGGCCGAACGTAGCGGTGCGCTGGTACTCGCCGAGGGAATCGAAACCGAGCAGCACGAAGCGACTGCGCACGACATGGGTGCGGTTCTCGGCCAGGGCTACCTGTACGGCGCTCCGACTCGTCTACCCACCTTCGGAGCCACAGGCGGTACGGCCAACATCTTCGAGTTGGAGCCGGCGATAACCGTGCGGGCCCCTGTTGCCGTGACGCCATACGGTCTGGTCCATCGATTCGGAACACGTCGACGTGCTGACGCACGGCTTCTCGACGACATCGAGAACGGTCTGCTTCGCAGCGTCTACGGCACCGGTGCGTCGACAGTCGTGTTGGCGACGACGAACGCGTCGGCCGGGACGAACTCCGAGCGTGTCGCATTGTTCGACGACCTCGCTGTGCGCACGGCTCTCGTGGCGGTCTTCGACTCGCGGCCGATGCCGGGCGAACATCGGTTTCGGACCGTTGCGGTCGGCGAGGACGAACCACTGGCGTCGGAGCGCTCGGTTGTCATCGTGGCACCGATGTCCAACGTTGCTCTCATAGCGGTGGAGAGCGGAACTGCCCATGACGGAAGCGTGTTGTACGACTACTGCCTTACCTACGACAGACATATGGTCCTCGATGCGGCGACGCTTCTGTTGAGACGCATTCCGGCCAGGAGTTCTAAGTGAGTGTGCCGGTCGTACTCGGGCTCTGCTGAGCCATCTGCCTCCGAACGGGCAGCGTTCACCACGGCACCCCAGCCCGGTTTGGTCGGTACACTAATCCGCACTCGGCAGGAGGTGAGGGCATGAAGACGGATTTCAAGAAGACCCTCGACTCGTATTCGGCACGGCGCAACGTGTTTCGAGTTCTGACCGTGCCACCGTTGAAATACTTGATGATCGACGGCCAGGGGGATCCGAACACCGCGCCGGCATATGCCGATGCTGTATCTACGCTGTTCCCCGTTGCGTACCGGCTGAAATTCTTCAGTAAGAACGACCTGGAGCGCGACTACGTCGTCCCACCGCTCGAAGCCTTGTGGTGGGCGCCGGACATGGCGGCCTTCACCACGCGCCGGGACAAGTCGAACTGGCTCTGGACTGTGATGATCATGGCGCCCGACTGGATCGACCACACGATGTTCGAGCACGCCGTACGGGTCGACGCATCCGAGAACCGTTCGGACCGACGTGCCGGAATGCGCCTCGACACCCTCGACGAGGGCCTGTGCGTGCAAACTCTGCACATCGGTTCCTACGACGACGAGGCCGCTGTGCTCGACGAGATGCACCACCACTACATCCCGCAGGCCGGGCTGACGATGACCGGCCGTCATCACGAGATCTACCTCGGTGATCCACGACGGGTCGAACCGGCGAAGCTGCGCACCATTCTCCGGCAACCGGTGCGGTACTCGGCGGACGAGGCCTCGCTCTGACACGATGACCGGCATGACCAATGCGGTGCGTCCGGCGTCGTTCACCGTCGGCACCCTCACGTTGCTCGGGGCCCTGTACTTCGCACAGGGTCTGCCGTTCGGCTTCTTCACGCAGGCCCTGCCCGTCGTGCTTCGAGAGTCGGGTTTCTCGTTGGTGAAAATCAGTGCAACCGGGTTGTTGTTTCTGCCGTGGGCGCTGAAATTTCTGTGGGCACCGTACGTCGATCGTTACGGTTCCAGACGGCGGTGGCTTCTGACGTTGCAGGTGTCCGCCGCGCTGGTGGCGCTCGCACTGTCGTTGCTCGATCTGTCGTCGACGCTGCGCTGGCTCTTCGTCGGGATTTTCGTCATCAACGCGCTGTCGGCCACCCAGGACATCGCAACGGATGGGATAGCGGTCCGCACGTTGACGGTGTCGCAACGCGGCCTGGGCAACGGTCTGCAGGTGGGCGCGTACCGGATAGGTATGGTGTGCGGCGGGGGAGTGCTGTTGTGGCTGTTCACCTTTGCCGGATCGCAGGTGCTCTTCGTTGCGATGGCATTGCTGATCCTGTTGGCGACGGCCCCGGTCTGGTTCATGAACAAGCAACTGGCCGCGGCAGACGTGGACACCGACCGGCACCCCGAGTCCGAGAGCCCGGCGCGACTTGCTGTGGCCTGGTGGTCCCGATTGCGCAGGCCTGGCATGGTCGCGTTCATTCTTCTCATCGTCGGCTTCAAATTCGGAAACTCGATGGGCTCGGCGCTGGTCGGCCCGTTCCTCTCGGACAACGGACTGACCTTGACTCAGATCGCCCTGGTCGAGGGCGGCCTGTCGTCGGTGGCAGCACTCGGAGGTGCTGCGCTCGGCGCGTGGTTGTCCTTTCGCTTCGGACGTCGTCAGGCTCTGCTGGTCGGCGGAATCGCCCAAACCCTCAGTCTCGCGTTGTATGTGGTGGCATCGTTCGGCCTCGGCGGCTTTCCGCTCCTGGTCGCGGCCAACGTCACCGAACACGTGCTGGGCGGCGCGGCAACCGTTGCCGTTTTCGCGCTGATGATGGACGCATCGGAAAAACGTTATGCAGGAAGCGATTACACACTGATGGCCTGTGCAATCGTCTTTGCGCAGGGTGCGTCCGGACTTGCGGCGGGCGTGATCGGCGACGTGTTCGGTTACACCGCGTTGTTCGGTTCCGCACTGGTGCTGTCCGCAGTCGGTTGCGCGGTGCTGATCGTGGCGCTCGACAGGGGTTGGGGGCCGACAGGGCTGCACGAGGTCATCTCTGTCGAATCGCGCACCCACTAGTGGCGCTCACGGCTCCTCCGTCGCTCAGCTTTCGGCGACCGAGCCGGAAATGTTCACCATCCACTGCACACCGAACTTGTCGGTGAGCATGCCGAATATGTCACCCCACGGTGCTGCGTCGAGACCCATCGTGAATTGTGCGTCGACGGCCAGCGCGTTCCAGTAGCCCGTCAATTCCTCGTGCTCGGTACCGAAGAGCGAGACGCTCATCGTGTTTCCGGGTGTGTGTTCCATCGACGACGGGGTGTCGGCCCCCATCAGTGTGAATCCGCTGGGAGTTGTCAATTGGCCGTGCATGATCAGGTTCTTCTCGGATGGATCGTCGGTGGCCTGGCCCTCGCCGAACGTGGTCAGCGTGAGTTCTCCACCGAAGACCGTGCGGTAGAACTCCATAGCGTTGCGCGCATTGTCACGGAACGACAGGTACGGACTGAGCGTGGGCATGGCGGGACTCCTTCTCGAATCGAACGACCGGTGCGGGCTGCATCGACTACATCCGTCGAAAAAGTAGACACGGAGCTGGGGGAGAACTCACCGCCCGTGCTCGGATGGGCTCGCCTCGGCCTCGGCGAGAATGGCGCGGAGGGCAGCCACATGTCGGCGGTAGGCGGTTTTACCCTCCCTCGTCAGCGACAGCCACATCCGCCGCGAGTCGGTGCGTGATCTCTGCTGGTCCACGTAGCCGGCGTCGACCAGGGCCGCCACCTGCTTGCTCAGCGCCGATGCGCTCAATCCACTGTGTTCCTTGACGACGGCGAGCTCGAGCGTCGTACCTGCCGCCAGTAGCGCACAGATCCGCAGCCGGTTCGCCGGATGAATGATCGGATCCAGATCGTCCGTCATCGGTGTGTGCTCCGGTAGTGAGCGATCGAACCGAACGAGTAGGTCGCCGTCGCTGCTGCAGCGAGGAGCACCAGCGCCCAGCTCGGCAGGGATGGCTGCGCGAATGTCAGTGCCACCACCACGAAAGCAACGGACAGTGCGACCGACGCCAGAAATCCACGGCTGGTAGGCAGTGCCCACGGTGTGCCCATTCGGTACCCGGTGATCACGTTCGTTGTCACAATGGCCGCGGCCAGAATCAGCAGGGCGACAGTGCGCTGGGAGTCGGTGAGCAGCGGCGTGAGTGCCAACGCGCCGATGAGCACTGCGTTGACGGCGTACAGCCAGACCGGCCACGGAGTGTCGCGCACGGCGCGTTGCACTCGGTCGATGTCGTCGAGAGTCGTTCGAGCTTCGGACGAGGTGGGCTTATCGATGTTTTCCATATCGGAAACCATATTGGGTAGTTTCCGATATGGCAACGAATTGTGTGATCAGTTCTCGAGATCGGTATCGATCGGCCGTGGCACCTCGGCCTCCCAGCGAGCCCGTCGCTCGTCCGGGGATTGTTCCCACCACGGTGTACCTCGTTCTCCCAGAGCGACTTTGGCGGCCTGAACGCCCGCGCGAGACTCCGTGGCACCGGAGGTGCGTTTGACGTCTCTGCGCCACGCCATGAGGATCGAACGCAATTCGGCGTTGCGATCCTCGGGAATGTCGGGATCGGTAGCGCGCCACCGTCGACCCTTGATGACGACATAGTGACCGTCTTCGGTGCGTTCCACTTGCTCGGTCATGAGACCACCTTGCCACCCGACACTGCCTGTCGTCGGTTCGACGCGTGGTTTACGATTCCGGCACCTGTTCCGCTTCTGCCTCAGACCGAACCGAGGATTGCCATGCGCACCGTGATCGTGACCGCGTTCGTTTCGCTCGACGGCGTCATGGAGGGGCCGGGTGGGGAAGTCGGCTACCGCAACGCGGGGTGGACGTTCAAGGACATCGAGTTCGATCCCGCGGCGTACGAGATCAAGGGCCGCGAGCAGGACGAGGCCACGGCCATGCTGCTGGGGCGTACCTCCTACGAGGCGTTCGCTCCCGTGTGGCCCACGATGGACGATTTCGCCGGATACAACTCGATGCCCAGATACGTGGTGTCGACGACATTGGAGCGCAGCGACGACCGTTGGCCGGCAACCATTCTGCGCAGCATCGACGACGTCGCCGAACTCAGGAAGACCGAAGGCGGGCCGATCTCGGTGCACGGTAGCGCGACGCTGGGTCGCAGCCTCGCCGATGCCGGTCTCGTCGACCGCTACCACCTGTTGGTCTTCCCGATGCTGCTCGGCGCGGGCAAGCGGCTGTTCAGCTCCAGCGACAAGGCCACGACTCACCTGGATCTGGTGGAGCACGAGGTGTACGGCAACGGCCTCCAGAAGCAGGTGTTCGACGTTCGTCGATGACCGCAATTGTCGATGACCCGCATTCGTCGACAGCTCGCGATTCAGATGTCGTCGCTCTTCAGGGTGCGCCGCCGAACGGCCACGAGGTGAAGCTCCGGTCGGGAAGCCGCCATCCGCTCGACCCGGTCGAGGATGTCGGTCACGTGGTCGAGGTCGCCGGCTACCACCGACGCTCCGATTTCGGCCCGTCTGTGCAGGTCGCGATGGTCGGTTTCGGCGACCGACACCGCGAATTTTCGATGCAGCTCCGAGATCACGGGCCGAATCACCGAGCGCTTCTCCTTCAGAGAGTGCACGTCGCCCAACAAGAAATCCAGTTCTATCCAACCGATCCACATAGGGTTACGACTGTACCGCGGTAGCGGGCGGGTTACCTGGTGCGGGCCGAAGGGCCCGCACCAGGTAGCGGTCAGCTCTTGTTCACCAGGCCGAGTGCTACCAGATCGGCCAGATACTTCTCGATCAGTTCCCGCCCGAGGTGTGGGATATCGCCGACAGCCGACGTAAATTCCTCTGCCGGCAGGATTGCTCCCGACGACGGGTGCTGGGGATGCGCGTAGGAGTGGATCAGCGGCAACAACGAGTGTGACCGTTGTTTCTCCGGTAGTTCCTGAACTGCCGCGCTGAACCTTTCGAACCATTCGTCGTAGTCGTCGACGATCTCGATGGTGCAGCCCGCGTCACGTAACCAATCGACGAACGTATCCAACGATATGTCGTCGTCGTGGGGGTTCAGGATGTCGAAGGTTCGGTAGCCTGCCACGTCGTCGCCCGCGATCGAGGTGATGGCCGCTGCACTGAAGTCCGCAGGCAATCCGTCGTAATGAGCCAGTGGCCTGCCCTGCTCGTCGGTGGGCGCTCCGGTGTCGGTGGCATAGAAGCTTCTCGGTGCCAGCCCGGTTGCCACCACCGACAGGATCAGTCGCGTGAATACGTCGGGCACATTCAGCTGACCGGACCATCTGCTGTGGGCGAGGATCATGTCGGATCGGAAGACCGAGACGGGCAGCGAGTACTCGTCGAAAGCGTTGCGCAACAACACTTCGCCCGCCCACTTGGAGTTTCCGTAACCGTTGGCGTACGACTGGTCTACTGCTCGTTGCGCACTGTCGACCCGAATGTCACCGTTCTCGTGGAAGTCGTCGACACCGACGGCAACCGCGACCGTCGACAGGTAGGTCACCGGCTTGATGTGGTCGGTCAAGGCCAACCGGATCACCTCCGCCGTTCCGACGACGTTCGGTCCGAAAAGGTGCTCGTACGGCAGCGCGTGATTGACCAGTGCTGCCGGGTGCACGACGCGGTCCACGCGGCGGGAAAGTTCTTCCCAGACATCGTCGGTCAACCCGAACCGGGGAGTGCCCAGATCGCCTGCAATCACGTCGAGTGCGGCGTCGGCCAAGGCGCGGTATCGATCGGACAACGTTGCGTCCCCGGTGTCGAAGGCGGCGTCGAGTCGAGCGCGGGCATCGCCATCGGAGCGTCCGCGAACCAGGCAGACGACTTTTCCCCCGACGGCTGCCATCTTCTCGAGCCATTCGAGGCACAGAAACCTACCCAGGTAGCCATTCGCTCCCGTCAGCAGCACTGTCTTCGTTTCCGTCCGAGGGCCTGAAATGCGACGAGCGGCATCGAGCAGTGAGGCGTCCAGAAATGCCGACAAGGTCAGCTCCGATGCGTGCGCGACGGTAGCGTCGCGTCCGTGAACCGACGCGAACGTCGCTGTGTCGGAATCGTTGTCGATCGCGGACGCGATGTAGTCGGCAAGGGCCGACAGGTCCGTGGCGGGCCCGGTGATCACCCCCACCGGAACGTCGACGTCGTAGATGTCGCGCAGCAAGGTGGAAAATGTCAACGCCGACAACGAGTCACCACCGAGATCGGTGAAGTGGGCATCGGGTCGGATGTCTGCGCCCGAGCAGCCGAGCAGAGCCTGTGCGGCATCCCCGACCGTGGTGAGCACGGGTGCCTGGGCGCCGGAACGCCGAAGCTCACGCAGTCGGTCGGTCTGCCCCGACTCGAGTTCTGCGTAGCGACGCTCGAGTTCGTCGCCGTACCGCTCGACGAGTTTGGGGCGCAATTGCTTTCCGGCACCCGACAGCAGACCGTTGTCCTGAGTGAAAGGCTGGGGTTCGAGCACGACCTCGCGAGGTATCTCGTACGAATTCAGCGACTCCGTGCGGGCGATCCGCTGGAGCGACTCCATGATTGCGCCCGCAGTCGAGTTCGCATGAGCAGGAACGACGACCGCCAACAGATACGACCGCTGGCTGTTGCCGTACAGGAAGATCTGATCCACCAGCTCGCTCGTACCGAACACCGCTTCCAGGCGCGCCAACGCAACGAATTCGCCCTGGGCCAATTTCAGTACGTTCTTGCGACGATCCACGTAAGCGAGCCGGTCCGGTTCGAGCTCGGCCACGACGTCACCGGTGCGGTAGAACCCGTCCGAATCGAAGACGTCTGCGGTCACGTCGGGCCGCTTGTAGTAGCCGGGGATGATCGACGTCGTCTTGAGCAGGAGCTCACCACGTGGATGGGGAGTGTCGGTGGAGAAGTAGCCGAGTTCGGGCACGTCGTCCAATTTGTATTCGAGAACCGGTGGCCGCGCGACGATCCCGTCGAGAAGCACCATTCCGGCTTCGGTCGAACCGTAATTGTCGCGAACCCGAACGTCGAGCAAGTCGGTCACGAAATCCTTGACCTCGGCGGCGATGGGTGCGGTGCCCACCATGGCAGCCAGGATTCGTCCACCGAACTGCTCGGACCGCACGCGCTCGAGCACGTCTCGCGAAATCTGGTCGTGTTCACTTGCATCGGTACCGTCGACCGCACGATCGATCTCGGCGAGCACGGTGTGGCGAATCATCTCGCACACCCGCGGAATCAACAACGCCAACGTGGGGCGCGCCAGCGCGAAGTCCTCGAACAACGTGGACAGGTCGCTCGAGCCGGCGAAATGAACCGTACCGCCCGCCGCCAGAGTCGAGAAAACGAGCCCGCGGCCCGCAAGGTGGCTCATCGGTAGGTAGTCGAGGGTGATGACGGGAAAAGCCGGCTCGTCGACACCCTCCGACGACGCACCCGTCCGATGCCAGGCCCCGGTCCACGCACCGGACACGATCTGCTCGGTATGCATCGCCCCTTTCGGAGTACCGGTGCTGCCGGAGGTGTAGATCAGTGCGGCGAGGCGCTCGGGATCCTCGACGTCGAACAACGGCACCTGGGGGAGTCGGGAACCCTCGTGCACCAGTTCGGTGAGCGGTCGAACAGCAATGCCGGACCCGTGGACACCCTCGCGCGCGGACGTCAGCGCTCGGGTGTCGGCATCGATTCGGTCGTCGTAGTCGAGTACGACCACTGTGCGGATCGACCGGCAATGGCCGGCTACCTCCATCGCGACGGCGAGGTTGTCCACGTCGGAGGCCAGGACCACCGGCTCGACCTCGTCGACGATGGCCGTCAGCTGACCCGCGGTGGCTCCGGCCTGAAGTGGCACTGCGACTGCGCCCACACGGATGGTGGCCAGTTCGGCGATGACGTAGTCGATGCCGGCGAAACCGAGCGTGGCCACGAAGTCTCCTGCAGCGATGCCGCCGTCGTCGTGGCCCAGGGCGGACGCCAAGGCTCCCGCGTCGGCCCAGGCCTGCCCGTAGGTCACCGTTTCGAACTGGGGAAGTAGGCGAGCCGAAGTGCTGCCGTCGGTGTCCTCGATCGTGCGCGCACGGCGTCCCAGGGCGGGACGGTCGGCGTACCTGGTCATGATCTCGGCAACCACGCGAGCGAGGTTGGGTGCCAGTTCACGAGCCGCGTCGGCAACCGACCGATCCGGCTCGGCGGCCCGGAACTCCGGATCGCTGTCGTGTAGATGCCGAAAACGGTCTCGTTGGCGGATGTCTCGATCGTGTTCGCTGTCGACGGCCCCTGTGCTCTTCATGGCGACTGTTCGGGTCATACTTCGCTCCCCTCCACGATGCACCGGACGACCCCGGATCATCGTGCTCGTACGTCGAATATCGTTATCAAAGGTAAGTATATGCCCGTGGCCGAGTAGGTAATCGTGACGCTGCTCATAGTCCATTTGGCCAGAAATGTCTGTGTTTCAACCTTTTTCGCGTACTGCTATGCCGGGCAACCGTCGTGTATCCAGGCGGCGTAGGTACTCGATGTGAACGACCGAACCTGACTTGTATGGTGAGTTGCACGTCACGTGCGACGCGGTTGCCGCTCCCTCGTAGAGCTCACGCCGTCGGCTCACGCGTCACCCCTCTCGATCGGAGCAGCGAAATGTCGGACGTTCTCTCACGCCGCGACCTGGATTTTCTGTTGTACGAATGGCTCGATGTGGTTGCGTTGACGGAGCGGCCACGTTTTGCCGAACACTCGCGCGAAACGTTCGATGCGGTACTGGACCTGAGCGCAGACATCGCCCACAAGCATTTCGCCCCGCACAACAAGAAGGCCGATGCACACGAGCCCACCATGAACAGGGACGGTTCGGTGGAGCTGATCCCCGAGGTCAAGGCCGCTCTCGACGTGTACCGCGCCGCGGGGTTGATCGCCGGGCAGTTCGACGAATCGATCGGCGGTATGCAGTTGCCCGCCACCGTCTCTCGTGCTGCCATGGCGTTCTTCCAGGCTGCAAATGCTGGAACGTCCTCGTATCCGTTCCTGACGATGGCCAACGCCAATCTGATCGCCACCTACGGCACCCCGGAGCAGGTGCGCGACTACGTGCGGCCCATGATCGACGGGCGTTGGTTCGGCACCATGTGTCTGTCCGAACCGCAGGCCGGGTCGTCGCTGGCGGACATCACCACGAAGGCTGTGCCGCAGGACGACGGCAGCTACCGGCTCACCGGTACCAAGATGTGGATCTCCGGTGGAGATCACGAACTGACCGAGAACATCGTGCACCTGGTTCTGGCGAAGACACCGGGTGGACCTCCCGGCGTCAAAGGGATCTCGCTGTTCATCGTTCCCAAGTTCCTGCCGAACGGTGAGGGCGGCATTGCCGAACGTAACGACATCGTGCTGACCGGGCTCAATCACAAGATGGGCAACCGCGGTACCACCAACACTCTGCTCGCGTTCGGTGACGGAACCCATTCTCCCGGTGGGAAAGCCGGGGCAGTCGGCTATCTCGTCGCCGAAGAGAACCGTGGTCTGTCGTACATGTTCCACATGATGAACGAGGCCCGGATCGGCGTCGGATTCCTGGCGATCGCACTCGGCTACGTCGGCTACCTCAAGTCCGTCGAGTACGCGAAGACGCGCACCCAGGGACGGCCACTGGGAGCCAAGGATCCGGCCGCGCCTCCGGTCGCATTGATCGAGCACGCCGACGTGCGCCGAATGTTGTTGGCGCAGAAGTCGTATGTCGAGGGGGCACTGGCGCTGGGGCTCTACTGCTCGCGTTTGGTGGACCACCAGGATTCGGCATCGGACGCCGCCGACGCAGCTCGATCGACACTGTTGCTCGACGTACTGACACCGATCGCCAAGAGTTGGCCCTCGCAGTGGTGTCTCGAGGCCAACAGCCTTGCCATTCAGGTGCACGGGGGTTACGGCTACACCCGCGACTACGACGTGGAACAGCACTACCGCGACAACCGGCTCAACCCCATTCACGAAGGTACACACGGCATTCAGGGCTTGGACCTACTCGGCCGCAAGGTCGTCATGCAGAACGGTGCCGGGTTGGCGCTGCTCGCCGAGCGAATCGCCGAGACCGTGACGCGAGTATCGACTCACGGGGGAGCGGCCGAGCAGTACGGCACCGAGCTGAACAACAGGTTCTCGAGGATCGTCGAGGTCACCGCCGCAGTCTGGGGTACCGGTGACGCCGCCGTGGCGTTGGCGAATTCCACGGCCTACCTCGAGGCAATGGGCCACACGGTCATCGCGTGGATGTGGCTCGAGCAGCTGCTTGCCGTGGGTGACCGAACCGGAGACTTCTACGACGGAAAGCGCTCTGCTGCACGGTACTTCTTCGTCTACGAGTTACCGAAGGTCGATGCACAGCTCGATCTGCTGGCGCTTCTCGATCGAACGACCCTCGATATGTCACCCGCCTGGTTCTGAGCACGAGACACCCGATACAAGGAGATTTCAGAACATGTCGATCTTGGACAAATTCCGCCTCGACGGCCGCGTCGTCATCGTCACGGGCGCATCGTCCGGTTTGGGAGTGTCTTTCGCGAAAGCGGCGGCCGAGGCCGGAGCCGACGTGGTGCTGGCCGCCCGCCGCGTCGACAAGTTGGCACAGACCGCCGCACTGATCGACAGCGTCGGTGGGCGTTCGCTGAGCGTGGCCACCGATGTGGTCGATCCCGACCAGTGCACGGCCATGGTCGAGGCCGCCGTCGCCGAGTTCGGCAAGGTGGACGTACTGATCAACAACGCCGGCGTCGGCACGGCGTACCCCGCCACCCGCGAGACTCCCGAGCAGTTCCGCTCTGTCATCGACATCAACCTCAACGGCTCCTACTGGGCCGCTCAGGCGTGTGGGCGGGTGATGCAGCCCGGAAGTTCGATCGTGAACATATCCAGCATTCTGGGGCTCACCACCGCCGGTCTGCCTCAGGCTGCCTACAGTGCCAGCAAAGCGGCCATCGTCGGTCTCACTCGTGACCTCGCGCAACAGTGGGGCGCTCGAAAAGGCATCCGCGTCAACGCTATTGCGCCCGGTTTCTTCGAGAGCGAGATGACCGATTCCTACCAGCCGGGATACCTCGAGGCATTGGCTCCCCGAATGATCCTCGGACGCAAGGGTGACCCCGAAGAACTGGCCGCCACCGCGGTCTGGCTCGCGTCCGACGCAGGCGGATACGTGACGGGCCAGACGATCGCAGTGGACGGCGGTGTGACCATCACCTGACGGCCGAGGTCACCATTACTCGCCGGCCATGACCGCGATGCCTTCGCGCACGAGCCTGCGACCGACGACGACCGCGTCGTCGGTGTCGAGTCCCGGCAGAGAATCCAACCGGCACGACAATCCTCCGAGCAACAATTCGAGGGCATCGGCGCACTGAGGCGGCATCGACACGGTTTTGTCGCGCAGCACGACAGCCGCGGACTCGGGGGTTCGCACCACTCGCGCGATCACCCCGGCCCTGAGTCGAATCGAGTCCGGACCCCGCAGCGCACCCATCTGGGCCACACTGCGAACGGGGCGCACCGGTTCGGGTCGAACCAGCTCGTCGTACCGACTCGCAACACGCTCGGTGATCCGATGCAGCGCCTCAGGATCTCGATCCAACTCGTCGAGTGCTCGGCGCATGTCGCCGAGCACGCGGCGTACGTGGGGGAGAACGGACTCGGAGTCGGTCGGGTCCCATCCGGCCGGCAACGGTGCGCGCAGTCCCTCGACGTCCTGGAGAGCACCGAGGGTGTGATGGGCGATGTCGTAATCGTTGAACGACGCGACACCTATCGTCAGATGCACCGTCGTCTCGCCCAAGGCCTGCGCCGAATGGATCCAGCCGCGCGGCAGATACAGAACGTCACCGGGCTCGAGCACGATGTCCAACTCCGGGGAGTCGTCGGCGTGACGTTCCACTGCTGCTCGTCGGTCCGACCACGGCTGATTGTTCAGTGGATGGCGATGCACCGGCGAGTGAATTGTCCACCGCTTACTACCGGCGATCTGCACGACGAATACGTCGTGAACATCGTAATGCGGCGAAAAGCCCTGGGACGCAGCCGGAGTGACGTAGGAATTGACCTGTACCGGGTGGCCGAGCTCGCGAACGAGCTCGCCGGTGAAAGCAATCAAGGGCGGCCACAGGCGATGCAGGCCCTGCAGCACCAGAGTATTGCCGGCCGCGAAGGCCGACAGAACCGCCGCGGAATCGACCTGGTCGGTGATCTCGGCGCCGAACCCTCCGGACCCCGTGAACTTGTTCTTCTCCAGCAGGCGGCCGTCCTTGGCCATCCGCACGAACGGGGTGCGTACGCCGCGCTCGGCGATCAACTCGTCGACCGCATCGACCGTCATCAGATCCTCGAACGATCCGGACAGTTCGGCAGATCGGGTGAACTTGGGTGCTCTGCCCCAGTGACGCTCGGCGAAAGAGGCGGCGTCGATTCCGGTGAGACGACGAAGCGCGGACCGGTTGACCGATCCGCGCTCGTCGTTCGACTCGATGATCAAGCGGAACCGTCCGCACCGCCGTCGTGTCCGCCGGGGTTGGATCCGCCGTCGGCCGGGCCTTCGCCGCCCGCTGGGCCGTCGGCTCCGCCGTCGTGTCCGTCAGGATTCGATCCGCCGTCAGCGGGTCCTTCGCCTGCTCCGGCCGGGCCGTCTGCTCCGCCGTCGTGTCCGCCGGGATTGGATCCGCCGTCAGCGGGTCCTTCGCCTGCCGATCCGCCTGAGGTGGTGATGTCGTCGTCGTTGATGCTCATCGAGGTCCTTCCGTTGATGGAGGTTCGTGCTCTCGCGCAGCGCGGGAACATCGGGGGTATTGACGCAATCTCCGTGATTCAAACAGCGACTGCACCGGAAAATGTCACTCCGAATCGTCGGCGATCTCCGGGGCGTTCTCCCGCGTCGCCATCCCACCGCCGCCTCCGCCGTCCACCGGTCCGGGGCGGCCGCCCTTGGGGGAATCCGCAGTGTCGTGTTCGGTCGAAGTGCCGCCGTCTGTCTTGTCCTTGTCGTCCTGTCCCATGGTTCGACACTAGACCGGCTGCCCGTCCGTGGGAGCATGGAACGATGGATCGATCCCCTGCGCAGCACGTGGTGCTGCTCGACGACGAAGGCCGCGCCGTCGGCACCCAGGACAAGACCACAGTGCACACCGAACAGACCCCGCTGCACCTGGCGTTCTCCAGCTACGTGGTGCGTGAGGACGGTGCAGTGCTGCTCACGCGACGGGCGTCGAGCAAGACGACGTGGCCCGGCGTGCTGACGAACAGTTGTTGTGGACATCCAGCCCCCGGCGAGAACCTGGAGTCCGCAGTGCTCCGACGCATCGGTGAGGAGCTGGGTCTGCAGGCGCGGTCCGCGGAACTGGTGCTGCCGCATTTTCGGTATCGCGCTGTGATGGACAACGGGATAGTCGAGAACGAGATCTGCCCCGTCTACCGGGTGACGGTCGGCGACGACGCGACACTCGACCCGGATCCTGACGAGGTCGACGAAACGCGGTGGGTGTCCTGGGCCGAATTCTCGGCCGACGTGCTCGCAGACCGAATCGATGTATCGCCTTGGTGTCGAACACAAGTGGAGCAATTGGCCGGGTTGGCCGAGCATGCACTGGCCTGGCCCGCGTCCGCCGACGAGCTCCTTCCTCCGGCCGCGCGTCTCGCGGATCCCGCGTGACGGCAACCGAATCGGTCGGTGCTCATGGCGCGTAGCGACGAGTCGAGCGACTACCTCGGTCGCGACTCGATGGAGCGTGCACTCGGCCACTTCGAGTTTCGGACAGCCGATGCCGACGGTCTGCGCCACGCAGCTGTTGCCCTTGCTGTCGGCGGGGAGCGCGGAGACCGTCGCCTGCTGTTGACCAGACGGCCGAGCCGACTGCGCGCTCACCCGGGTCAGTACGCGCTACCTGGTGGCGGAGTCGATCCGGGCGAAACCCCGGCACAGGCCTGCCTGCGTGAACTCCAGGAAGAGTTAGGCATTCGTACCGACCCGGATGAAGTACTCGGGCGCCTCGACGATTACGTCACCCGTTCGGGTTACGTCATCACACCGTTCGTGGTGTGGGTGGGCGAGTACTCGTCATCGCTGCAGCCCAGTGCCGACGAGGTGGCCGAAGTGTTCGAAGTGACCCAGGCAGAACTCGATGTCGATGCGGAATTCGTCACGATCCCCGAGTCGCCCCGACCCGTCGTCCGGTGGCCGTTCCGAACCGGTGCCATCCATGCTCCCACGGGTGCGATCGTGCACCAGTTTCGTGAAGTCGTCCTTCGCGGTCGACACACCCGGGTCGCGGACTTCGAGCAGCCGGTGTTCGCGTGGCGCTAACGTGGCCTCGAACCGCCGGCGTACTCGCGCCGGCTGCCACGACGCCCGAGGCGACAGGAGGTGAGCGGTGACGGACAAGAGCGAACTCGAGGTAACCGATCGGATCGCAACTGTTCCCAACCTGCTCAGTGCCGTGCGACTCGCCGGCGTTCCGCTCTTCTTGTTTCTTCTGCTCGGCCCCCAGGCAGACGGCTGGGCGCTGGTCATTCTGCTCGTCAGCGGCGGCACCGACTGGCTCGACGGAAAACTCGCGCGCCTGCTCGGGCAGTCGTCGCGGCTGGGGGCGATTCTCGACCCGCTCGTCGATCGCCTGTACGTCGTCAGCACGCTGGTCGCATTCGTGGTGCGCGGAATCATCCCGTGGTGGGTCGCTGCCATCCTGATCGGGCGAGACGCGGTTCTCGGCCTCACCATGTTCGTCTACCGACGTCGCTCCCTCCCGCCTCCGGACGTGATCTATCTCGGGAAGGCCGCCACGTTCGTGGTCATGATCGCGCTGCCGGTGCTGTTGGTCTCCGTGGGCACCGGTTCCGTGGCCGACGCCGCAGGGCCCCTCGGTTACGCGCTCCTGATCTGGGGGACGGTGCTGTACACGTGGACCGGTGCGTTGTACCTCGGCAAGGCAGTGGCCCTCGCGCGTGCGATCGCGCCCACCTCCGCACCGGGCAGGTGACGGTGCAGTCCCCAGCACGACCGAAGAGGAACCCGACTCCGTCACTGCTCACATCGCTGTTGACGGATCACCTCGATCCGGGTTACGCAGCCGCTGCCGTCGAACGGTCGGCGCACCACGTGCGTACTCCGAGAGTGCCGCCTGTCCTCTGGCTGATCACCGGTGCCGTCGCTGTCGGGGTGGTTTTCGGGGTCGCGATGTCGCAGCTGGCCTCGGATGCGGCGGAGATCGACCGGGCCAGCGCCGACGCCTCTGCTGCGGTGCGTGCTGCCCAGGAGCGTGAAGCCGAACTGGACGTCACGAGAGACGAACTCGCTGCGCAGGTATCGACCGAGCGTGACCGCGCACTCCAGTCCGATGCTGCCGGAAGCGAGCTTCTGAACCGCCTCGATGCGGTCGAGTCGGCCGCCGGTATCGACTCGGTGACCGGTCCCGGCTTGTCGGTCGTGGTGACAGAACCTGCCGCAGGCGGTGCATCCGACAGATCGATCCGTACCGGTTCCGGCGCAACCGTTCTCGACCGCGACATCGCTGCCGTCGTCAACTCCTTGTGGGCCAGCGGCGCCGAAGCGGTGTCCGTCGACGGCAGTCGAGTCGGGCCGAACGTGACGATCAGACAGGCAGGCGGCGCGATGCTGCTCGACAATCGCCCGATCACCTCGCCCTACGACATCGATGCGATCGGTCCACCGCAGCGCATTCAGGTGCAGTTCGCCGTCAGCGATGCATACCTGCGCATGAGCACGGTCGCTCAGCTCTACGGTGTCGGTTTCTCGGTGCGGCCTGCCACCGATCTCGAGTTCGGGCCGGCCGTCGCCAGGGAGTCGTTCGAGGCGAAGGAGGTGGCCCCACGATGACGGCGGGTGACGTCCCGGACGTCGAGCCATCCGACACCGGCAGCCCCGGTCCCGAGGTGCCCGGCGGCACCGAGCCCGCCGCGACCGGCCGCGCCGGATTCGCGCTCGCAGCATTGGTCGCGCTCGTCGTCGGAGTCGTGATCGGTCTCGTCGCCGGGCCTCGAGTTCCAGCAGTCGTCGCCCCATACCTGCCGATCGCCGTCGTGGCCGCTATCGATGCAGTGTTCGGCGGCGTGCGCGCCTTTCTCGACGGCATTTTCGACGCCAAGGTGTTCGTCGTGTCCTTCGTCTTCAACGTCCTCGTCGCGGCGCTCATCGTGTGGCTCGGCGACCAGCTCGGAGTCGGAACGCAACTGTCCACCGCCATCGTCGTCGTGCTCGGTATACGCATCTTCGGCAACGCCGCTGCGTTGCGCCGACGGCTTTTCGGTGCCTGACCGATGAACGCAGGCAACGGACGGCACGGTCGGCGCACCCGACGTGGACAGCGCACGTGGTTCGGCATTCTCGCTCTCGTGTTGATGTGTGCCCTCGGAATCGGAATCGCGACACAGGTGCGCGAAACGAGCACGTCGGGCAATCTGGAGAATTCGCGGCCCGAGGACCTGTTGGTGGTGTTGGACTCCCTGACGCGACGCGAGGCGTCGATCCGCGACGAGATCAGCGCGCTTCAGGGCACGCTCGCCACTCTCCAGCAGTCCGGTTCCGGGTCGGACGCCGCGGTGGCGGAAGCCCAGGAACGACTGTCCGCGTTGTCCATTCAGATCGGCACCGTGGCGGCCCGAGGACCCGGCGTCACGTTGACGATCGACGACACCGACGCCGGCGTCGGAGCAGAGGTTCTGCTCGACGCGTTGCAGGAGCTGCGGGCCGCCGGTGCCGAGGCGTTGCAGATCGACGGTGGTGGGGTCGCGGTCCGCATCGGTGTCGATTCGTGGATGGCCGGACCGGCCGGCCGAGTAGTGGTGGACGGCCGAGAACTACGCGCTCCCTACACCTTCACGGCCATCGGGGATCCGGCGACTCTGGAATCGGCGTTGAACATTCCGGGAGGGGTGATCGACACGGTCGCCCGCAACGGGGCGAGCTCGCGAGTGGAGCGATCGGACCAGGTCACGGTCTCCGCCTTGCGAGATCCGCGCCCACGTCAATACGCTCAGCCCGGAAACTGATCGCCCGCTCGCCCCGGGCCACGATGGAAGGGAATGCCGCGTTGAGCGACATCGACACACCAGCTGATCTGCTGTACACCCCCGAGCACGAGTGGGTGCAGCGGACGGGGCCTGCGACGGTTCGAATCGGCATCACCGATTATGCCCAGACGCAGTTGGGCGACGTCGTGTTCGTTCAGCTTCCGGCGATCGGTGACAGCGTCACCGCGGGCGAGTCTCTCGGTGAAGTGGAATCGACCAAGAGCGTGTCCGACGTGTTCAGTCCGCTCACAGCCAAAGTCGTTGCCGTGAACGAAGATCTGGATTCCGAACCCGAGAAGGTGAACTCGGGGCCGTACACCGGTGGGTGGTTGATCGAGCTCGAGGTCGCATCCTCGGAGGCATTGGACGCGGCGCTGGCACCCATGCTCGATGCCGCCGGATATGCTCTCATCACAGCTGAGTGACGAAGGGCCGTACACACCGGCCAACCGACCACAGGTCCTCGGTGCGCAGGGTACGGTCGACACCGAGCGAACAGCCTGTCGGGGCGAAGGTCGCGCATGGTGAGTGGTCCGCCACGCACCGAGGAACCGAAACGCACCACCGAACGCCAGCAGAACCAGAAGTGAAGACCATGTACTGCGTTACCCGAGGTGAACGTTGCCCGGGTCAACGGACTGAGAAGGAGTAACGGTGAGCCAGAACGACAACGACAGCAACTACGGGGAGTCGCCGGCCGAGACCACCTCGGTCTTCCGCGCTGATTTCCTCCAGGAGCTGGACAATTCCGCTACCGCCCAGAGCACCGAAGCTCCGGTATCGGGTGTCGAGGGCTTGCCTGTCGGAGCTGCCCTGCTCGTCGTCAAGCGTGGTCCCAACGCCGGATCCCGATTCCTGCTCGACCAGCCGACCACGTCGGCCGGCCGTCACCCCGACAGCGACATCTTCCTCGACGACGTCACCGTGAGTCGTCGACATGCAGAATTCCGCCAGGACGAGGACGACTTCCAGGTCGTCGACGTGGGCAGCCTCAACGGAACCTACGTCAACCGCGAGCCGGTCGACTCCGCCGTGCTGGCCAACGGTGACGAGGTGCAGATCGGCAAGTTCCGCCTGGTCTTCCTCACCGGGCCGCGTGGCGGCAACGGAACTGCAGTCGGCGAGTCGTCTGCGGGTGCAGGAAGCCAGTGACCGCCGTCGGGCAGCAGTCCAGCGGGGGGATGTCGATTGGCTCCGTCCTCGATCGACTCCGGCCCGACTTTCCCGACGTGACCATCTCGAAGATCAGATTCCTCGAAGCCGAGGGTCTGATCTCTCCTGAGCGCACTCCGTCGGGCTATCGGCGTTTCTCGATCGCGGACTGCGAACGGCTGCGGTTCGTGCTCACCGCCCAGCGTGATCAGTACTTACCGCTCAAGGTGATCAAGGAACAACTCGAAGCGATCGACCACGGTGTTGCAACTGTCGAGAGAGCAGACGCCTCGGTCAAGCGCCCGCGGTCGCTGACGATCGCGGCCGGTGAAGTCTCGCCGGAGGAGTTCCTGCCCGATCGCGAGGTCCGCATCAGCAAGGCAGATCTACTGGCTCAGGCCGGCATCGACGACGCCTTCCTGACCGAGTTGCTACGCAGCGGCCTGATCACGCCCGGGCAGGCCGGTTTCTACGACGACGGTGCCGTCACGCTCGCTCGTACGGCGCACGCGATGTTGCAGTTCGGGCTCGAGGTTCGCCACCTCCGAGCGTTCAAGCTCGCAGCGGACCGCGAGGCGGGTCTCGTCGCTCAGATCGCCGGGCCGGTCGCCAAGGGGCGCGATGCCGGTGCACGTGATCGTGCCGAAGAGATGATCCGGGAATTGGCGGCTCTGTCGTTGACCTTGCACACGTGTCTGGTCAAAGCAGCGGTGCGTGGTGCGCTCGACCGGTGAGGATCGCTCGCGCCGGTTCGGATTCCAATAGACTCGGTTCTGGTGAGCTGGACCAGCGACGACCAGCGAAGATTTCTCGAGGTGTGAGGTGGACACGATGAGTGAAATGCGTGTGGTCGGTATTCGTGTCGAACAGCCGCAGAACCAGCCCGTGTTGCTGCTGCGTGAATCCGACGGAGATAGGTACCTCCCGATTTGGATCGGCCAAACCGAAGCTGCCGCAATAGCTTTGGAGCAGCAAGGTGTGCAGCCGGCTCGGCCGTTGACGCACGATCTGGTGAAGAACCTGATCTCTGCGTTGGGGCACGAGCTCAAGGAGGTGCGCATCGTGGACCTCCAGGAAGGCACCTTCTACGCCGATCTCGTCTTCGACAAGAACATCCGCGTGTCGGCGAGGCCGTCGGATTCGGTCGCCATCGCGTTACGTGCCGGAGTTCCGATCTATGCGGAGGAGCCGGTGCTCGCCGAGGCCGGCCTGCTGATGCCGGACGAGCGTGAGGACGAGGTGGAGAAGTTCAAGGAATTCCTCGAATCGGTGTCGCCGGACGACTTCAAGGCCACCGACGGGTAACGGAATAGTCTCAACCTCAACTTTAGGTTCAGGTTTACGGCGCGTTGCGTTGAATCTGGTCGATCGCCCCCATAACGTTCGTGCCAGTGAAGTTCATCGCCGGCGCAGTTCGTACCGACGCAGTTCACGCCTCGTCGGTTGCCGCCGAGGCGTAGTCTGGCCCTGGTACGCGGTATGACTTCACGCGAGTACACCGAGGCGTTCAGGCGCGCTTCGGACGGATCCCAGTACTGACTGGATCCGAACGCAGTGAGACATCCGAGAGGGAGCAGTCAGTGGGAGATCAGCCGCAGCAGCATCACGGCAGTCGAGAATCCGACGCCGCAAGCCGGACAGAGGACGCGTCCGTAGCCGATGCTCGGGTCGAGACCCCCGACGAGGCGTCGAATCGCCCTGCCGCACAGCCGCAGGACATTCAACCCGGTCTGTTCCCCGACGATTCGGTACCCGACGAACTCGTCGGATACCGCGTACCCAGTGCCTGCCAGATTGCCGGCATCACCTATCGGCAACTCGACTACTGGGCTCGTACGGGCCTGGTCGTACCGTCCATCCGAGGCGCAGCGGGTTCGGGCAGTCAGCGGCTGTACTCGTTCAAGGACATGCTGGTTCTCAAAATCGTCAAGCGCCTACTCGACACCGGAATTTCGTTGCAGAACATCCGCGTCGCCGTGGATCACCTGCGCCAGCGTGGCGTCGGCGACCTCGCAAACATCACCCTGTTCTCCGACGGCACCACCGTCTACGAGTGCACTTCGGCCGAGGAAGTAGTCGACCTGCTGCAGGGCGGGCAGGGCGTCTTCGGTATCGCCGTCAACGGCGCGATGCGCGAGCTCACCGGCACCATCGCCGACTTTCCGGCCGAGCGAGCAGACGGCGGAGAGAGCCAGCCGAGCCCCGAAGACGAACTGGCGTCCCGGCGGAAGAATCGCGCGAGTCGTAAGACCGGCTAGACTTCTCACCGTCGCGCCTGCGCGGGAGAGTTCCGAGGCATCCAGTCTCGGACGCCGAAGGAGCAATACCTCCCCGTCAATCTCTCAGGCACACGGACCGTGTGGGCTTCGACAACTCTGGAAAGTGGTGGGAGAACCCACCCGCCCAAGGGGAAAGGTGCCGGTGCGCGCACGTCAGCGCGCCGTGTTGTACCGAATCTCTCAGGCGCACGCGTCAGCGAGCACACGACAGAGGGGGAGGAGCGGTCGGCGCGTATGCCCCGGCCGTCCGACGCCTTGTCTTGGGACCCCTGGGAGTAGACCGTGACCGACCGAATCACTTCGACCGCATCGGCTTTCGTCGACAGACACATCGGCCCCGACACCACCGAACTGGCACGCATTCTCGATGCAATCGGTGTCGACAGCCTCGACGAGCTGGCCCGCAAGGCTGTTCCCGAGTCCATTCTCGATACCGTCGTCGACGGGGTTCCCGATGGTCTGGCGACACTGCCGGCTGCTCTGAGCGAGCACGATGCGCTGGCTGCGCTGGCCGATCTCGCCGGCCGAAACACAGTGGCAACCTCGATGATCGGCCTGGGCTACTACGACACCCTGACGCCTCCGGTGCTCACGCGCGGCATCCTGGAGAATCCGGCCTGGTACACCGCCTACACCCCCTATCAGCCCGAGATCAGTCAAGGCCGACTCGAGGCACTGCTCAATTTTCAGACCATGGTGGCGGACCTGACCGGTATGGATGTCGCTAATGCCTCCATGCTCGACGAGTCCACTGCCGCAGCCGAATCCATGACGCTCATGCGTCGCTCCAATCGAGGCTCGAAGTCGCCCCGCCTCGTCGTCGATTCGGATATCTTCCCTCAGACCAAAGCCGTCCTCGCCACGCGCGCCGAACCGCTCGGGATAGAGCTGGTGTACGCCGACCTCGCCGACGGCCTGCCCGAGGGCGACTTCTTCGGAGTGCTGGCGCAGCTGCCGGGAGCGTCAGGACGACTGGTGGATCACACCGCCACGATCGAGGCCGCACACGAGCGTGGTGCGCTGGTTGCTGTCGGGGTCGATCTGTTGGCCGCCACCCTGGTGACCGCGCCCGGCGAAATAGGTGCCGACGTCTGCTTCGGAACCACCCAGCGCTTCGGGGTTCCGATGGGGTACGGCGGTCCGCATGCCGGTTATCTTGCAGTGCGGTCCGGCCACTCGCGCCAGCTGCCCGGGCGGTTGGTGGGAGTGTCCGTCGATGCAGACGGACACCGGGCCTACCGCCTGGCCCTGCAGACGCGCGAGCAGCACATCCGCCGCGAGAAGGCGACCTCCAACATCTGCACCGCCCAGGTGCTGTTGGCCATCGTGGCCGCGATGTACGCCAGCTACCACGGCGCGGACGGGCTGCGCGCAATAGCACTTCGTGTCAACACCCGTGCTCGAACCGTCGCAGAAGGGTTGCAGGCTGCGGGCATCGACGTGGTGCACACCGAGTTCTTCGACACCGTGCTCGCCGCCGTCCCCGGCGCGGCCCACACCGTTGTCGATGCCGCCAAACAACGCGGCATCAATCTCCGACCGGTCGACGACGATCACGTTGCCATTGCCTGTGACGAGGCAACCACGGAGGGTCACATCATCGATGTGCTCGCTGCATTCGGTGCCGAGCCCGCCGGCCCGGGAGCCGAGTCCGTCCCGGCCGATTCGGCCCGCACCTCCGACTTCCTGACGCATCCCGCCTTCACGCGCTACCGCACCGAGACGGCCATGCTGCGCTACCTTCGGGCCCTGTCCGACAAAGACATTGCCCTCGACCGCAGTATGATCCCGCTGGGATCGTGCACGATGAAGCTGAACGCGACCGCCGAAATGGAGTCGATCACCTGGCCTCAGTTCGCGCGCCAACACCCGTTTGCGCCGTCGACCGACGTTCCCGGACTACTCCGGGTGATCGCCGACCTCGAACAGTGGCTCGTCGACATCACCGGTTACGACGCAGTCAGCCTGCAGCCCAATGCAGGAAGCCAGGGCGAGTACGCGGGACTGCTCGCGATCCGCCGCTACCACCAGGCCAACGGCGACACAGATCGCACGGTCTGCTTGATCCCGTCGAGCGCACACGGCACCAACGCCGCATCCGCGGTGATGGTCGGGATGCGCGTAGTCGTGGTGGCGTGCCGGCCGAACGGCGACGTCGACGTCGACGACCTGCGGGCCAAGATCGGAGAGCACGCCGACACCCTCGCCGCCATCATGATCACCTACCCCTCCACCCACGGTGTGTACGAGCACGAGATATCCGATATCTGTGCAGCGGTGCACGACGCGGGTGGGCAGGTGTACGTCGACGGTGCCAACCTCAACGCTCTGGTCGGGTTGGCTCGGCCGGGTCGTTTCGGCGGAGACGTCAGTCACCTGAACCTGCACAAGACCTTCTGCATCCCGCACGGCGGTGGCGGTCCCGGAGTCGGCCCCATCGGCGTCCGTTCGCATCTGCAGCCGTACCTGCCCGGCCACCCGCTGGCACCGCAACTGGGCGACGGACCGACCGTTGCGGGCGCGCCGTACGGAAGCGCGTCGATCCTGACGATCACGTGGGCATACATCGCGATGATGGGTGCGCAGGGGTTGCGCCGGGCGACCTTGACCGCCATTGCGTCGGCCAACTACATCGCCCGCCGCCTCGACGAGTACTTCCCCGTTCTCTACACCGGCGACAACGGCATGGTGGCGCACGAGTGCATCCTCGATCTGCGAGGTCTGACGAAGGACACCGGGGTCACCGTCGACGACGTGGCGAAGAGACTGGCGGACTACGGCTTTCACGCGCCCACGATGAGCTTCCCGGTGCCGGGGACCTTGATGGTCGAGCCGACCGAGAGCGAGAATCTGGAAGAGATCGATGCATTCTGCGACGCGATGATCTCCATCCGCCGGGAGATCGACCGCGTCGGCTCCGGCGAGTGGACCGCAGAGGACAACCCGCTGCGCGGTGCTCCGCACACCGCGCAATGCCTTGTCGCAGACTGGAACCACCCGTACTCACGGGAACTCGCGGCGTACCCCGCAGGCTACGACCGACCGAAGGTGTGGCCCGCCGTCCGGCGGATCGACGGCGCGCACGGCGACCGCAATCTGGTGTGTTCCTGCCCGCCGATCGAGGCGTTCGCCTGATTGGACGGGCAGATGGTCAGCCCCGTGTGAGCTCGAGCATCGCGATTTCGGGCGGGGCAGCCACGCGCACCGGCGGACCCCACGCGCCCGCACCGCGGGTGGTGTACAGCGTGGTGTCGCCGATCGCGTCCAGTCCTTCGACGCTGGGCTGCTGGAGCGGTACGAGGTAGCGGATCGGCCAGATCTGACCGCCGTGTGTGTGTCCGGACACCTGCATGTCGACGCCCAGCTCGGAGGCCTCCACAGCCTGCTTGGGCTGATGAGCCATCAACAGAACGAGGCGGTCGGGGTCGATGCCGTCGAGTGCAGCGCTCAGATTCGGTTCGTACGGTGCCGGGGCAGTGGCGTCGTTGATGCCGGCGATGTCGATGGCAGCGCCATCACGGGTGATCGTCGTGCGTTCGTTGCGCAACACGTCGATGTCGAGGGTCGACCAGAAGTCGAGCCACTCGCCGCCGTCGCCCGCGTAGAACTCGTGGTTACCGCTGACGGCGAAGACCCCGAGCGGGGCTTCCAGGTCGCGCAGCGGCTCGAGGTCTTCTCCGACCAGCTCGACTGTCCCGTCGATGAGATCGCCGTCGAGCAGCACGACATCAGGCTTCTGCGCGTTGACCGAATCCACGACCGTGCGCACGAAGCCCGCACCGCGAGACGGCCCGGCATGGATATCGGACACCAATGCCACTCGCAGACCGTCGAATTCGGCCGGCAACCGGTCGAGCGCAACCTGGGTGCGTGTGACCCGAGGCGAGGCGGCTTCGACGAGCCCGTACCCCACAGCGACGACGCTGACAAGAGCGACGACAACGGAGCCGACCCGCGATATGCGCAGCCGAACAGCAGTCGAATCACGATGCGACAGTGCGAACATCACCCGCACGACGGTGCAGATCAGAGCAACCAGGACCGTGCCGAGGAACAGATACAACACCACCGCCAACCAGGTCAGGCCGACGAAGGCCGGACCGCGTGCCCAGGACGGGTCGAACTCGACGCCGCTGCCGAAGCCGATCACCGCGCACAACCACAGAATTATCAGCAACAGATCTGCCGGGCGTCTGACACGTGTCGGTGCCCTCGTTACGGAGAGATACCGCCAGTGCAGGAAGAGCGTGACGAGGAGGAGGAAGACGCCGACAAAAAGTACACGAGACATGTTCTAGTACAGCAACTTTCCGAGTCGATCGAGGAGGTCTGGGGAATCCGATGTCGGCACCGTGTCCACGGTGCCGCCGGTGCGAGATGCGATGTCGGTGAACGCTCGGGCCGGGCTGTCGTCACCGATGCGCACGATGTTCACCGCGACCGGCCGCGCCGGATCGGACGCCGATGTCAGTTCGGAGAGTAGCTGGTCCGCCGACAAGGGTGAGTCGTCCGTGCCGTCCGTGATCAGGACGACCGAATTGACGCGGCCGGGAACATAACCGGCCACGGCGTCGAGATACGCGACGAGTACGGACGCATACGTGAACGAGCCGGCTGCCGGCGTCAACGCCGCAGCGGTCGAATCGAGGGCGGAGCGCCTCGGAGTGGTCCCGACGGGAACTGTCATCGGTCCGGTCGGTACATCCACCCGGAAGGGCAGCGAGTTGTTCAGATCTTCGCTGAAACTCCACAAACCGAGTTCGGTGGCGTCGGGGACTCGTCGGAACTGCTCGCTCAGTGCGCGAACAGTGTTCTGTAGCCGCGTCGCACCGCCTTCGGTGGTGCCCATCGACTCGGACACGTCGAGCAGCACAGTGGCACGGCGGGGCAGAACCGGATTGCGAAGCACAGCGAGCAGAGCGTCGGCAACCCGGCCCGATGGTGGGGCGACGATGCCCGAATCCTGCGCTTGGTCCACGCTGAATCCCGCGTCCGAGAGTGTCTGCGTACCGTCGGGCTGACGCACGAAATCGACGAATGCCGCAGCTGCCCGGGTGGAGGTCTCGTCACCGGAGAGCACGACCGCCGGATGATCGGCGACAGGCGTTGCACCCTGTGGTCGAACCACGGTCAGCGTCGAGGAATCGGTCGACGCGAGTTGCTGTTCGGTGACCGGGACCGCGTGGACGGCGGCGTCGGGGCCGGCAGCATTCTCGAGCGCGGCGAGGGCGTCATACGTGGTGGAGGCCGAGGTTGCGGCAGCGCCGGTGTCGGTCACCGCCAACTCCGACATTGCCGACACCAATTGCGTCGAGGAGGCCTCGTCGACGGTGAGTGCGGTGGTCGAGTCACCGCGGACGCCTGCCGCGATGGCCGCGACCGCAAGAGTGCTCGCACCGGTGTCGGAGCCGGACGGCAAGGCCAGCCGAAGCCCACCCCACTCGGGGAGTCCGAGAGCCTGCGGGTCGCGTTGCAGTCGTATCAGATCTGCCCAGCTCGAGCCTGCAGCGACGACGGCGTCGGCCACCGCGCCCGGTGCCGCAAGGACGATCGGACTAGACGCGAGCGGCCGCGGCGTACCGTCGATGGCTCCACGGTCGACGACGGCCTCGACGTGTGCCGAGGACTGAGGTATCCACAGACCCGGCCGGGCGCCGAGGGCGGCGTCATCCCAGTTGTCGGTGCCGGAGTTCAACGCCACTCGCACCGCATCGGATGCGATGGCTCTGACCTCAACCGTCACACAGTGATCGCGAATCACCGGGGCGGTCGCGTCGAATCGTGTTGCCAGTTGTTCGATCGCGGCAGAGATGTCGGGATCGGCGGCCACGGTGAGGACGGCAGGTCCCTCCACGCAGGTGTCGGCTGCCTCGATCCCCTGATCCGAGATTCGATCACGCAGCGCAAACCATCCGAACACGGCTGCCACCAGGACCGCGATCGTCAGTACGACGATCACGGGCCCGGCGGCTATGGAACGCCCGCGCCCTGAGTTCCGATGTTCACCCACGTGTTCGACAAGTCCGTCAGGCGTTGACGGCCTTGTACTCCCGTCGGCGGCGATGCAGGATCGGCTCGGTGTACCCGTTGGGCTGGCTCGTGCCCTGGAAGATCAGGTCGCTTGCAGCCTGGAATGCGATGTTGGTGTCGAAATCGGGTGCCAACGGCTTGTACGTCGGATCGGACGCGTTCTGCCGGTCGACCACCGGTGCCATTCGCTTCAGCGATTCGCGCACCTGCTCCTCGGTGACGATGCCGTGCCGCAACCAGTTCGCGATGAATTGGCTCGAAATGCGCAGCGTCGCACGGTCTTCCATCAGTGCGATGTCGTTGATGTCGGGCACCTTGGAGCATCCGACGCCGTGGTCGATCCAGCGCACGACGTATCCGAGGATGGACTGCGAATTGTTGTCGAGTTCGTTCTGCTTCTCCTCGTCGGTCCAGTCGGTGGACGGCGCGAGAGGGATCTCGAGGATCTCGTCGACGGTGGCGCGCTTGGCTTTCGCGATCTCGTGTTGACGGGCGAACACGTCGACCTTGTGATAGTGCAAGGCGTGCAGGGTCGCTGCGGTGGGGGAGGGAACCCACGCAGTGTTCGCGCCGGCCTTGGGGTGGCCGATCTTCTGCTCGAGCATGTCGTGCATCAGATCGGGCATGGCCCACATGCCCTTGCCGATCTGCGCCTTGCCCTGCAGGCCGGCCGCCAGGCCGGTGTCGACATTGAAGTCCTCGTAGGCGGCAATCCACTTCTCGCCCTTCATCGCTCCCTTACGAACGACGGGCCCTGCCTCCATCGACGTGTGAATCTCGTCGCCGGTGCGGTCGAGGAAGCCGGTGTTGATGAAGACGACCCGCTCGGACGCGGCCTGGATGCAGGCCTTGAGGTTGACCGTAGTGCGGCGCTCCTCGTCCATGATGCCGACCTTGAGCGTGTTGGTGGGCAGGCCGAGAACCTGCTCGACCCGGCCGAACAGTTCGGCGGTGAAGGCGACCTCGTCCGGTCCGTGCATCTTCGGCTTGACGATGTACAGCGAGCCCGTACGCGAGTTCGAGAGCACGTTGTCCGGAGTCAACGAGTGCAGACCGGCGAGCGAGGTGAACAGCGCATCGAGAATGCCCTCGGGAACCTCGTTGCCCTCGGCGTCGAGGATCGCGTCGGAGGTCATCAGGTGGCCGACGTTGCGGACGAACAGCAGCGAACGGCCGTGCAGCGTCAACTCGGAACCGTCGACCGAGGTGTAGGTGCGGTCCTTGTTCATCGCACGAGTGAACGTCTTGCCGCCCTTGGAGACCTCCTCGGTGAGATCGCCCTTCATCAGGCCGAGCCAGTTGCGGTAGCCCAGAACCTTGTCGTCGGCATCGACTGCGGCGACCGAATCCTCGAAGTCCATGATCGTGGTGACAGCCGACTCGAGCAGCACGTCCTTGACGCCTGCTCCGTCGGTCTTGCCGATCGGGCTCTCGGGGTCGATCTGGATCTCGAAGTGCAAACCGTTGTTCACGAACAGGATGGCCGTCGGCGCATCGGGTGTGCCCTGGTATCCCAACAGCTGTGCCGGATCCTTCAGGCCCACGGTGCTGCCATCGGCCAACGTCACTGTCAGCGACGCGGCGTCGACGACGTATCCGGTGGTCCCGACGTGCGAGCCGGAGCTCAGCGGCAATGCCTCGTCGAGGAAGTCACGCGCGAACGCGATGACCTTGTCTCCGCGGACCTTGTTGTAGCTCGAGCCCTTCTCGGCTCCGTCGGTCTCGGGAATGGCGTCCGTTCCGTAGAGGGCGTCGTAGAGCGAGCCCCATCGTGCGTTGGAGGCATTGATCGCAAAGCGTGCATTGAGCACGGGAACCACGAGCTGCGGCCCGGCCGTGGTGGTGATCTCGGTGTCCACTCCGGACGTGGTGATCTGGAAGTCGGCGGGCTCGTCGAGCAGGTAGCCGATCTCTTTCAGGAAGGCCTTGTACGCTGCGCGGTCGTAATCGGCACCGGCATGTTCGCCGTGCCACGCGTCGACCTTGCCCTGGATCTCGTCACGGACGGCAAGCAACGCTTTGTTCTTGGGAGCGAGATCGGCGATCACCGACGCGGCACCGGCCCAGAAGGCCTCCGAATCTACGTCGGTACCCGGCAGCGCCTCCTTCTCGACGAAATCGAATAGGACCTTGGCGACCTGAAGTCCACCAGCCTGCACACGATCGGTCATGAATTCCTCACTCTTTCCGGTCACGGACACCGGTGACGGTGTCCCCACGACAACGCTGTCGATGTTACTCGGCGGTAGGTCCGACACCGAACCCGCCGCCGGTGAGCAGATTTCGACACCGATCCATCAGTGCCGAGCGTAGGGGAGCTGCTTTCGCCGACAACTCTCCCTGCGCGCGAACGTACTCTGCCCGTCCAGCCGCAGTTTCGATTCGGATGGGATCGAGATGGTACTCGCTCAGGTCGTACGGACTTGCGCGCATATCGATCGTCCGAGCCTCCAACGCCAACTCGAAACAGTCGATCACGAACTCGGAGTCGATCAGCGGACCCAATTTGTAGCACCACTTGTACAGATCCATCGACGCGTGGATGCAACCGGGCTGCTCGGACCCCATGCGCGACTCGGGGGACAACGCGAGTGCGTTACGCGGTACCGCGTCCTCGGTGAAGAAGCGGTAGGCGTCGTAATGAGTGCACCGCAACGTCATCGAGTCGACCACGGCGTCGGTTCCCTCGTGACCGAGTCGCAGCGGGACCTGGCTGTGCCGGACTGCCGAGTCGCCGCCGCGGTAGACCATCGCCCATTCGTGCAGGCCGAAACAGCCGAGCATGGGCGGTCGCTCCCGCGTCGCCGACAGCAGACCCAGAACGAACTCGATACTCGGTCGGCGGCGCTCGAGCAGATCCGACCGAACCCGGAAGCCGGGGCCGTCCGCAGTCTCGACCTTCTCGTACGAGGCGAACTCGGCGAAGTCGTGCGCCCGATCGCCCGTCAGAACCGTGCCGTGGCCGGGATTCCATCGGCGCAGCTGACCCGGGCGGTGGCTGTAGTAGGTGAACAGGAAATCCACCACCGGGTGCACATTGCCGTGGCCGCGATCGGCCAGATAGCTGCCGACGAGGCTCTCCACTCGCGCCGAGTGCGCGTCTCTGCGGGCAGTCCACTCCGCCTCGGTCAGCGTCGCCGATTCGCCCATTCAGACGTTCCGCGGGGGACCGGTAGGTGCGGACTGACCCGGTCGGGGACCGGCGACACGGTGAGTCCCGTCTCGAACCGTGCCCACGAACTCCTCGACCAGGTCCTCCAGCGCGACGATGCCGACCGTGGCACCGGTGGCATCGTGCACGGCACCGAGGTGGCTGCTGGCGCGTCGCAGCTTCGTCAGCGCATCGTCGAGCACGGTGTCGATGGACACCACGGGCAGGGCCCTGACGTCGCTGCGGGGAATGACGGTCTCCGGACCGGCCGAATCGTCGGCCATGTCGTCGAGCACATCTTTCAGGTGCAGATAGCCCACCAGGGAACCGCCTGCATCACGCACCGGGTACCGGGAGAACCCGGTTTCGATGACAGCACGTTCGACCGAACCGAGGGTCGGACCGAGGGTGTGATCCGGCCCGGACAGCTCGATACTCCGAACCTGATGCGAGGGAATCAGAACCTCGGCCACGGTTCGGCCCGATGTCTGGAGAGCCTGACGCAATCTGCGGTGTTCCTCGGCGTCGATCAGTCCCTCCGAGCGCGATTCGCCGATCATCTGCGACAGCTCCACCGCCGAGACGGACGAACTCAGTTCGTCCTTGGGCTCGATTCGAAGCATGCGCAGCGTCAGGTTGGCGCACAGGTTGTAGAACGAGATCAGGGGCAACGCCACCTTGATGAACATCAGGTGGATGGGCACGAGCACCATGGCGGTGCTTTCCGGGCCGGCGATGGCGATGTTCTTCGGGACCATCTCGCCGACGAGGATGTGCAGGACGACGACGAGTGTCAGCGCGATGGCGAAGGCGATCGGGTGCAGGAACGAGCCGGGGATGCCGACCAACTCCAGGGGCACCTCGATCAAGTGCGCGACTGCGGGCTCGGCGACGCGGCCGAGCAGAATCGAGCAGATCGTGATGCCGAGTTGTGCCGCGGCGAGCATCTGCGACAGATTCTGACCGGCCTCGATGACGCTTTGTGCGCGCTTCTTACCCTGCGCCAGCAAGGCTTCGAGACGATCACGGCGCGCTGAGATCAGTGCGAACTCGGCACCGACGAAGAAGGCGTTTCCGGCCAGCAGCAGAACTGCCAGACCTACCCCGAGGAAGTCACCCATCGACCTCACCGTCCGATCGCAGACACGCCACCGCTTCGGCGTCGACCGGCAGGATCAGCACACGGTCTATTCGGCGGCCGTCCATGCGGATCACGCGCGCCATCCACCCGCCGTCGCCGTCGGGGACGTCCTCCGTTGCCGGGGACGGTAGGAGCACCGCGTCCCCTTCCGATGGAATCCGGCCGAGTTGCATCAGTACCAGGCCCCCGATGGTCTCGTATTCGCCTTCCGGGGCCGAATACCCCGTCGCCGACGCAACCTCGTCGATGCGAAGCAGCCCTGCGCAGTCCCAGCCGTCACCCGAACGAGCGACGTCCAGCTCCGGCTCGTCGTGTTCGTCGCGCACGTCGCCGACGATCTCCTCGATCAGATCTTCCATTGTCACCATGCCTGCGGTGCCGCCGTACTCGTCCACCACGAGAGCGACCTGCATACCGTCGGCCCGTACGCGTTCCATCACAGCGTCGCCGTCCAGGCTCGACGGAACGACAGGAACGTCGCGCGCCAGGGACTCGACGGTGGTGGACCGGCGGTCCGCTCCGGCCACCGTGAACGCATGCTTGATGTGGACGACGCCGACGGTGTCGTCCAGGTCGCCGTCGACCACCGGGAACCGGGAGAAGCCCGTTCGCGCAGCGGTTTCGATCAGGTCGGCGACGGTCGCGTCGGTGGCCAGAGTCTCGATCTTGACCCGCGGCGTCATCAGTTCCTCGGCGGTGCGGTCGCCGAACTGCAACGACCGGTCGACCAGGCGTGCGGTGTTCTCGTCGATCGAGCCCTGTCGGGCCGACGTTCGGACCAGCGAACCGAGCTCCTGCGGTGATCTCGCCGAACGCAGTTCTTCCGCCGGTTCGATGCCGAGCCGTCGCACGAGCCAGTTGGCCGAGCCGTTGAGTCCGTTGATCGCCCATTTGAAGATCAGGGAGAACCCGGCCATCGCTCCGGCTGTGACGCGCGCGGTCGACATCGGTTTCGCTATGGCGATGTTCTTGGGGACCAGTTCACCGAAGATCATCGAGAACGACGTGGCCAAGATCAGAGCCACCGCGAGTGAGATGCCCGACGCGAGAGAGTCCGAGGCACCCAGTGCGGTGGTCACCGGCCTGATGAACCCTGCCAGCACCGGCTCCGCGAGATAACCGGTGATGAGTGTCGTGATCGTGATGCCCAACTGCGCGCCCGACAACTGAAACGAGAGCGTCTTGTGAGCATGAAGAACTTGGCGCGAGCGTAGGTCGCCGTTCTCGGCCTGAGACTCGACCGCACTGCGTTCGAGAGCAGTGAGAGAGAACTCGGCTGCGACGAAGAGGGCAGTACCTGCCGTCAGAGCCACGAAGCCGATCAGGCTGACGATGGTGACAAGAGTGGCCACAGGTCAACGCCGCCGAAGTTGAGAGAGCAGTACCGCTCCGCTCGTCTGCGGGGACCTGTCGAAATCGGTGTCGCCGGGTTTCTCTCCCGGCTCGATAGAGGATCCCTCCGATGTGGAACCGTCATCGTGCTGTTCCGCAGTTGCCGAACCGGCAACCGAAATAGTGGGTGCCTCGGGCACCTGATTCCCTTCTGTCTGGCTCGCCTTGCGGCACACCGGTGGTGGCCGACGCATCGTCGCATCGTGCCGAGTCGACGTTGTCTTCTCGGCACGGGCAACGACAGCGAACGTCGTCGAACTCGTAGTGGGTGAGTCTAACCGTCTCGGTGCGTTACCACCCGGACGGCAGGGGGCGCCCTTCGGCAAATCCTGCGGCCGACTGCACCCCGAGGACGGCTCGTTCGGCCAATTCGGGCAGGGAACGTGCCCCGGCATAAGTGCATGTGCTGCGCACACCTGCGCAGATGTGATCGATCAGGTCCTCGACGCCGGGACGATCCGGGTCCAGTCGCATCCGGGAACTGGAGATCCCTTCCTCGAACAATGCCTTGCGGGCACGGTCGAAGGCCCCGTCGGTGGCAGTGCGCGCAGCGACGGCGCGCTTGGACGCCATGCCGAAGCTCTCTTTGTATCGGTTGCCTGCCGCGTCGACGCGAAGATCTCCGGGAGATTCGTAGGTGCCCGCGAACCAGGATCCGATCATGACGTTGGCGGCACCGGCAGCGAGCGCGAGCGCGACATCGCGAGGATGGCGAACACCGCCGTCGGCCCAGACCGACGCACCGAGTTCGGCTGCAGCAGCAGAACAGTCGGCCACGGCCGAGAACTGCGGCCGACCCACGCCGGTCATCATGCGAGTGGTACACATGGCCCCGGGGCCGACACCGACCTTGACGATGTCCGCACCCGCCGTCACCAGGTCACGGGTGCCCTGAGCGGAGACGACGTTGCCGGCGGCGAGTGGTACGCCGAGATCGAGCGAACGCACTTCGGCCAGCGCTTCGACCATCTTCTGTTGGTGCCCGTGGGCGGTATCCATCACCAGAACGTCGGCACCGGCCTCGACCAGCGCCGTCGCCTTCTTGGCCACGTCGCCGTTGATGCCGACTGCAGCAGCGATCCGCAGCCGTCCCGACGCGTCGACGGCAGGAGCGTAGATGCCGGTGCGGACGGCACCGGTGTTCGTCACCACGCCGGCCAAGGAACCGTCGTCCTCGACGACGATCGCGAGCTGGGCGTGGGCGGCTTCCATCAGCTCGAAGACCTCTTTGGGCGAGGCGTTGCGGGCCACCCGCACGAAGTCGGTAGCGGCCACCGAGCTGAGCCGAGCGAAGCGATCGACGTCCGCGCAGGCACTCTCTGTGACGACACCGACGGGCTTGCCGTGCTCGACGATCACGACGGATCCGTGAGCGCGCTTGTGTACCAGGGCGAGCGCATCGGACACCGATGCGTTGGGTCCGAGAACGACCGGTGTGTCGGCAACCAGATCTCTGCTCTTGACGAACGCCACCGTTTCGGCGACGGCCTCGGTGGGCAGGTCCTGCGGAATGACGGCAATGGCACCGCGTCGTGCGACGGTCTCGGCCATCCGTCGACCCGATACTGCGGTCATGTTCGACACGACGATCGGAATGGTCGTTCCCGACCCGTCGACCGTGCTGAGGTCCACGTCGAAACGAGAAGTGACATCGGTCCGGTTCGGGACGAGGAAGACGTCGTCGTAGGTGAGATCGTAGGGCGGCTGGTGACCATCGAGGAACTGCACGTTGATCGAGACTACCGGTCGGATGGACTTCCTGGGGTCGACGCCCCATCCCGAGCGGTCGGTTCGGACGCGTTCGCAGCCTGCGTACGCGACAGCAGGACCGTCGTGACGATCATGACGGCCACCGCCGCGACGATGACTGTCAGGGCGGCACCCTCCGTTCTGATTCGCTCGTTCAGGACGGTGACTCCGATGAACGCCGCGCCGAGTGGTTCGCAGATCGTCACGGCCGGCATCGACGCCGACAGCGGACCCACCTGGAATGCGCGCTGCTGCAGGTAGAAGCCGACGACGCCGGATCCGATCAGCGTGTAGGTCTGCCACGCCGTCAGCGCCTCGATCGGGTTACCGTCGACGAGGTCGGTGACGTTCTTGGTCAGCGCAGCAGCCAGGCCGAACAACAAACCTCCCGCTGCACCGAGCAGTAGTGCCCGAACTCCCGGCGAGGTGAGCAGCAATCCGCCCGCGGCGGCGCAGCCGACCACGACGGCCACCACGATCAATGGAACGAGCCACTGCACGAAAGGGGCGTCGGTGTTGCCCTCGCTCGGATCGCCCACCACGATGAAGACGGCTAGTGCCGCGGCCATCGCCACGGCGAGCGCCCAGGTGGTGGCGGGCAGTGTTCTCCCGACCAGCTTTGCCGACATCGGGAGAGCGAACAGCAGTGCTGTCACCAGCAGAGGTTGGACGATCAGCACCGAGCCGACCCACAGCGCCGCAATCTGAACCGCATAGCCACCGCCGTCTCCGAGGACGCCCACCCACCACCGCGGGCTACGCACCAGTGCCGAAACGAGGGATTCACCTTCGGGGACGGACGCGGCCGCGCTCTGTTGCGCGACCGACGCGCAAGCGAACAGGAACGCCGAAATCAGCGCGAGTACGACCGCCGGCCAGGACGCGGTCACCCGCGTCGTCCTCTGCTACCGCCACCCCGCCGGCTCTCGGTGCCATCGCTCCGCCCACGCCTGCCCGGCGTACCCGTCCGGCCTGCGCCACGCGCCGTTCGCGAGTCGGCTGCAGCACCGTTCGTCGTCGGTACCGGGGCAGGCAGCGGTCGACCGATCGGGGTGCGTGCGCCCGTCGGTCGACGCCACGCGGACTGGTCCAGATCGGTGTCGATCACCGTGGCTGCAACGCCGGCCTCGTCGGCCATCGTTCGGACGCGATCCAACTGGTCGTCCGTAGCCAGCGTCACGACGGTTCCACGGGCGCCGGCACGTGCAGTGCGCCCGGCGCGATGCAGGTAATCCTTGAAATCGACCGGGGGATCGACGTGAACGACGAGCGTCACGTCGTCGACATGAACACCGCGGGCTGCCACATCGGTTGCGATCAGAGCTACGGACGTGCCCTCGCCGAAGGCTGCAAGCGATCGGGTGCGGTGTGCCTGGGTCTTGTTGCCGTGCAGCGACGACACCGGCACACCCAGCGCGAGGCACTCATCGGTGAGTCGATCGACGGCATGGGTGGTCCGTAGGAACAGCAGCGTTTTTCCGTCGCGGTTGGCAAGTGCGGCAGCGACTTCGGTTTTCCGAGCCCCGTCGACTCGGAAGACGAAATGGGTCATGTCGGGTTCGCTGACCGCTGCTGCAGTGGAGTGCACGGCGGGGTCGTTCAGAAATTTCTCGACCAGCCCGTCTACCTCCCCGTCCAGCGTCGCAGAGAACAGCATCCTCTGACCGGTGGCGGGGGTGGCGGCGAGCAATGAATCGACCTGAGGAAGAAAACCCATGTCCACCATGCGATCTGCCTCGTCTACGACGGTGACCTCGACGTGCTCGAGTGTGATCGAGCGGCGCTGGAGGAGATCGATGAGCCGGCCGGGAGTCGCGACCACGACGTCGACACCGCGCTGAATATCCCGGACGTTGCGTTCGAGTGGAACACCTCCGACGACGCCGACGGTGCGAAGTCCGAAGGTGGCACCGTGGATGTCGAGTACTTCACGAATCTGCAGAGCCAGTTCCCGAGTGGGGGCGAGAATCAACCCGCGCGGTGCCGCAGGTGCGCTTCGCTTGCCTGCGAGGTGGACGAGAAGCGGCAGTGCGAACGCCAGGGTCTTACCCGAGCCCGTGGGTGCGCGCCCGAGGACATCCCGTCCGGCAAGGGCATCGGGGATCGCCGCGACCTGAATGGGGAACGGGTCGCGAGCTCCTGCATTTCTGAGGGAGTGAACCAGAACGACGGGGAGACCGAGGTCTGCGAACGATCGAGTGGATTGACCCGGCATGGAGCTGACCTTACCGCCGGATCGACGACGTGCTCGACCCTTCTTGTCGGTACCGCACGCAATACTTGTAGTAGAACGTGAGTTCGAATGGCGTTCGAGACGCAATCTCCGCAGGGGTGGTTGCACGGCGAAGGTGGGGGAGTCATGTGCAAGATGTGCCGAGGGTTCGGTGTCGACGATTACATCGATGACGTGAGGGCAACGATCGAGACGTTCGGGTGGGCGCTGCAGTATGTGGAATCGGAGGTCGATCGAGACGGCATTCATCCCGCGTTCTGCTATACGGTCGGTCTCACCGACTTGGGAAGTCCCGAAATCGTCGTGACGGGCCGCGGGCCACGCGAGTCCTCGATGATCCTGAACGCACTGGGGACATCGGTGGCGTCGGGAATGCTGGAGATCGAATCCGGAATCGGTTGTGCAGCAGCAGGATTCGATCTTCTGGCCGTCGACGTACCGGATTGCGCCGACATTCTGTACGTGGCCTCGGACATATACGGCACGGGTCGCTTCAGCGCCGTGCAAGCCGTCTGGAGGGACCTCGAAGGTGCACTGCCGTGGGAGGGAATTCCGTCGACGGTGGTGCAGCCGGTACTCGGGCCGGTGCCCTTCTGAGCGAGCGTCGACCGATCACGCCGGTGGCACCTCACGAAGTACGTGCGGTGCCACCGGCGGGCGACCGATGTCAGGCTTCGATCTCGGAGCGATCTCCACTCCACAGAGTGTGGAACTTGCCCTCGGAATCGGTGCGCTCGTAGGTGTGCGCACCGAAGAAGTCGCGCTGTCCCTGTGTCAGGGCTGCAGGCAGACGCTCGGCACGCAACGCGTCGTAGTACGAGAGCGAGGATGCGAACGCGGGCACCGGGATGCCGAGCGATGCAGCCGTGATGACGACGCGCCGCCAACTGTCGATCGCGTTCTCGATGGCGTCACGGAAATACGGCGCCAGGATGAGGCTCGGTAGTTCGGCGTTGTCGTCGTACGCGTCCTTGATGCGGTTCAGGAACCTCGCCCGGATGATGCAGCCACCACGCCAGATCGTGGCGAGATCGCCCGGATGCAGATTCCAATCGTATTCGGCGCTGCCCGCTGCGATCTGATCGAAGCCCTGTGCGTAGGCGACGATCTTCGACGCGTACAGCGCCCGGCTGATGTCGTGAGTGAACTGCTCGGCATCGGTGGGCTTGTCGGCCAGTGTTCCCGATGCCAGGCCGACAGCGGCCTTGCGCTGGGCCCGCGATCCCGACAGAGCCCGGGCGAACACCGCCTCGGCGATGCCGGTCACGGGCACTCCGAGATCGAGTGCCGCCTTGACGGTCCATCGACCGGTGCCCTTCTGCTCGGCAGCATCGACGATCACATCGACCAGTGGCTGCCCGGTCTTCGAATCGACCTGGCGGAGGACCTCTGCAGTGATCTCGACGAGGTAGCTCTCCAGATCGCCCTTGTTCCATTCGGTGAACACGTCTGCAACCTGCGCAGGCGAGTACCCGAGCGCGTCGCGAAAGAGGTTGTATGCCTCGCCGATGAGCTGCATATCGGCGTATTCGATGCCGTTGTGCACCATCTTGACGAAGTGGCCGGAGCCGTCGGGCCCGATGTGCGTGCAGCACGGCGTGCCGTCCACCTGCGCAGCGATGGACTCGAGCAATGGTCCCAATGCCTTGTAGGACTCGGCCGGACCACCCGGCATGATCGACGGGCCGTTGAGCGCGCCCTCTTCGCCGCCGGAAATACCGGCACCGACGAAGAGCAGACCGCGGTCCTTCATGGCCGCCTCGCGGCGGATCGTGTCGGTGTAGAGCGCGTTGCCGCCGTCGATGATGATGTCGCCTTCCTCCATCACACCGGCGAGTTCCTCGATCACCGCATCGGTCGGGTCGCCCGCCTTCACCATGATGAGCACGCGCCGCGGCTTCGCCAGCGCAGCCACGAACTCCTCGATGGTCTCGGTACGGATGAAGTTGCCCTCGGTGCCGTGCTCGGCGATCAACGCGTCGGTTTTCGCGATACTGCGGTTGTGCAACGCGACGGTGTGCCCGTGGTGGGCGAAGTTACGCGCGATGTTGGAGCCCATGACGGCGAGTCCGGTGACTCCGATCTGAGCCAGTTCTGTCTCTTTTGCTGCTGAGGTCATACAGACAGCTTTCCTTGCCGCGCGATTTCGCGCGAGCCAACCCCCTGGGTCGGGTGCGACGCTGCCCGACACGACGAAAAAGGTGCCGCATTCGCGAAGAATGCGGCACCTCGGGGTTCGAGCGACGAAGCCCGTCGAATCAGGACTTCGCCTCGAACGATGGATCAGTGGCTGCGTGCAGGCCCGTCGAAACCGTCGTACGAACGACGCTCGGTGCGGCTACGGAACCCACCCGACCGGTTCTCGTCCTGGCGCGGGGCAGAGGCGGGACGCCGGTTGTCCGAGCCACGGTTGTCCGAGCCGCGACCTTCGTAACCGCGACCCTCTGAGCCGCGGTACGAGCTCGAGTCGGAGCGACGCGGGCGGTCACCCTGGTAGCCGCCTTCGCTGCGCGGGTTGGATCCCTGGTAGCCGCCTTCGCTACGCGGGTTGGATCCCTGGTAGCCGCTGGTGCGAGGGCTCGATCCCTGGTATCCGGTGCGGGGACGGTCACCCTGGTAGCCGCCTTCGCTGCGCGGGTTGGATCCCTGGTAGCCGCCGGTGCGGGGGCTCGATCCCTGGTATCCCGTGCGGGGGCGGTCACCTTGGTAGCCGCCTTCGCTACGCGGGTTGGAACCCTGGTAGCCGCCGCTGCGGGGGTTGGACCCCTGGTAGCCACCGGTGCGCGGGCGGCTGTTGCGATCACGCGGGGTGGATTCGGCGCGCAACGGCTCACCGGTCGGCTTCTTGGCGCCGGTGATGCTGTTGAGCTCGGCCGAACCGGGGGAGACGTTGACCGCGGTGGCCTTGACGCCGGCCATCCCGGTCAAACGCAGAACCTGGCGACGCTGATTGGGGAGCACGATCGCGACGACGGTGCCCTTTTCTCCAGCGCGTGCCGTGCGGCCGGCGCGGTGCAGGTAGTCCTTGTGGTCGGCGGGCGGATCGACATGTACGACCAGGTCGATTCCGTCGACGTGAATTCCGCGGGCCGCGACGTCGGTGGCCACGAGCACAGGAGTACGACCGTTCTTGAATCGCTCGAGCACTCGGGTGCGCTGGTTCTGTGCCTTGCCGCCGTGCAGCGACTCTGCAGCGATGCCGAGGGCGCGCAGGCGATCGGTGATGCCGTCGCAGCCCAGCTTGGTGCGCGCGAACATGATGGTGCGGCCGCCTTCACGGGCACCGATCTCCGAGAGCACGAGATCCTTCTGGCCACGGTCGACCATGAGGACGTAGTGGTCCATGGTTCGGACGCTGGCCTTGCCGTCCTGGGTGGAGTGCTCGACGTGGTCGGGCAGGAACTGGCGAACCAGTGACTGGACCTCGCGGTCGAGGGTGGCCGAGAACAGCATCCGCTGTCCGTCTGCGGGTGTATCGGCGAGTACGGCACGCACCTCGGGCAGGAAGCCCATGTCGGCCATCTGATCGGCCTCGTCGAGTGCGGTGATCTCGATGGAGTCGAGGATGCAGGTGCCCTGACGCAGGTGATCTGCCAGCCGTCCCGGAGTGGCGACCAGCACGTCGACTCCGCGGCGAAGCTGCTCGACCTGCTTGTTGAACGGGGTGCCGCCGACGGCGGGCATGACCCGGAGGCCCTGTGCGTTGGCGTAGGGAGCGAGCGACTCGACCACCTGGAACGCGAGTTCGCGGGTCGGGACCAATACGAGCGAACGCGGGCGCTTGGCGGCCGGTCGATCGGTGTGCAGCGAGAGGCGCTGCAGAATCGGCAGGCCGAAGGCGAGGGTCTTGCCCGAACCTGTCTGCGCGCGACCGAGGACGTTCTTGCCGGCAATTGCGTCGGGAAGCGCCTTCTCCTGGATGGGGGACGGCACGGTGATCGAGTTACGAGCAAGCGCCGCGACGACGGCCTCGGGCAAACCGAGCTCGGCGAAGGTGAAGGCCGGTGCCGCTGCGGGCATCGGTACGGCCGTCGAGTCGGACTCGGGGGAAACGGTGGTGTTGGAAACAGCGTTGGTCACGCAGTAAAGCCTCTCCGGATTGCGGGCACGCCAATAAGCCCGAAGCTGAGAGACCCGACGAGAAGGGAAACACGAAAAACAGCCAGAACACATTGATACGAGCCAGGGCACTGTCACCTGGCCATCGGTACGCAGGTCGAACCTGCATAAAGTGGGGCTGTTTGTGCCATTTCGATTGCTTGGTCGCGATGGCGACCGAGTTCTACTGTACGGGACGTACCGTCATTTGTTCACCCGGATGGGTGTGACCTGCGTGACCCCTCGGTGTGGTGGCCTTCGATCAGCCGAGAAGCTTGCTCAGCTCCTCGAGCCACGGCATCGCAACGTAGATGGTCGGCAGCACGAGTATGACGACGGCGGCCAGATATGCCACAGCGGCGATCCGGACGTCGCTGCCCGGCCCACTCAGCCGCTGCACGCGAATCAGTGTGTGCGGTCCGCCGGCTGCCATGGCACCCCGCGGTGCGGTGGATCCGGCACACGTGACGAGTGCACGTGCGAGCGGCGTGGGTCCGGTGACCTTGACCGCTGTGTCATCGGCCAGTAGTTCGACCAACAGCTGAACGCTGCCCAGGGCGGACTTGCTACGAACGATTCTGGGGAACGCCTCGTTGACCGCGGTGAACGCTTCGAGCACCAGGTCGTGACGGGATCGAAGATGTGATCGCTCGTGGCTGAGAATCGCGGTCACCTCCGCCTCGGAGAGGCTGGCGAGCGTTCCGCGGCTCAGTACCACCCGCTGCCGTAGTCCGGGCAGGCAATACGCGATCGGTTCCGCCGCGTCCAGAACCCGGATGTCCGCATCACGCAGGCCCCTGAACGGATTGTCGGTCTTGTCGGTTCTGTCGAGCAGATCGACCAACATGCGATGACGGGAGCGGCGACGGCGGGTACGCACCGCCACCTGAACCACCGAGAACATCAGTTTCGCGCCGATGCCCAGCGTGATCGCGAGTACCACGACGTACAAGGTCCACAGGGGCAGGCCCAAGGCATCGATTTCGTCGGTCGGAGCCGTAGTCGGTCGACCGTCGGGTCCCGGCACGAGCAGCAATCCGCCGATCGCGAGGCCGGAACTGAAGGCCGACAGCACGGCTGCGAGGGCGATGGCCTGCCACAGCACCAGAGCAGCGCGAGGCGACCGGTACGGCCAGCTCGCACGGGCGAGCATTGCCGGCACAGGTCCAGCCAGGATCAGCGCGAGTATCGCGAATACCAGCGCAGTGGTGGAGTTCATGTCCTCACTTACTACGAGGAGCCTCAGTCCGTCGGACGGCCTTCTGCAGCAGAAGGTGACTCTGTCGTCGATTGTGCCACTTCCAGCGCCGCGAGTGCTTCACGGAGGGCGGCGGCCTCATCTGCTCCGACCTGCCCGACGAAGTGCACCAGGGCTGCTGCACGCCCACCGGAGGCGGGGGCCTGGGACAACGCGTCGACCATCAGACTCGCCACCAACTCGTCGCGGCCATGGACCGGGGCGTAGCGATGCGCTCGGTCGTCACGCTGCTGGACGACCAAACTCTTCTTCGCCAGACGCTGCAGGACCGTCATCACGGTCGTGTACGCGAGTTCACGATGAGTCGCGAGGGCCTCGTGGACCTGACGAACGGTCTGCGGCTCCGTCGATTCCCACAGATGGTCCATTACTGCGCGTTCCAATTCACCAAGGCCAGCCATTCCTCCGAGTCTACGGCCAGTCCGACGCGGATGCGTACTACTCGTAGTAGTAACTACGGTCCCGATGCTGTGGTCTCTGTCATAGCCGCGGTCGAGTGGCGTCGGCGGGTCGTGACCGTGTGCGGGTGCGTGCGAATACTCTGTCGAGAGTTGGTGCCGCTGGGCCGAGTCGGAAAGATGAGTGGAGACCTCGAGTGAAGTGGTTCGATTCGCTGTCGTTGCTCGATGGGCCGCTGCCGGTGATCGTGTCCGTGCTCGGCGCGGCCGGCGGACTGTGGTTGCTGGTCTCGAGGTCGCGTCGGTACGTCAGGCGCGCGCTGCCGATCGCTGCCACCGCGGCGATCGTCGTCACGGCCATCGGTTACGTGCTGGTCGAAAAAGTGTGGCGACCGTTCCCCGATCCGATCGACATCTCGATCTACGTGTGGATCGGAGTGGGTGTGGCGGCCCTGTTCGCGCTCGTACCACGGTCGATCGCTGCCCGCGGCGTGGTCGGCACAGTGGTGTCTGTGCTGGCGGCGGTCCTCGTGGTGGCAACGTCTGCTCTGCACGTCAACCTCGAATTCGCTGCGTATCCGACCGTGGGAAATGCGCTCGGTGTCGAGTCGGCCGAGCGCATAGCGTTCTCGGACGTGCCGCCTGCGGTCTCCGATACCGTCACCGGCACGCCCCTGGAATCTGCCTGGTCCGCACCTGCCGACCTGCCTTCCGCCGGCCGCGTCACCTCCGCCACCATTCCTGCCACCGCGTCGAACTTCACGGCGCGAGACGCCCAGATCTACCTACCGCCGGCCTATTTCGCCGACCACCGTCCGCTTCTTCCTGTCCTCGTACTGCTCGCCGGCCAGCCCGGCGCACCCGAAGACTGGTTGAACGGGGGCAAGCTCGCCGAGACCATGGACAACTTCGCGCGTGATCACGCCGGTCTGGCACCGGTGGTGGTGGTGGCCGACGGCACCGGTTCGTCGATCGCCAATCCGCTCTGCGTGGATTCGGCACTCGGCAACGCGGCCACCTACCTCGCGCGTGACGTTCCCGACTGGATCGACAACTCCCTTCAGGTGGATCGCAATCGTGCTCGTTGGGCGATCGGCGGATTGTCCTACGGCGGAACGTGCTCGATACAGATGGCCACCAATCATCCCGAGGTCTATCCCACGTTTCTCGACATGTCGGGTCAGCGCGAGCCGACCCTCGGCGATCGAGATCGAACCGTGCAGCAGGCGTTCGGCGGCAACGCCGCAGCGTTCACCGCGATCAACCCTCTCGACCTGCTGAAATCGCGTCGATACCCGGACTCTGCCGGTATTTTCGTCGTGGGGTCCGAGGACAAGGATTACCAACCGGGCCAGCAGGAGATGTACGACGCGGCGAAGGCCGCTGGAATGGATGTGCAGTACGTGGAGGTACCAGGGGGACACAGCTTCGCGGTGTGGTCCGAAGGCTTACGTCGAGAACTGCCGTGGCTGGCTACGAGAACAGGACTGACGGCGTGAACACCGATGAGTCGGGGAGTTCGACGGAAGCGATAGATGCTGCGGCACCGACATGGGTTTCCGGGAAGGTGGCCGTCGTGAGATCCGCCGCCTCGGCGACGATGCGGCAGTCGCGGCGATTGTGGTCGCTGATCCTGTTCGGTGCCGTGGGTGCCCCGGTCAGCTTCACCCTGCTCGCCGTGGTCTGGCTCTCGGGGATATATGCCGTCGTGTCGGACGGCCGTGGTCAGGTCGACAGGTACTTCGCGGTCGGCATCGTCCCGTTCGAGCACTGGCACCTCTGGACGCCACTGACTTCGGGCCTGGCAGCGCCGAACATCGCGGGCTGCGTGGTGGCGACGGTTGCGGTTCTCCTCGCTGCTGCTCCGATCGAACGTCGTATCGGTTCCCGACGGTTCGCGGTAGCCGCATTCGTGACGCAGGTTGCCGGGTCGTTGTTCGGGCTGGGCCTGGCCGTGCTGGCGAAGACCGTCGACGAGGATTGGGGTTTCCGCCTGCACGTAGGTACGGCCGTGGGCCCGACGACATGGGTCTTCGGAGTTGTGCTGGTTGCCACGTCGCGTATGGACACGCTGTGGCGCAGGCGGATTCGCGTCGGAGTGCTGGCCCTGTTGGTGACCCTGGCCCTGTTCGGCGGTCATCTGCAGGACGTCGTTCGGTTGGCGGCAGCGGTGATCGGTCTGATCGTGGGCCCGTGGATCGTCGGCCGCTCGGCGCGCGGTCCGAGATTGGCGGGAACGCAGCGTGAAGGACGTGTGCTGGTCGCGCTGATCGTCGCCGCCAGTGCCCTGGGTCCGGTGCTGGCGGCCTTGAGCCCCAATGCCGTGGGGCCGTTCGCGGTGCTTCGCGACGTGGTTCGCGGGGTGCCGTACACAGCTGCCGAGGTTCGTGAGATTTGCGCCGATGCCACGACCGATCCGGTGGAATGCCGCCGCGGGCTGCTCGACCTCAGGCTGGGCGGAGTCGGACCGACGATCCTGAGCATCATGCCGTCGCTGTTCCTCTTGGTGGTCAGTGACGGTTTGCGCCGCGGTCGACGGTTCGCATGGGCGATGGCAGTGATCTCGCAGGTGGTTCTGCTTGCGCTGTCGGTGGCGAACTACGCCATCCGGTTCCTCGAGGCCGGCGACGACGAATCCTTGTTCTACGGGCTGGAATCTCCCACTGCCTATCGCACTGCAGTGCCGTTCCTTCTGCCCCTGCTGGTCCTGCTGGTCCTGATCGTCACTCGGAAGTTCTTCGACGTGTCGGCGCCGGCAGGCACGTACCGACGCTGGGCCGCGTCCGTCGTGGCCGCCGCAGTGGGACTCGGCCTGATCTACTCGCTCGGCGGTTATCTCGGTCGCGGCGGTTTCGCCGACTCGCCGTCCTTCGGCGGACTGCTGATCGATTTCCCGCAGAGGCTGGTTCCGCCGGTCTATCTGCAGTGGCTCGAGCCCGCCCTTCTACCCCAGAGCATCCCGACCACCTTGCTGTTCGAGTGGACCGGCGTCGTGTTCTGGGTCGTGGTGTGTGTGCTCACGATCAGCACCTTCCTCACACCGGTGTACGGCCCGGAGACCGATGCCACCGAACGGGCTCGCAGCGTGCTGATGTCGAGCAGCGGCTCGGCACTGTCGTGGATGACGACCTGGCGCGGAAACAAGTACTGGTTCAGCGCCGACGGCCGCAGCTACGTGGCGTATCGCGTCATTTCCGGCGTGGCTTTGACCACCGGTGACCCTGTCGGTCCGCGAGAATCGTTGCGAGACAACGTCGTCGAGTTCGCCGAGTTCGCGTCGAAGAACGGGTGGATTCCGTGTTTCTACTCCGTCACCCCGGCCGTCCGGCGCATCACCGATTCTCTCGGCTGGGGCGGTATCCAGGTCGGTGAGGAGACCGTGCTCGATCTGGACGGGATCGCGTTCACCGGCAAGCGTTTCCAGGATGTACGTACTGCGCTCAACCGCGCGAAGAAGGCAGGCGTCGTCGCCGAGTGGATTCGGTTTCCCACCGCTCCTCTGGCCATCACCGATCAGATCACCGCGATCTCCGAGGAGTGGGTAGCAGACAAGGGGATGCCCGAGATGGGCTTCACCCTCGGCGGACTCGAGGAGGTCGACGACGAGAACGTGCGATGCCTGATCGCCGTCGACGAGCACCGAACCGTTCACGGGGTCACGTCGTGGATGCCCGTCTACGAGGACGGCGTCATAGTCGGGTGGACGCTCGATTTCATGCGGAGACGCTCGGAAGGATTTCGGCCGACGATGGAGTTTCTCATTGCTTCGGCCGCCCTGCTCCTCGAGCAGGAGGGTGCCCGGTTCCTGAGCCTGTCCGGTGCCCCTCTGGCCAAAGTCGACGAGAAGCAGCCCGAGCACGTGTCCAGCGCCGAGCAGTCGACGCTGTCCGGCTTGCTCGAACGGTTGCTCGATGTACTCGGGCGCACCCTCGAACCCGTCTACGGGTTCCGGTCGCTGCTGGCGTTCAAATCCAAATTCCAGCCGCGCTACGAACCGATGCACATGACGTTTGCCGATCCTGCCGCGCTGCCCAGCATCGGCAACGCAATCGGCCGGGCCTACCTGCCCGACGTGTCCATCGGGCAGGGCTTCAAGCTCGTCCGAACCATGATCGAGCGGTGACGGTCTGCGCTAGACGGCCTGCGAGTCCGGTGTCCCGGAGTGCCTGTCCGACTTCACCGGACCACCGACCGACCCGTACACGTGGCGAGTCCCGATCGGAACGATGAGCGGGCGATCCGACATGGGATCGTCGATCACGGCTGCTTCGAGTCCGAACACGTCGAGCAGTAGTTCCTCGGAGATGACGTCCTGAGGGCGACCGGACGTGACGATGTTTCCTTGCTTCATGACAATCAACTGGTCGCTGTACCGAAGCGCGAGGTTGAGGTCGTGCAACACCATGACGATGGTGCGGCCGAGCTCCTCGTGCAGCCGATCGACGAGGTCGAGTACCTCGATGGAGTGGGCGAGATCGAGGTACGTGGTCGGCTCGTCCAACAGCAGGATGTCGGTGCCCTGCGCCAGTGCCATCGAGATCCAGGCGCGCTGCCGTTGACCACCGGACAGCTCGTCGACGGGGCGATCGGCGAGGTCGCCGACGCCGGTGAGTTCGAGTGCGTTGGCCACTTCGGCCTCGTCGTCCGAGCTCCACTGCCTGATCCACGACTGATGAGGGTGACGACCGCGCGACACCAGATCGGCAACGGTCAATCCTTCCGGAGCAGTGGGTGCCTGCGGCAGCATGCCCAGGGTTCGGGCAACCTCTTTGGTCTTCATCGAAGAGATCGCCCGGCCGTCGAGCATCACGCTTCCGGCCTTGGGCTTGAGCAGGCGTCCGAGCGACCGCAACAGGGTCGACTTGCCGCAGCCGTTCGGGCCGATGACTGTGGTGATCACCCCGGTGTGAATCGCGAGGTCGAGGTGCTCGATGATGGTCCGGTCGCCGTAACCGAGGCTGAGATCGTCTGCGACCAAACGCGAAGCATGGCTGATTGTCATACGGAAGCCTTTCGATTACTGCGCACGAGAAGGTACAGAAGGAACGGTCCACCGAGTGCCGAGGTGACGATGCCGACCGGCAGTTCCACCGGCAGGATCGTCCGCGCGATGAGATCACTCGCCACTACCAGCAGTCCGCCCAACAATGCCGAGGCAATGATCGGCGGGCCAGGGGTTCGGAGGAGTCGTACCGCGATCTGCGGGGCTGCCAATGCTACGAACGCGATCGGTCCGGCCGCAGCCGTGGCAACGGCAGCGAGTGCGACGGCGGCGAGCAACATCACGGCCTGGCTGTGCTGCAACCGCACTCCGAGCGATCGCGCATTGTCGTCACCCAAACGCAGTGCTCCGAGCGTGAACGTCGACACGATGGTTGCGCCTCCGACGACGACGACAGCGACGGCGACCGGCCACACCGTCGACCAGTTGGCTCCGTTCAGAGAACCGTTGAGCCAGACCTGCGCGCGCGACACGTCGTTGATGTCGGCGCTGATCAGCAACCACCCGATGACGGCCGTGAGCATTGCGTTGACGGCGATTCCCACCAGAATGAAGCGAAAGCCGTCGACTCCTTTCCTCCAGGCCAGAGAGTAGATCGCAATCGCAGTCAGGACGCCGCCGATCAAGGCTGCCAGTGGAAGACCGAGGGTGGCGAGCAGACCGCTGAAGGTACCGCCGCCGCCCAGCACGATCAGTGCGACGGCTGCAGCGCTGGCACCGGCGGTGATACCGAGAATGTCGGGGCTGGCGAGTGCGTTCCGAGAGATGGATTGCGTGATCGCACCGGAGATTCCCAGGGCTGCTCCGACGAGCAAGCCCGTCAACGATCGGGGCAGGCGCAGGTCCATGACGATGAACCGTTCGATCCGCGTTCCGCCGCCGAGCAGGACGTCGAGCACCTGGGGGATCGACAGCGGAAAGTCGCCGCGGCCGATGTTGACACACATGACGAGAATCAAGGCGGCAGCCACGAGGAGGGTGGTGACGACCATCAGTGGACGGCGGACGAGGGACACCCGCCCCAGGCGAACGGCGGGCCGTGCGGGCACGGTGCCGGGACCGGCCGTGGAGGGCTCGGAGGACCGAAGCTCGGCGGTCACAGGCTCGCCAACTTTCTACGGCGTACGAGTGCGATGAAGAACGGCGCGCCGAAGAGGGCCAGGACGATGCCCACCTGCAGCTCGCCCGGGCGCACCACGACGCGTCCGATGACGTCGGCGATCATGAGCATCACGCCGCCCATGAGGCCCGCGTACGGCACGAGCCATCGGTAGTCGGGCCCGGTCACCGCTCGAGCGATGTGCGGAACGACGAGGCCGACGAAGGCGATGGGCCCGCAGGCAGCAGTTGCCGCTCCGGTCAGCAGAGTGATGGCCAGGATGCCGACAGTTCGGGTGACCGCGATGTTCGTTCCGAGGGATCGCGCAACGTCCTCGCCCAGGCTCATGACGTTCAGGCCCGGGGTGCTGGCGAGTGCGATCAGCACACCGAGAATCAGGAAGGGGAGAACCTGCCACAGCACGTCGAGCCCCCGGCCGGCGACCGATCCGACCACCCAGAAGCGGTAGCCGTCGAGGCTCGTCTGGTCGAGCAACACGACGGCATTCGTCATCGCCGAGAGGAAGAACGCGACACCCGCGCCCGCCAGGGCGAGGTTGATCGGACTCGATCTGCCCGACCCGATGGACGACAGACCGAACACCACGACGCTCGCCACCGCCGAACCTGCGAACGCGAACCACAGGTACTGGCTCGGAGAGGTGAACCGGAACAGGTAAATGGCCATGACGACGAAGAACGCAGCCCCGGAATTGAGGCCGAGCAAGCTGGCATCGGCCAGCGGGTTGCGCGTATGTCCCTGGATGAGGGCACCGGCGATACCGAGCGCGATGCCGACCACCAACGCCAGCACGGTTCGGGGGACCCGCAAGGTCCGCACGATGATGTCGGTGTCCGTGCCATTCGAATCGATCAGTGCATGGGCGATCTCGGCGAACGTCAGTGGTCGGGCACCGATGGCGATGCTTGCAAAGATGCCGGCGGCCAGAGCGACGACCAATACTGCCAGTCCGAGCAATCTGCGTCGGCGAATGGCGGCAACCGAACCATCCTTGGGAATAGGCTCGAAATCATCAGCTGAAGCTGTCTTCTCCCGCACGACCTCCGACGTGGACCGGCCGAGACCGAACTGGCGACGGAGAGCTCGACGGACACCGACCGGGCCGGTGGTGTCGGTGTCGCGGAGCGTCAGACTCATCCACCGTCTACCTGTGCTCTGCCCCTCGTTGCCATCGCGGTAGCCGCGGTTCCAGACGAACAAGGCGACGGCCACCGAGAGAGAAATGGCTCCGAACACGACACGGTCGGCCTGGCCACCGCCGTTGTCGTCGCGAAGGGCGTCGACGATCGACCACCCGATGAACAACGGCACGAGCACGATCAGAGCATCGATCCCCGCGGCTGCGACGCGTGTGCTCCGCGGTGCGGGACCGGTCGGTACGTCCTCGGTCCCGTATCGCTCGTCGGGCGAGCGACGCGAGCCGTGGGGGCCGAGTAGCGGAGCTGTGGTCACTGGGGTCGTGACTCCTCGCTGGATCGAAGGGACACGGTTTAGGTTACGGAACCCTTGCTCGCCGTGCGACAAGAGGTAAGGGTAGCGGTACCTGAGTCGGCAGTTGAATCTGGTTAGGCTAACCTACATTCATTGGTCGACGGTGGGGCGAGTTCACCGGTCGCGAACAGAAGGAGCGTTCAGGTGTCAGTTGCAACTGCGGCATTCACGGGCTGGGCCGATGTGCACCGATTCTCGGACCGATCCGGTGGGCGAGCCTTGCTGGCCGAATCGTGCTCCACCCTGCGCGCGCTCAATCCCGACTACCCGCGGATGTACGCGGTGGCCGCCATGGCCGACGAGGGCAAGCGGCGTTGGTGGCAGCTGTCGGTCGGTCTCGACGACGGTCGCGTCGAGCAGATGTATCGCCGTTCGCTCGAGGATCTCGATGTGCCGCACGCTGCGGCGGTGCAGGTGGCGACTGCGCTGATTCATGCGGTGGTCGGGCGGGTCGCAGCACTGCTCGTGCTCGAAGCGCGTGCCTGGGATCCGGGCATCGAGAACTTGTGGATCCATATGGACAGCGACGGGGGAATCGACTGGGCGGGTGTTGCGTCGCCCATCTTGCGAGTGCTGCCGGAGGATCCGGCAGCCGGCGAGCCCGGAACCGTGACGTTGCCCTGTGAACAGGCACTTCTCGTCTGGACCGCGCATCGGTGCCTCACGTCCCTCGGGTCTGTCTATCGCGCGATCAGTGAGCGGGCTCCTCTGGAAGCTCGCGTCTTCTGGGCGCTGGTGGGTGACGCAATCCTCGGTGCGTCGACGTACGTTCCGATTTTGGCCGGGACCGGCCCATCCGCCGGAACACGGCGAGGCCAGTTGCTGCTCGACGCGATGGTCGCTGCCGGAGCGCCCGTCCGATCGCGAGTCGGAGTGCCGGGCCGGCAGCGACTGCGAGCCTCGTGAAGGCCTTGCGCCCAAACTGAGGTATGCCTATGCTAATTTCACACCAACGGACCGCGCCGGAGACCTGAGGGCTGCAGTGTCTCCCGGTCCTTGCCACGGTGGGCCTCTCGTTCGACTCGAACGAGAGGCCCACCGATTTTCTCGGGCACTGTGTCGTGTATTTCTGGTCATGGGTCGACTGCAGTCGGCGAACATCCTCAGTACGCGACCGGAAGCGGAGCAATGACCGATTCGAACGGCACCACCGAAGCGAGCCCCTTCGAGACCCTCACCCCGGAACAGCTGACCGAACTCTGCGGACGCGGATTCGACGGCGTGGTCGGACTGACCTACCGAGAAGTGACCGGCGACGTCGTTCGCGCAGAGTGGGATGTCACCCCGCAACTGCACCAGCCGGCCGGGATCATGCACGGCGGTGTCCTGTGCGCCGTGGTCGAATCGGTTGCCAGCATCGGTGGATCGGCCTGGTTCGGTTCGCGCGGTCATGTCGTCGGGGTGAACAACAGCACGGACTTCCTGCGAGCAACGCGCTCGGGCTCTCTTGCCGCGCACGGACATCCGATCCATCGAGGCCGCACCCAGCAACTCTGGCAGGTCGACATCTCCGACGAGGGCGGCCGCCTGGTGGCGCAGGGCAAAGTGCGGCTGGCGAATATCGAAAACACAGCACGTCTGGGACAGTGAAGCCCATGACCGGACACGACGATGTCGTTCCCCCTCCCGCCGGCGGTGCGCTGACCGACGACGCGTTCGCCCGCATCGAAGCACTCTTCGAGCCCATCGATGCCGATCTGGCGCAGCACTATCCGGGAGACCGCATAGGCGGGCAGCCCTCCCACACTGTCTACGTCCCGGCCTCGGAGGCGTCCGAGAACATCCCGGCCGCATGGGGAACCGCAGCCCTCGGCCTGCTCGATGCGCATCCCGAGGCATTCGCCGACCTCGGTACCACCGATGCTCTACCAGTGGTACGGAACAGGCTGAGCGCGGCACCGATCCAGGACCTCAGGTTCGATTTCGAGGACGGCTACGGGTGGCGCTCCGACGCCGTCGAGGATCGTCACGCCGCGGCAGCAGGTGCAGCGTTGGCTGCCCTGGCACGCGACACGGCAGGCCCGTCGTGGCTGGGCATCCGCGCGAAGGGCCTTGCCGCTCACGAGCGTCGGCGTGGCATTCGAACCCTGGAACTCGTCCTGGACGGGGCCGGGGGAGTGCCCAACGGGTTCGTGTTCACAGTGCCCAAACTCCGCGCGGTCGAGCAGGTTTCGGCCGTGGTCGCGTTGTGCGAAGAGCTCGAGCGGGCTCACGGTCTTCCCGATCGGGCACTCCGTTTCGAGTTGCAGATCGAAAGCCCGCAGGCCGTGGTCGGTGCCGACGGTACGGCGACGCTGGCGCGTGCGATCACCCGCGCGGACGGTCGCTGTACATCGCTCCACTACGGCACCTACGACTACAGCGCGGCGTGTGGAATCACGTCGGCGCAGCAATCACTGACTCATCCGGTGGCGGACCATGCCAAGAACGTCATGCTCGCTGCGGCAGCGCAGACAGGCGTGTGGGTGTGCGACGGATCGACCCAGGTGGTTCCGACCGGCAGCGCCGAACAAGTGGCAGCGTCGGCGCGGCGGCACTTCGATCTGGTGACCAGATCCCTCGAGCGGGGTTTCTACCAGGGGTGGGACATGCACCCCGGCCATCTTGTGACGCGGTGGTTGGCCACGTTCGAGTTCTTTCGTCACGCGATGCCCGTCGCCGCAGCTCGGCTGGGCAACTACCTCGATCGTCGCGGCGGAGATGTGATGGACGAGCCGGCGACGGCGCAAGCTCTCGCGGGCGTATTGGTACGCGGCCTGGACGCGGGCGCGTTCGGGGTCACCGAACTGCAGGACGTGGCCCCTTCTGTTGACCGAAATGTCCTGCGGGGTCTGCTCGATCGGTCGGTCACCGTGCCCTTGGGCTGACTGCGTGTCAGAATTGCCGAGCATCATCACCGATCGGACGGAGAACCTACATGCGGTTGTCTCCGCACGAGCAGGATCGACTGCTCGTCAGCTACGCCGCCGAACTCGCGCGGCGGCGCCGTGCTCGCGGCCTGAAGCTCAATCACCCCGAGGCGATCGCGGTCATCACCGATCACCTCCTCGAGGGTGCTCGTGACGGAAAGTCCGTGGCCGAGCTCATGGCGTCGGGTCGGGAAGTGCTCACGGCCGACGACGTACTGAGTGGTGTGCCCGAACTGCTTCCCGAGGTGATGGTGGAAGCGACGTTTCCCGACGGAACGAAACTGATCACGGTGCACGAGCCGATCTCGCCCGAGCGCGGAGACGGCCATCTGGTTCCGGGTGAGATCTTCACCGTCGCAGGAGATATCGAGATCAACGACGGTGTCGAACCGATCACCTTGACGGTGGTGAACGGCGGCGATCGACCGGTGCAGGTGGGAAGTCACGTGCATCTTCCTCAAGCGAACGCCGCCCTGCAGTTCGATCGCGATCGCGCCTACGGGTGTCGGCTCGACATTCCGGCCGGCACTGCCGTGCGTTTCGAGCCGGGCATCGAGCAGACGGTGCAACTCGTGCCCCTCGGTGGGACTCGCGAGGTATACGGCTTGAGCATGACACCTCCAGGAAAGTTGGACAGCTGATGGCGCGTATGAGTCGCAGTCGATACGCCCAGTTGTTCGGCCCCACGACGGGTGATCGGATTCGGTTGGCCGACACCGACCTTCTGATCGAGATCACCGAGGACCGAAGTGGTGGTCCGGGCAAGGCCGGCGAGGAAGCGGTGTTCGGCGGCGGCAAAGTGATCCGTGAGTCGATGGGCCAGTCACGTGCCACCCGGGCAGACGGTGCCCCGGATACCGTCATCACCGGCGTCGTCGTCGTCGATTACTGGGGAATCATCAAGGCAGACCTCGGTATTCGCGACGGTCGGATCGTTGCGCTCGGAAAGGCCGGCAATCCCGACACCATGACCGGCGTTCACCCGGATCTCGTGATCGGACCATCGACCGAGATCATCGCGGGCAACGGAAAGATCGTCACGGCCGGCGGCATCGATTGCCATGTGCACCTCATCTGCCCGCAGATCAAGGAAGAAGCCCTCGGCGGCGGCATCACCACGGTGATCGCGGGTGGTACCGGGCCCGCCGAAGGCAGCAAGGCAACCACCGTGACCCCGGGTGCGTGGCATCTGTCCAGGATGCTCGAATCGCTCGACGACTGGCCGATGAACATCGTGCTGCTCGGCAAAGGGAACACGGTCAATCCCGATTCGATGTGGGAGCAGTTGCGCGGCGGCGCTTCGGGATTCAAGTTGCACGAGGATTGGGGGTCGACTCCCGCCGCGATCGACGCGTGCCTGCGAGTGTGCGACGAGGCGGGAGTTCAAGCGGCTCTTCACTCGGACACCCTCAACGAGGCCGGATTCGTCGAGACCACCCTCGCTGCGATCAACGGCCGTGGAATACACGCTTATCACACCGAAGGTGCAGGCGGCGGACACGCTCCCGACATCATTACCGTTGCCGCGCAAGCACACGTGCTGCCCAGCTCGACCAATCCGACGCGTCCGCACACCGTGAACACGTTGGACGAGCATCTCGACATGTTGATGGTGTGCCATCACCTCAGTCCGAGCATTCCGGAGGATCTGGCGTTCGCCGAGAGCCGCATTCGGCCGTCGACCATCGCTGCCGAGGACTTGCTGCACGACATGGGAGCGATCTCGATGATCGGCAGCGACGCCCAGGCCATGGGACGTATCGGTGAGGTGGTGCTGCGAACCTGGCAGACAGCTCACGTCATGAAGGCGCGGCGCGGATACCTGTCCGGGGACAACGGCGCCGACAACAATCGGGTCAGGCGATACGTCGCGAAATACACGATCTGTCCGGCCGTGGCCCACGGTCTCGATGCGGAGATCGGGTCGATCGAAACGGGAAAGCTCGCCGATCTGGTGTTGTGGGATCCGGCCTTCTTCGGTGTGCGTCCGCACATGGTCATCAAGGGCGGCATGATCGCCTGGGCCGCGATGGGCGACGCCAATGCGTCCATTCCTACGCCGCAACCCGAGTTGCCGCGGCCGATGTTCGGAGCGTCACCGAAGGCCGCCGCCGCGACGTCGCTGCATTTCGTTGCGCCGCAAGCGATCGAGGACGGTCTGGCCGATCGCCTCGCGTGCGATCGTCGTCTCGTTCCGGTTGCGAACGTGCGCGGGATCAGGAAAGCCGATATGCCGCTCAACGATTCGCTTCCGGAGATCGAAGTCGATCCGGACACCTTCACCGTGCGTATCGACGGCGAGGTATGGAAGGAACAACCGGCGTCCGAATTGCCGATGGCGCAACGGTATTTCCTCTTCTGATGGCCCTTGGATCCCTCACGTCGACTGCGTCGTCGAACGCTGCACGTCGACAGGTCACAACCCTTCTCTCGCTTGCAGATTCGCGACTTCCCACCGGTGGGCACGTTCATTCCGGGGGAGTCGAAGAAGCAATTGCGTCGGGTTTCGTGCGCGACATCGATACCCTCGAAGCATTTCTGCGTCGGCGGATCCGGACGTCGGGAGCCACGGCGGCGTCCATCGCGGGTGCGGTGGTTCTCGGCTCGTTGGATACGGATGCGGCGGACGCCGAGTGCGATGCCCGGACGCCGTCGCCGGCAGTGCGAGCTGCGTCGCGAGCTCAGGGTCGGGGGCTGCTCAGATTGGCCAAATCGGCATGGCCGCATCACGATTGGCAGTCCATCGGCCGCCGTCCGCATCTGGCCGTCGCGGCGGGGCACGTGGGACTCGCAGCCGACCTGTCCGTCGCCGACACCGCGGCTGTGCAGGTGTACATCACCATGACCGGCTCGGCGATCGCGGCGCAACGTCTGCTTGCGCTCGACCCCGCCGAGGTTGCCTCGTGCACCATTCGGTTCGGGGACTTCTGCGACGAGGTGACCGACGCCGCGTGCGCATCGCTCCCGGTTCTGATGGAGCTGTCCGATCCGCTGCTGGACATGTTCGCCGAAGCCCACGCCGTCCGCGATCGCCCACTGTTCGTATCCTGAACTCACGACCGCCGACACGGTTCTCGACCGCAGTACCGTTTTCTCGACCGAAGGAGATGTCATGCCCCCGCACCTGATCGATGGTGAGCCCCACGACCACGGGTTGGACCGACCCAAGCGCACACGGGTCGCAGGCGATGCTTTGCGTGTGGGAATCGGCGGACCCGTCGGGTCGGGCAAGACCGCCTTGGTGGCCGCCTTGTGCCGCCAGCTCCGCGACGAGCTGTCTCTGGCCGTGCTCACCAACGACATCTACACCACCGAGGATGCCGACTTCCTGCGGCGGCACGCAGTGTTGCCGGACGAGCGCATCACGGCCGTGCAGACCGGCGGCTGTCCGCATACCGCGATACGCGACGACATCACCGCCAATCTCGACGCGATCGACGACCTGATCGAGAACAACCCCCCTCTCGACCTGATTCTGGTGGAGTCCGGTGGCGACAATCTCACCGCCACGTTTTCTTCCGGTTTGATCGACGTCCAGATTTTTGTCGTCGACGTCGCGGGAGGAGACAAGGTGCCTCGTAAGGGTGGTCCCGGCGTGACGTTCTCCGACTTACTCGTTGTCAACAAAACCGATCTCGCGCCGTACGTCGGTGCGGATCTGGGTGTCATGGAGCGCAACGCCGCGCAGGTGCGCGAGGGTCGTCCCACGGCCCTGATCTCTCTCACGGACGATCCCGCAGCAACGACGGTGCTCGGCTGGGTGCGTGAGCAATTGAAGGTCATCGCCGACGCCGACGCACACGACCACGCGCACTGAACGATGCACACCGAGCTCCGCATCGACGCGAGTCGTCGACGCAGTCCCCGCATCACATCGGTCGGCGGACTCGCAGGTAGGCAAACGGGGCCCGACACCGTCCACCTGATCGGCACCGCGGCCACGCCTCTCGGCGGAGACACCATCAGCGTCAGGATCTCGGTGGCTGCCGGCGCTCGTCTGGATGTGCGCAGTGTGGCAGCGTCCTTGGCGATGCCCGGTGCAGCACAACGTCATTCGTCGGCGCACTGGCACGTCGAGTTGGGGGCGGGGGCGTCACTCGTTTTCGACCCCGAGCCGATGGTCGTCGTCTCCGATGCCTCTCATACGGTGCTCAATGTCATCGAACTGGAACAAGACTCGGATCTGTGGCTGCGTGAGCGCGTACAGATCGGCAGGCTCGACGAGGTGGCGGGACAGTGGGCGAGTTCGATGCACTGCGATGTGGGAGGCCGGCCGCTGTTGCGCCACCGGGTGGAACTGGGGGAGGGGACGGTGGCGCACGACGGCTTGTCGGCACCGATGTCGATGTCCAGCACGCTTCGCTATCCGGACAGTCGGGATTCCGAGGTCGATCTAGCGGGCGGCACCGTGCGCTTGGCCTTGGCCGGGGGTGGCTCGCTGAGTACCTCCGTCGGTCATCGCCTTCAGCCGACCCGATAGATCGGGCAGGGCAGAAAGAAAGGGCTCCGTCCGACGATGTGCGTCGGACGGAGCCCTTTCTGCTTCGCTTACCTTGCGGGTGCTGCGTGGATCAACCCGCTGCTTTTTCGCGTTCCTCTTCGACCTCGGCCGTCCGCTTGTTCACGTCGCCCGCTTTCTCGAGAGAGTTCAGTTGTTCGATGGCAAGCCGCGCGAACACCTGCTGCTCCGTCGATGCCATCTGAGCACGGCCTCTACCGAGGAACGTGACGAACCAGGAAATGACCGTGGTGATACGGCTGCGGTACCCCACCAGGTAGTACAGGTGCAGGGCGAGCCACATGAGCCATGCGATGAAGCCACCGAACTCCAGCTTACCGACCTTCGCCACCGCATTGAACCGCGACACCGTGGCCATGGAGCCCTTGTCGAAGTACTTGAAGGGTGCTCGCTGGGTGGGGTCGTCCTGCCCCTTGACCGATGCCTTGATCAGCTTGGCTGCGTAGGTGGCACCCTGGATCGCACCCTGTGCCATGCCGGGAACGTCCTTGACCGACATCAAGTCGCCGATGACGAAGACGTTCGGATGACCCTTGACAGTCAGATCCGGTTCCACCAGAACTCGGCCGGCGCGGTCCGTCTCCGAACCCGACTGGTCGGCCAGCTGCTTGCCGAGCGGGCTGCCCTGCACGCCCGCGGACCAGACCTTGCACTGAGCCTCGATACGACGCGTCGTTCCGTCTTTTTCCTTGACGGTCAGGCCGTCGTTGTCGACGTCGGTGACCATCGCGTTGAGCTGGATCTCGACACCGAGCTTCTCGAGCCGTTCGGCTGCCTTGCGGCCGAGTTTCTCGCCCATCGGGGGAAGGACGGCCGGTGCGGCGTCCAGCAGGATGACGCGCGCGTCGCGGGGATCGATGTTGCGGAACGCTCCGTCGAGGGTGCGGTCGGCGAGTTCTGCGATCTGCCCTGCGAGTTCGACACCCGTCGGACCTGCTCCGACGACGACGAACGTCATCAGGCGGTCCTTCTCCTCCTGGTCGTCGGAGAGTTCCGCCTGCTCGAAGGCTCCAAGGATGCGTCCGCGCAGTTCGAGTGCATCGTCGATTGTCTTCATGCCGGGCGCGAACTCGGCGAAATGGTCGTTACCGAAGTACGACTGCTGGGCACCGGCGGCCACGATCAGGCTGTCGAACGGGGTGACGGTGACGCGCTCGAGCAACTTGGACGTGACCGTCTTGGCCTCGAGGTCGATGTTCAGCACGTCGCCCAGCAACACCTCGGCGTTCTTCTGCTTGCGCAGGATGACGCGGGTAGTGGGAGCGATCTCACCGACGGACAGAATGCCTGTGGCCACCTGGTAGAGCAGCGGCTGGAATAGGTGGTGGGTCGTCTTTGCGACGAGGGTGATGTCGACGTCGGCCTTCTTGAGCGCCTTGACGCCGAACAGACCTCCGAACCCGGAACCGATGACGACGACACGGTGACGCTTCGATTCGACCGGTTGGATGCTCATTACCTGCTCCCTAGACGTTGCGATGTAGCCACAACGGTAGTCGCCCCGGGGCGGAGCGTCTCGCCAAGGGCCCAGCTACCGGTCGTCGGGCAGCTCTCGCTGTCGCGGGGAACTACGGGGCAGTAGCCGACCTCTTGGCCAGTTCCACCGTTGCAGCGCGCAGCTCGTCCGCGGAATCGATGGGCTCGGCGTAACCGACTCTGGTGTAGGCCACACCGCGCGGTGTGTGGACGTTCAGATCGAGGCCGTATCGATCTGCGGCCGTACACGTCGCCGAGGTCGCGTCCGGGTAGCCCCCCAGCTTTCGGGCCATCGCCAACAGAGACGTCGAATGGTCCGCGTTGAGGTGCTCGACGGCATAGGCCGAGGACGGAGACACGGGATCCGGGGACGCCTCGGAGTACGCGTCGGCCGTCGCCGAATCCATTCGGCCGTACCCGCCGACCCATCGCACCCGATGCACTCGCATGACCCAAAGCGTGAAGTCGCTGTAATCCACGTAGTACTTGGCGGCCGGCACCGCGTCGAGATGCGCTTGTCGTGCGGCAGTGAGCTCGGCTCCTGCCGGTCGCTCGACCACCCCGGCCAGCGTGATGCGGCCCGAGGCCAGCGGGTCCGTCTGTGACTGGGGTGCAACGATCGACAGACTCGCTCGTGGATCACCGTCGAGATTTCGACCATGCTCCGCCATCCGCGACACGCACAGCACGGGTGCTCCGTCGAGCAAGCCGTATGTCACGAACGACGCCCATGGATCGCCGTCGGCGGTCAGGCTGGCCAGCGTCGCGATATTGGTGGACGCAGCGATCGTGCGCGCCTCCTCGGCCGCCGACGGACGACGGTCCGCGACCACCGGAGACAGGGGAGGGGGAACGGACGGGGCGTCGCCGGGATCGCCGTGATCGAGTGCCATGGGCGGCAGTCTACGTTCGTCCCGGAACGAGATGGTGTGCGTGCGTGACCGCGTCGCCGATCAGTGCCAGTCCGAGAATCACGAAGATGATCCGAACCGCGGTCGGTCCGTACCGCGTGAGTGTGCGGACGGTGGTGGCGAACGCCCGCCTCGATCGTGGGCTTGTGCGCGAAGCGAGAAACAGTACGAGCACCGGCGGCAGTAATGCGATCGTGCAATAGACGATCACGATCGCCGGCCACCATGCTGGACGCGGTTCGTGAGCTGACAGCATGGCCAGTCCCGCCAGATAGGGGACACCTGTGGGCCCTTGGACCAGCCCGATCACGGCACCGGCGAGGCCGACGATCCACGGGTTGGAACCGAGCCGCGTCGCCCACGCAGGCGTGGAACTTTGCCTACTGCGCACGGAGGCCAACGCAAGCAGCACGACACCCACGATCACTTGAGCCCAGTATCGAACGGACGGTGTGAGGGTGAAGTCGAACAGGCCGGTCACGAAGTCGATGCCGAGCACCGTCAGCAGACCGAACAGGCTCGTCGCCGTGAAGATCCCGGCGAGGAACGCCGACCCGGCGCGGAAGGGGCTGCGCCGGGAAACCCTGGCCTGCACCGAAATAGCCGCGGTGATACCGACGACGAGCACATCGAGGGAGTCGAGAACCGCGAACCCGACGAGCGCAGCAAGCAGAGCAACCATAGGAGCGTCAGGCTAGCGGCCGACGAACGCGACGTCCTCGGTGGCGACGGCCGATGCGGTTCGACCGGGTGCGGTCTGGTTGTCCCAGTACATGTTCGTGTGCGCGATGACCTGCTGCGCTGTAGGCAGGGCGGGGTCCGGCAGGTTCTCCGTCGTGTGGGCGTCGCTGACCAAGGTCACGTCGTACCCACGAATCAGAGCTCCGTGCAGAGTCGATCGCACACAGAAGTCCGTTTGCGCGCCGGCAACCACCACACGACCGACGCCGGCACCGGCGAGCACCTCCTCCAAGGACGTGTCCTCGAAGGCGTCTCCATGCTTCTTGTGCACCAATGCATCTCCGGCGTCGATCGGAAGTTCCTCCACGAGTTGCCAGCCTGGGCTGCCGGACACGAGCTCGTGGTCCGAGGAATGCTGCACCCAGATCACCGGTGTGTCGGTCTTTCGCGCTCGTGAGACCAGTCGCACCATGTTGTCGACGACGCGAGTGCGATCGTGGGCGGCGGCCATGACGTCGTTCTGGACGTCGACGATCAACAGCGCAGTTGCAGGGCGGTCGGGCAGGGTGGTCACGTCGTCTCCATCGGGTATTCGGTTCTGGTCAGCTATCCGACGTACGCGGCCAGGTGCTTCGCGGTCAGGGTGGATCCGTCCGCCACCAGATCTGCGGGGGTGCCCTCGAAGACCACGAGGCCGCCGTCGTGCCCGGCTCCTGGGCCGAGGTCGATGATCCAGTCGGCGTGGGCCATGACGGCCTGATGGTGCTCGATGACGATCACCGACTTACCCGAGTCGACCAGGCGGTCGAGCAACCCGAGCAGTTTGTCCACATCGGCGAGGTGTAGCCCGGTGGTCGGCTCGTCGAGTACGTACACCCCGCCCTTCTCGGCCATGTGTGTCGCGAGCTTGAGTCTTTGCCGTTCGCCGCCCGACAGAGTCGTCAGCGGCTGGCCGATCTTCAGGTAGCCGAGTCCGACGTCGTTGAGCCGTTGCAGAATCTTGTGTGCCGCAAGCAGTTTCGCCGGTCCGTCGGAGAAGAAATCCTCGGCCTCGGCAACCGACATGGACAGCACCTCGTCGATGTTTCGCCCGCCGAAATGGTACTCGAGTACCGAAGCTTGAAACCGTTTGCCCTCGCACACCTCACACGTCGTGGCAACGCCGGCCATCATGGCGAGGTCGCTGTAGATGACGCCCGCCCCATTGCACGTCGGGCAGGCACCTTCCGAATTGGAGCTGAACAGAGCGGGTTTGACCGCATTCTCCTTCGCGAAGGCTTTGCGGATGGGCTCGAGCAGGCCCGTGTAGGTCGCGGGGTTGCTTCGCCTCGATCCCCGGATCGCACCTTGATCGACCGAGACCACATCGTCGGTACCCGAGAGCGACCCGTGAATCAGCGAGCTCTTACCGGAGCCCGCCACTCCGGTGACAACGACCAGCACGCCGAGTGGAACGTCGACGTCCACGTCTCGCAGATTGTTCGAATCCGCCCCTCGAATCTCGAGCACCTCGGAGAACTCGCGAACCGAATCCTTGAGACTCGCGCGGTCGTCGAAATGGCGGCCCGTGACCGTATCGCTTTGTCTCAGCTGGTCGACGGTGCCTTCGAAGCAGACGTGCCCGCCCGCGCTGCCGGCACCGGGCCCCAGGTCGACGACATGATCGGCGATGGCAATCGTTTCCGGCTTGTGCTCCACGACGAGAACGGTGTTTCCCTTGTCCCGCAACTGCAGCAGAAGGTTGTTCATCCGTTCGATGTCGTGGGGGTGCAGACCGGTCGTCGGCTCGTCGAACACGTAGGTGACATCGGTCAGCGACGACCCGAGATGTCGAATCATTTTCGTGCGCTGCGCTTCTCCGCCGGACAGTGTTCCCGACGGCCGATCCAGGCTCAAGTAGCCGAGGCCGATTTCCACGAAAGAGTTCAGGGTCTCGCTCAGTGTCGTCAGTAGCGGTGCCACCGACGGTTCCTTCAGGCCCGCGACCCATGTGGCCAGGTCGCTGATCTGCATCGAGCAGGCGTCGGCGATGTTGATGCCCTTGATCTTCGACGATCGTGCACCCTCGTTGAGCCGCGTTCCGTCGCATTCGGGACACGTGGTGAACGTGATCGCGCGCTCCACGAACGCCCGGATATGCGGTTGCATCGCGTCGACATCCTTCGAAAGAAACGACTTCTGGATCTGAGGAATCAATCCGGAATAGGTCAGATTGATCCCCTCGACCTTGATCTTCGTGGGCTCTCGATACAGCAGATCGTCGAGCTCTTTCTTCGTGTATTTCGAGATCGGCTTGTCGGGGTCGAAGTAACCGCAGCCGCGAAAGATCCTGCCGTACCAGCCTTCCATGCTGTAGCCGGGAATGGTGATGGCGCTCTCGTTGAGCGACTTGTCTGCGTCGTACAGGGCATTCAGGTCGAAGTCGCTGACCGAGCCGCGTCCCTCACAGCGCGGGCACATTCCACCGGTGACGGAGAAGGACTTCTTCTCCGTGGTCTGACGGCCTCCCTTGTCCACCTTGTAAGCGCCTGCACCGGAGACCGACGCCACGTTGAACGAAAAAGCCTGTGCAGAGCCGATATACGGCTTCCCCACTCTGCTGAAGAGAATGCGAAGCATGGCATAGGCGTCGGTGGCGGTTCCGACGGTGGAGTGGGGATTGGCACCCATTCGCTGTTGGTCGACGATGATGGCCGTCGTGAGCCCGTCCATCACATCGACGTCGGGCCGCGCGAGAGTCGGCATGAAGCCCTGAACGAAGGCGCTGTAGGTCTCGTTGATCATGCGCTGGGATTCGGCCGCGATGGTGCTGAAGACGAGGGAACTCTTACCGGAACCGGAGACACCGGTGAACACAGTCAGGCGTCGCTTGGGAAGTTCGACGCTGATGTCGGCGAGATTGTTCTGCCGCGCGCCCTGTACTCGAATCAGATCGTGACTGTCGGCGGCGTGCGCTGCCGATTTCTGCGTGACCTTGGTCGTCGCCATGCTCGCGGTGTCTCCTGATCGTCACGGCAACCGAAACCGAGAAGGTCGATTGCACCGAGGTATGTGTGCGATCACGGTAGTCGTATCGGAACGCGCATGCTTCTCGATTCCTGATCGATTCCTGTCACCGCCAACGCGTGGGCCAGACGCTGCAGATCTGCGGCGGACGATTCGAGCAACGGGCGCCGCACCGTGGCGTCGGCCAGCACACCGATGGCGACCAAGGCCGCCTTGGCCATGATCGCTCCCTGGGTGGTGCGCATGATGGCCTCGACGAGAGGTAGCAGCGATCGCTGTACCGCGTTCGCGCGAGTCAGATCTCCGGCACGGACCGCGTCGAAGAGCTCGGCGTAGCGGTCGGCGACGACATTGCCGACCACACTCACCGAACCCGTTGCACCGCAACACAGATAGGGCAGTGTCAATTCGTCGATACCGCAGTAATAGGCCAGGTCGGTTGCGGCCATGACGTTCATCGCCTCGTACAGGTCACCTTTCGCGTCCTTGACCGCCGTGATCGAGGTGTGCCGCGAGAGTTCGATCAGCGTCGAGGCGTCGATCGGCACACCGGTCCGAGCCGGCACGTCGTACACCATGACCGGTAGCGCTGCGGCATCGGCGATGGCGACGATGTGCTCGACGATGCCGGCCTGCGTGGGGCGCGAGTAGTAGGGGGCGGTCACGAGCAATGCGTCGGCCCCTGCATCGGCGGCACGTCGCGCCGCCTCGATCCCGGCGGAGGTGTTGTTGGTGCCGACACCCGCGATCACGCGCAGGGCGTGGCCCGAGAATTCGCGCGTCGCCGTGATCAGATCGGTCTGCTCACGCGGCGTGAGAGTCGGCGCCTCCCCAGTGGTGCCGGCGACGACGACGCCGTCGCACCCGGTCGCGAGCAAGTGGGTCAGCAATGCGTCCGTGCCGGTGCGGCTCACCTGCCCATCGGCGTTCATCGGTGTGCACATGGCAACGAGGTTGGTGCCGAACGTCGACGTGGCCGAAGGAGTGGACATGTTCATCGTCCGAGTGTGAGGCCACATGATCGTCCCGGTCCAGCGATGTAATTTCGGCAATATTGCGTACCGTTGCTTCATGATCGATGTCAATGCACTCCACGCGCTGCGTGCAGTCGCCGCCCTGGGCACGCTGACGAAAGCGGCCGACGAGCTCGGCTTCACCTCGTCGGCCGTCTCCCAGCAGATCAAACGGCTCGAACGCCAGGTCGGAACGCCGGTACTTGCGCAGGCGGGCAGAGGTGTTGTGCTCACGCCGGCCGGACGGGCAGTGGTCGAATCCGCGGACGAGGTGTTTCACGCCCTCGAGCGGTGTCTGGAGTCGGCGAGATCGGCAGACGAGGGTGCCGCGCGCGGGGTGGTACGAGTGGTCGGATTCTCCACTGCGATCCGCGGTCTGCTCGCACCTGCACTCGCGACCCTGAGCGCTCGCTATCCAGACCTCACCGTGCAGATCGGGGAGGAGGACCCGGATCGGGCGCTGCACAGTGTGCATTCGGGGGCAGCAGACTTGGCGCTGGTGCACGACGCCGACGGAGTTCCCGCAGTGGCTCCGCGCTCGATCGTTCGGCGATCCATTCACACCGACCACGGCGATGTCGTCATGAATCGAACCCACCCCCTCGCCGCAGGGAAGTCTCCACTGACACCGGCAGGCCTCGCGACGTACCCATGGGTGACGAGCCCGGCGGGCACGGTGTGCCACCAATGGTTTCGACGGTTGTTCGCCGATACGTCGAGCGAGATCGACGTTCGGCACCTCGTCGACGACTTCTCCACGCAGCTTTCCCTGGTCGAGGCAGACGATGTGCTGGCACTGATTCCCCGTCTCGCAAGACCGCCTCTGGGCTCGGCGCTCGTGGCCGTACCGCTGGCGCGCGCCCCCGAGCGAGAAGTGCATGCCGCGTGGAGGCGCAGCGCCGATGCGAGTCCGGCGATCCACGCCGTGCTGGACCTACTCGATTCGGCGCTGCGACGAGGTCAAGATGACGAGTAGACCGGTGGCTCGTGTCATGGCCACATAGGTGTCCACCGCAGCTGCGATGCCGGAGCCGAACGAATACGGGTCGATCAGAACGACCAGATCGAATTCCAGACCTTTGGCGAGCTGCGGTGTCAGCGAGCTGATTCGATCGGAATGCGGAAACGTCGGATCACCGATCGCGCATGCGGTTCCGCCGGTCGTCGAACCGAGCCAATCGGCGAGAACCGTCGGTAGAGACGCGACGTCCCGATATTCGACCGGCACGCCGGTACTGCGTATCGACGTGGGAACGTTGGCGTCTGGCAGCGCCGCCCGGATCACCGGCTCGGCCACGTCCATTACTTCCTGCGGCGTGCGGTAATTGACGCCGAGAGTGCTGATGGTCAACTCGTCGATACCTACTCGTTCGAGCCGATCCGGCCACGACTCGGTGAAGCCCCGACGAGACTGCGCACGGTCACCGACAATGGTGAAGCTCCCAGCAGGGCATCGCCGAATCACCATGTGCCACTGCGCATCGGTCAACTCCTGAGCCTCGTCGATCACTATGTGCGCGAAGGGACCCGCCAGCGGATCCGTCGGGTGGTCCTCGAAGCCGGACGAATCGACGAGAGCATCCCGAATTATCTCCTGACGGAATTGCGCGGCCATCTTCTCGTCGTCGTCGACCGCCATCAACTCGTCGACGACACTGTCCATTCGCGAGCGTTCGATCGCAGCAGCCAACGATCGGCGTCGTTGTCGTAGAGCATGTTTCGGATCGCCGAGTCGCGCCCGTGCCGCGTCGAGCAGAGGTAGGTCGGCCACGGTCCAGCGTGCCGCATCCGGGCGTCGAAGTGCTCGGATGTCGTCCGCGTCGAGCCAGGGTGCGCATGTGCGCAGGTATGCCGGAACGCTCCACAGGTCCGCGACGAGGTCGGCGGCATCGACGATCGTCCACGAGCGTTCCAGGGCATCACGCAGATCCTCGTTGTGCTGCAGCGACTGCCGAAACTCTTCGCGGGATGCTCCTCCGGCGCAGCGATCGGTCACGATGGTCGTCAATAGATCCCAGATCAGCTCGCGAGCCTCGTTGTGCGGAGTACCGGGATCTGGCGCACCGAATGCCTCAACCCAGTCGTTCGGCGTCACTACGAATGTGCCCCAATCTGTTTCGACTGTGACGTTCTGGACTGGTGGTCGTTCGTAGAAGGCAACAGCCGCCTCGATGACCGCGTCGACGTCGAGGTTTTCCTTGAGCCGCGCCGCAACAGGATCGGTGTCGTCGAGCGCATGTGCCCCCTCTGCGACGAGGTCTCGAAGGGTCCACGTCCGTACTCCCTCCTCGCCGAGACCGGGGAGTACGCCCGAGACGTACTCGAGGTAGGGCTGATGCGGACCGATGAACAGTACTCCGCCGCGGTTGTGTCCAATCCGTGAGTCTGCGTACAGCAGATACGCGGTGCGGTGGAGGGCAACAACAGTTTTCCCGGTTCCCGGGCCGCCGTCGACCACCAGTGCCCCGTGCGCGTCGGCTCGAATGATTGCGTCCTGATCCGCCTGGATCGTGCCCAGTACGTCACGCATCCGAGGTGAGCGCTCGACACCCAGACTGGCGATGAACGCGGACTGATCGTCCAGTGCGCCGTTGTCGTCCAGAGACGTGGGATCGAACACCTCGTCCCAGTAGTCGGTGATGCTGCCGTTGGTCCACCGATAGCGGCGACGGCTTCTCAGCCCCATCGGGTTGGCATGGGTTGCACCGAAGAACGGCTCGGCACCGGGGGAGCGCCAGTCGACGAGCAGTTGCTCGCCCGCATCTCCGAGCAAGCCGGTGCGCCCTACGTACACCGGTTGGTCCGAGCCGATCGGGACGAACCGCCCCAGACACAGATCGGCACCGTAACGATGCAGTTGACGCAGTCGCCCGTTCAATCGATGAATCTCGAAATCACGTTCCATCACCTCCTGTCCCATCCGTCCGGATGACTTCTGGATGGCGTTCAATCGAGCGATCGTGTCGGAACGTGACTTCTCGATACTGGCAGTGATCGCCGAAAAGTGCTGTCGGTCATGACCTATGAGCGAGGGTTGGCGCTTCGATGCGAGCCTGTCGGGGAGGTCGAAGACATGGGGCGGCACTGATTTCACGGGACTCCGATCCGATGGTGCGGGTGTGCAGCGAGCCATTCTGAACCCTCGACGGGGTCTTGCCGCAAGACCCCGGGTGCGCTATACATTGAAAGTGGAAAGAGAGCGAATCTTCTTCTCCGCATCACGCCGCAGACGCCCGTTTCGTGTTCTGCGTGGATTACTTCCCTTGATCGGCACGGGCGTATTGGCCGGCGGAGCCGTTCAGCTCGGTTTTGTGACCGGCGTACGGGTCGACGGTCACGGCGGTGAGGTCGGCGCTGCTGTCGCTCTGATCGGCCTGACATGTTGCGTAGCGCTTCTCGCGTGGGGTTGGACCGGATTGTGTGCGTCCCCGAAGGCGCTCGCGGCGGCCATTTCGACCGGGGTCCTGGCGTTCCTCACCACGGCGCTGACCATTTCCTTCGTGGCAGCGCCCTACGACGCGATCGTGTGCGGACACTCATCGGACTTCTGCGGACTGGGAGTGCTTCAGGTGGTTCCGACAGTCGGGGCGGTAGCGCCGTGGACCGTCGCCGGAATTCCCGGCCTACTTCTCGTACTCACGGATCGGCGCGCACGACGCATAACGAGGGATCAGACGGTCAGCCCACCACCGCGGTGAAGTTCGAGTCGGTGGATGACGCCGCCGAACAGGCTTCGTTGTACTGCTTCGTCGGCGAAGTAGCTGTCGATGTGAAGGGGTTCGAGATTGGGGTGCGCGTCGAGGTGTTCACGAATGACCGGTAAGACAACATCGGGCGTGAGCACGAATCGCTCGCCACCGAGGTCGGTGATGCTCGCTCGGCCGCAGCCGTCCCAATCGTGGACGTTGGACCAGTGGCGAATTCCGCAGCCCTCGATCGCTTCGATCAACAGTCGCTGCGCGTAGGGCAGCACAATGGTGCAGTTCGCGCGCACCGCCGCAAGGCTCTGCCGATACCCGGGAGCCGCGGCGTAAGCCCGAGCTGCGTGCTTTTCGACGTCGTTCCTGGTCATGAGAGTTCCAATCGCATTGTGCACCGGCCCCGCGCGCCGTTGCACCGGTCGGAAATCATGAACACGGCGTGACGTAACTGAACGTTCTTCATCGCAGATCCGGGCGGACCTTGCCCCTGAATCGCTGTCGGAGGCGGCGCGGGTGCCTTCTGCAGCTGGGGTGGCTATGCGAGTAGCTCTGATTCGGCACGCTATCACGAAGCGAAGTGACGGGGGTTCACTTAGAAGACCGCAGCAGATCGGTGATTGCTGCGGCGCTCATCGGACGTCCGAGCAGGAATCCCTGAGCTACGTCGCATCCTGTTGCGGCGAGTGCTTCGAGTTGTTCTTCGGTTTCGACGCCTTCGCCGACGACTGTGACGTCGAACGCGCGGGCGAGTGCAACGATCGCCGAGATTATTGCCCTGGCGCGGACGGCGGGCAACCGGGCCACGTATGACTTGTCGATCTTGAAGCTCTCGAACATCGGGTACCGGTCCAGATACGACATGGAACTGTGCCCCTTACCCATATCGTCGAGGAGCAAGGACACACCCATTGCGTGCAGCGCCGCAACGGTATTCGCCACCCTTTCGGTGTCTGCGACCCACACTGTTTCGGTCACTTCCAGACCCAATGCGTTCGGTGGTAGGCCGGTGTCAGCCAGAACAGTGGCGACCTGCGTCGGAAACTCGTGGTCTCGCAGTTGGAGCGCACTGACGTTGACGCGCACCACGACGTCGGAGAATGCGCGCCACCGCACTGCGTCGGTGCACGCGACGCGGAGCGCCCACGCGCCCAATGGTGTTGCGAGACCTGTTCTCTCGGCGACTGCGACGAATTCGGTCGGCTCGACAGGCCCTAGATCGTGATGATTCCAACGGGCGAGCGCCTCGACTGCAACGACCTCACGCGTCGAGATGTCCACCAGAGGTTGGTATGCCATGGTGAGTTCGTTCGAGCTCAATGCCGAGCGCAGGTCGACCGACAACGATCTGATCCGGTCGGCGTCGTACAGGTCTCCCGGGTCGAAAACTGCATGGCCACCGGTTCCGCTGTCCTTGGCGCGATACATTGCCAGATCTGCCCGGTGAATCAGCTCATGCCTTGTCGAATTCGAGTCGGAGACAGCGACACCGATGCTGGCACTGAGTGGGATGGGGACGTCCTCGGCAGCGAATGGTTTCGCGATGGTGCGGGCGATGTGTCGCGCGATCTCCTCCGCTCGTTCCACAGTGCGCACCCCTTCGCAGATGATCAGGAATTCGTCCCCGCCGAGACGAGCAATGGTGTCGGTCGCGCTCGTTGCGGACACCAGTCGCTCCACGAATTTCACCAGCGCCCTGTCTCCGGCGTCGTGGCCCAGGCTGTCGTTGATGATTTTGAAGTCGTCGATATCCAGCAGAAGGAGGGCCAAAGTATCGGACTGAAAGCGTGCCCGAGCCAGAGCGGTGTCGAGGACGTCGTAGGCGAAAGTGCGATTGGGCAACCCGGTGAGTGCGTCGTGGGTGCTGCGCCGTCGGAGTTGGCTTTCCAGTTCCATTCGTCGAAGTGCCGCGGAGACGATACCCGCGACGGAGCTGAGGAACGAGACTTCCTGTTCGCGATACAGCCGTGCTTCCACACTGTGGATCGAGAGGACTCCCCAGGCGTCTCCAACCGCAGTCATGATCGGTACTGCCACACCGCTGCGCAGTCCGAGCTCCGCCATCGTGCCTGTACGAAACCGGCTTTCGTCGCCGCGGTTGCTGCAAATCACTGGCTGTTCGTGAGCGAGTGCGTACCCGGTCATGGAGCCGTCGCCGGAAGGAACGTCCCGACGAATACCGAGCGAACCGCTCGCGGCATCCATGGTCAAGTAAGGATCGGTGGAATTCTCGAGGTGCGCGATGGCGGAATTTCCCACACCCATCAACGTGGCGGCAGTGTCGGTGGCTGCAGTCAACAGCTCCGACAGCTCGGCGACGACTGCGAACCGACTGAGGTCGGCCAGGGCTTTTTGCTCCTGTGCGTGTCGGCTGGCGGTTACGGCATCGGCCGCCATCCGGGCACTACGTTGTTCGACGGTGTGCCGATGCCGGATGATCGAGGCGACGACGTCAGGTCGGCCGTCCGGGGTGTGAACGACGTATGCCGAGACCACGACCGGAATACCTGCACCGGTCCCGTGATGGCGTAGTTCGCAGTAGCCGTCCCACCTCCCGTCGGAACGCAGCGCCGTACCGATCTCCTCGGCGCGCTCACGGCCGTCCGCAGTGAGGAAATCCAAAGCTGGCAGTGTCGATGCCTCGGCCCAGTCGGACACGCCGATGAGTTCCAGGCCTGCTGGGTTGATGTGGAGAACTGTGCCCGTCAGGTCGGCGAGTGCAACGAAGTCCGGCGATCGCTCCAGAAATTGCCGAAGCGACATCACATCGTCGGCAGCATCGAACATCGGCCCTCCGATCTGCGTCGCTCGGTGTTCGAGCGGCTCGGGCCAATGTTATTCGGCCACCGAGTTCGATGGGTTCGAACACGAGCGGGCTGTAACCCAATTGTCAGTAGCGTTGCACGAACAGATACCGGTCGCCGTCGAACGGCTTAAAAGTGATGTCTCGACCCCGGTAAGGGTTCGTCGAGTGGGGGGGGGCAACATCCGGGAAGTACCCCAGACCGATCGAGTCGATCAAGCCACCCTCCATGAAGAACCGGTAGCCATCATCGACGGGTTGGGTACGGATGACGGTGTAGAGACCAATTCTCTTGTCGTACGCCGCCTTCGGACAGTCGACAGCGGTTGCGGTCAAAGACTTCTCCGCCACGGAGAGTGCGAGGGGCCAAAATACAACTGGGCTCCGATGACCCGTCCGCACACAGCGCCGGAAAGATTGATTTCATTGCTAGCCTCGCCTTCATGGTCATCGACGAGTGGCTGCTCGATTCGGATCCAGCGATTCGATGGCAGGTACTGCGCGATCTGCACGACGCGCCCCCTGCTGATGCGGCGAGAGAGCGCAACCGAATTGTGCACGAAGGCTGGGGCGCGCGTTTGCTTGCTGCACGCGACCCGAACGGCCTGTGGGCCGGAGGTGCTTGCTTCCCATCGGGGTTCGACGGCGATTTCTCGAGAGGGCAGCCGTGGACTTCCACGCTTCATTCGCTGACGTTGCTGCGCGAGATGGGTGTCGACCCGGACGCCGGTGAAGTACGGACCGCCACCGAGGCGGTGCGCCGGAATTGCCGGTGGGAACACGCAGGCCAACGGTTCTTCGACGGTGAAGTCGAGCCCTGCATCAACGGGAGGACCGTCGCCCTGGGTGCATATTTCGGAGTCGACGTCGACGCTATCGTCACCAGACTGGTGAAAGATCAGCTCGCCGACGGCGGCTGGAACTGCGAGGCGGAGTACGGATCGACTCGCGGGTCTTTTCACTCGACGATCTGTGTGCTCGAAGGGTTGCTCGAGCACGAACGAGCCACGGGCGGCACTCCCGCGTCGATTGCCGCACGCCACCGAGGCGAGCAATACCTTCTGGAACGCCGGTTGGCCAGGAGGGTGAGCACGGGGGAGATCGTCGAACCGAACTGGTTGCTTTTCTCCTTTCCGACCTGGTGGCATTACGACCTGCTTCGTGGAGTCGACTACTTCCGAACCGCTGGATCTTTCGTCGACCCGAGGTTGACGGAGGCAATCGAACACATCCGGTCGAGACAGTGTGACGACGGCACATGGCTGCTCGACAGAACTCACGCCGGTGCGGTCCACTTTCCGATGGAGAATGGCGATGGGCGTCCGAGCAGGTGGATTACCCTGCGCGCCTTGCGAATCGTGAATTGGTCAGGATCGGAAGCGACGACACAGTTCGCGCGATGAGCCGGGTCATGCAGTGACCGAGCTGTAGTCCTTGTTGTTCGAGTCGGGAGAACTGCTGCGCCGCAGGATCAGCCGAGGATATCTGTTCACCCACACATCGAAGCTGGCCGTATCGCTCTGCATTCACCATCATCGTCCGCGACATCGCGGCCAGGCTTTCGATGTGCTTTCGTTTGTGGTTGCCGATTTGGAGTGGGGGAGAGGGACGTCGAAACCTTGCGGGTCGAGGTTCGGTTCATGCTGCGTTTCTGGCGTTCTCATGTCGGTGTGGAAGCCCCGCGCGGTACGAGCGCGCTGCGGATCTCGATGCCACCGGGATGGGTGCGGCCGATCACTCTGACCCACACTCCATCCCAAGCCAGGTCGAACTCTCTGTGCCGCAGCGGAATCACCCGTTCGACCTGCCATCGGTTCGAGGACGGCGTGTTCGGTGCGAGAAAGGCGTCGCCGGAATCTTCGATCAGGACAACGCCGGCACCGGTGACGTCGGATTCTCGGTGCACCACATAGGGTTGCAGATCCATGATCGGAGTCTTCTCGATACCGGGCCAATGCGTCATCGGCGCCAAAGATGGTTTGCGGGTTGTCGTGGTGGGGTGCTGAACGGGATGAAGCGGTCATCGCTGTTCTGGTACCGATCGTTCGTAGGTTCGGTCTACTCTGTGGTCGGGCCGTGACTGGCGCTGTGGATGGATCACCATCGGGAAGCGGCCTCGTCTGTTGACGTCTGCCGCGCGCCTGGGCTCCCACCGAGCCGAGGAGAACCATGAGCCACACCCCACCGCGTGATACCGCCGATTCTGATGCTCGTAAGACGGGTAACCTGGCGCCACCGATCACGGCAGGCGTGGTCTCGGCCTTGGTCGGGTTCACCAGTTCGTTCGTTGTAGTCCTCAGCGGCCTGACAGCGGTAGGAGCAACTTACGAGCAGGCCGCCAGCGGCCTGCTCGCTGTCAGCGTCGTCATGGGTCTGGCCTGCATCGTCCTTTCCTGGCAGACTCGGCTGCCGATCACCGCCGCCTGGTCCACCCCCGGCGCGGCCCTGCTCGCGACCACCGGCACCGTCGACGGCGGTTGGCCCGCCGCGGTGGGGGCGTTCCTTGTCGCGGGGGTGCTGATCGTCCTCACCGGTTTGGTACCCCAGCTCGCGGCGCTGGTCACCCGCATCCCCACCTCGCTTGCCCAAGCCATGCTCGCCGGGGTCCTCCTGCAGCTCTGTCTCGGCCCGGTCACCGGGTTGGCTGTGAACCCGATCGCTGTCGCCCCGGTTGTCCTGACTTGGCTTGTTGCACTTCGGTTCTCGCCCCGGTGGGCCGCGCCCCTCGCCTTTCTTGCCGCCGCAGTCGTCATCGGGATCACGGTGGCGGCCGGCGAAACCACGGTGGGCCCGGCGGACCTCGTACCTCGGGTCCATTTGACTTCGCCGACGTTCACCGTCGCGGGTGTCGTCGGGATCGCACTTCCGCTGTACCTCGTGACCATGGCTTCACAGAACGTCCCGGGTGTAGCCATCATGGCCGGTCTCGGCTACGAGGTTCCGTGGCGGCGATCGATGCTCGTGACCGGCGCAGGCACCCTGCTCGGCGCGACCGCCGGCGCGCATGCGATCAACCTGGCTGCCATCAGCGCCGCCCTGGCTGCCGGGCCGGACGCGGGTGTGGACCGCACTCGCCGATGGATTGCAAGTCTGACTGCGGGAATCGTCCTGATGTTGCTCGGCGTGGCGTCGGCGTCGTTCGGCACACTCGTTGCCTTCGCCCCCGTCGGGGTCATTGCCGCGGTCGCCGGACTCGCACTACTCGGGACACTCGCCGCGTCGTTGACCGCCGCGTTCGCTGATCCGGTAGAGCGAATCCCTGTCGTCATCACTTTCGTGACCGCCGCGTCCGGCACCGTCATCGTCGGTGTCAGCGCTGCCTTCTGGGCGCTCCTGGCCGGGCTGGCTGCACGCTTGCTGCTGGGTAAGCCACGGTCCGCCGCATGACGTCCTCGGTAATAGCGCTGACTCAACAGGGAGCCGGGCGAGTGCCGGGCATGGACACCGGTGTGCCGATTCGGTATTGACCTTCCCCCTGGGGGAGGCATCACCGTGGTGTCATGACCACAGAATGGGATGGACTCCCGGACAACGTGAAGAAGTTCATGACTGCACTCGATGCCCGACAGGGCGCTCGCGCGATCACCGTGTTCACCGCAGATGCCGTCGTGACCGACGAGGGCCACGACCACTCGGGCCGCGAGGAGATCGTGGTCTGGCTGACCGCGTCGGTCAATGAGAGTGAGTACACCTACACAACGGAGTTCACGGGAGTGACCGCGACCGGCACGAGCGTCGACGTCACGCAGCACTTGGAAGGCAATTTTCCCGGGGGAGTCGTCGACCTGCACTACCGTTTCACTCTGGACGGCGCGCTGATCAACCGGTTGGTGATCGAGCCATGAGCAAGCGATGGTTCATCACCGGCGGCACACCAGGCGGCTTCGGCATGGCGTACGCCGAGGTGGCTTTGGGTGCGGGGGACCGCGTGGTACTCACGGCGCGGCGTCCAGGGGAACTGGCGTCGTGGGCCGATCAGTACGGTGACCGCGTTCTCGTCGTGCCCATGGATGTCACGGACGCGGCACAGGTACTGCAGGCGGTACGAACGGCCGAAGAGCATCTCGGCGGTATCGACGTGCTGGTCAACAACGCCGGTCGCGGCTGGTACGGATCGATCGAGGGAATGAACGAAGCCTCGATACGGGCAATGTTCGAGCTGAATTTCTTTGCAGTACTGTCCGTTACGCGAGCCGTGCTACCAGGAATTCGCACCCGCGGAAGTGGGTGGATCGTCAACGTGTCATCGGTGGCCGGACTTCTGGCGGCGGTCGGATTCGGCTACTACAGCGCCACGAAATACGCGATCGAAGCCGTCACCGACGCTCTGCGCCAAGAGGTTGCCGAGCACGGTATCTCCGTGTTGGCGGTCGAACCAGGGGCTTTCCGCACCAACGCCTACGCTGGATTCGCCGACGAGCCCGTCGCGGAAGCGATTCCGGACTACCACGACATGCTGGAACAGGTTCGTGTCGATTTTGTCGACATGAACGGGGTGCAGCCGGGCGATCCGCACCGTGGTGCGCGTGCGGTGATCGAAGCGATGGCTCAGGACCCGCCGCCACGCCGACTGATCCTGGGCAACAGCGGGTACGACGCCGTGATCGGTGCGCTGGAACAAAACTTGGGCGACATCCGGTCGAATGAAAGGCTGTCACGGAGCGCGGATTTTCCGGAGTAACCGAGTTGGTGGAGCTCGCTGATTCTGCTGCGGCTGTACGAGGGGACCAGTGAGATCCAGCGGTTGATCGTCGGAGGCGGGCTGATCAGAGCCGAACAGAAGCGCAATTCGTGAAACATGCCAGGCGTAGGCTCCTGGCATGTCGTTCAGAATTCTTCGCTCCGACCACGTCGGCTTCGCCGTCGGTTCCCTCGATGACGCCCTTCGGTTCTGGATCGATGGTCTCGGCGCGGTCCTCGAACGCACCGGTGAGATGGGTGGAGAGTTTCTGGGAGAGGTCACCGGAGCGCACGGGGCTACAGTCCGGATGGCGGTGGTATCCGTTGCGGGTCAGACGATCGAACTGCTGGAATATCGTAACGTCCAGGGAGAGCAGGGATACTCTCGACCACACGATCCTGGTTTCGCGCATCTTGCCTTCGAGGTCGACAACATCGACGCGGTCCTGACGCGAATCGCGGACTTCGGGTGGACGGCGCAGGGAACTCCTCAACCTATTGCCGGCGGGGCAAAGGTGGGCACCCGCGTGATGTACGCGGTGGGTCCACATGGAGAGACGATCGAATTCATGGAGCCGCCGCAGTGACAACCGATTACCCAGGAAGTCGGGTTTCGCACAAGGTTTGGAATTTGGCGCTGAAGTTGTCGCGCGCAGTGCAAGCGTAGTTCGACCGGTCGTCCCGTCGATCGAACGGTGACGTGACGACCTCGAGCAGTTGGTCGAGGACAGTACCTGACATAATGTTGATTATCGGTAAACTTTTGACCTGCAGTTCGCTGAGATCGACTCGTAGTTCGCTGCAGCCCAACAGCTTTCCTCGACGCAGTCGATTCGGCTGAAGCTCTTCGTTGTCCGAAGTCTGCGTCGACGCGACGCGTCCTGTGCTGTCGATATGCCTGCGGGGAAATGTGGCGGGTTTTCCGGTCAACAGCTGTCGCAGCCGGCCCGCTGACTGCCCGCTGTCATAGGATCGGCGCACTGCGGATCAACCGGCACCCTCTCCCTCCCGCCCTTCCCCTCACCGTACTTTCGTCACAGTGACGAAACTACGGTGAGGAGGACAATCCACTGCCGCGTCGGCCGAATGTGCTGGCTACCGGATACGAACTCTGGTTAGAGTTCGTTCGATGGACGCCTTTCTCGAGACATCCCGTCGTCGGAACTTGAACCGCCGAGCTGCTGCCGCCGTACTGATGGCCCTCATTGCATCGTTCGGCCTCGTCGGCTGCTCCGACGATCCGTCCGGCGGAGACGCCGGCTTCGAGGGTTTGACCTCGGGTCAGCGTGTCTACGACCGAACGGGTTTTTCCCTGAATCCGGCGCAGACCGCGGACATCCAACGTCAGTTGGAGAACCTGAAGTCCGACACCGGTGCGGACGTGATCGCGTACGTGCGTGAGCTCGACGCGGACCCCGACGACACGTTGGATCAGGTCGAAGACCTGCAACAGGGATGGGTGTCCCTGACGGGCGTCGACCAGGACTCTGCAGGCGCAATACTGATCAACCGGGAGCCGGGAAAGGTCGACGAGGCTCGCGCGGGCATCTTCGTCGGCTCCACGTACGACGACGGTAACGTTCCGCGGGACGAACAAGAGGCCATCATCGAGGACGCACTGATTCCGCCGCTGCGAGATGGTGACGTCGCAGGAAGCCTGACCGCGGGCATAGATCGCCTGGCGTCCGACATTCGCAACGGTCCGCCGGTGACTGCCCTGGACAGATTCGCCGACGGTCCAGGCTCGACCTGGCTGCCGTGGGCCGGTTCGGTGTTCGCGCTTCTCGGGCTGCTTCTGGTGGGAACGGTGTTTCGGGGCCGAGCGAAACCGACTGTCTCCCAACAATATCCGACGACCGTTCGACCGGACCAGGCCACCGATGCAGCGTACGCGACCGCCCTGGTGCACCGCAGCGCGCAGCCCAGCGGCGTACCGGGGACCGTACTGGCGCTTGCCACCGCCGATGCGCTCACCTTCGAGCAGGACAAGAAGCCGGGAAAGGTCGGCAAAGGAACAGTCAAGATCAGGCTTGTCGACCGAACCCGTGCCCGCGGCGAGGTTCAACAGGCGGTCTGGTCGATGCTCGCCGAACGAGCCGAGGACGATGTCGTATCCGGCGACGAGTTGAAGAAGATCGCTCGAGGCCCCGGTGGAACCAAAGAACTCGTGGAGAAAACACTGCAAGACAGCGGATTCGTTGCCGACGGCTCAGGTCGACGCCGGACAGCGTTGGCCGGTTTGGGCGTACTCGGCGGCGCTCTCGCGATCGGAGGAATTGCCGTGGCGACGTCGGGTGCACCGACGATGTGGCTCGCGGTGGTGTTGTCGGGCCTTCTCTTCGTTGCAGGACTGTGGACGGCGATCGCCTACTCACGCTTCTCGGTCGCGGGCCTGGACGCCTCTCGCCCCTGGGAGGCGTACCGCGACGGACTGAAGCAGGCCGCCAAGGACAACGACGAGTCGGTCGATCTGAACGTAGCTCTGCCGGACATCGTTGCGTTCGGCTTGGCCCCGTTCTTTCGGAAACGACTCGAGGCCGCAACCGACCCCGGGAGTGGCACGCCGCTACGAGCCTTCACATCACCCGCGGATGCCGACTATGCGGCGGGTGTCCCGGTGCTCCTCCCCTGGTCTGCGTTCTCCGGTGTGTTCGTCTCCAGCAGTAGCGGATCCGTTGCGTCCGGTGGAGGTGCAGGTGGAGGAGGCGGAGCGGCAGGCAGTACCTGATCTATGGGTCGATGACCGAGCTCGTTCGGATCGACGACGGTTCGGCCGGCCCCCGAGCGAACAAGGGAACATTGGGAAACCCCGGTTCCGCTACCCTTTGCCGGTTACGGTGCTCGGAGGTGCACAATTTCCAAGCAAGGGTTTCCATGATCGCCGTACGCGCACTCTTCGCTGAATCGGTTCGACCGTCTGAACCTCGACGGGACAACCCGGTCATGCTCGACCTCGACATCGGCCGAGTCAGAGTCGCGCAATTCTTCATCGGTATGGCCACTGTCATCATCGGGCTGATCGGATTCCTCAGTGCGCCCACCAAGGAATACGACGGTATCGGTGTCGTCGTCGTGGTGCTCGTGAGCCTCACGACGTTTCCCGTCTCTCTCCGATGGTTCATCGGTGGGTGGCCCACGCCGAAGGCGCTCGTTGCATACGTGGTCTATGCCGACGTGTCGATAGCTGCCTGCCTGTTGCTCAAACAAGACCTCCTCACCGCGATCGGCGGCACCGTGCTGTTCGCAGTGGTCACGATGTTCGCTGTCATAGCCGTGCGGCCACCTGTGTATTGGATGCACATGGCTGCACAGGTCGTCGTTCTCGTGATCGTTTCCGTCAGAGCCGCCCTCAACGATGCCGCCAGTGTGTGGGTCGTGGCGGCTCACACCCTCACCATGCTGCTCATGTTCGTGGCACCGATGATCCTGGTTATCTATGTCAACGAATTGCGCTCGCGCGCACAAGAATCGCTGGTCGACCCTCTGACCGGCCTGCGTAATCGTCGCGGGCTTTTCGCCGCCGTCGAAACGGTTTTCACGAATTTGCAGAACGACCGATCTGTCGAGATGAGTGCCGTTGTGCTCGACGTAGACGGGATGAAGCACGTGAACGACACGTTCGGCCACCACACCGGCGACGCTGTTCTGGTGGATCTGGCGCAACATCTTCGTGCAGTCACCGCAAACAAGTGGGTGGTCGCCCGGCTCGGCGGCGACGAATTTGCGTGCGTGTCCGTAGCGGAACCGGGGACCTTGGAACCGGACATCGATGCCGTGGTTGCTGCGTTGTCCGACACACGAGGGATGTCGGGGCTTTCTGTCAGCGTGGGCTCGGCTACCACCGAAACGCACCTCGAGACTTCGGAACAGGCCGTACTCCTCCTGCTCCGAACCGCGGACGCCGAGATGTACCGCGTGAAGAGCGCCAGAAGACATACCGACTACCGCGGTTCTGCGCCAGGCTGACGGCTCCCCACGCCTCTGCTACTCGAACCGCTGGACTATCCGGTGTTGTCCGGTGTACGCGGCTCGTCGGTCTCGGAGTCGATGCGATCATCGATGTATTCCGGGGTCGAATGCCCCACTTGGTCGGCCAGTTCCAATCCCGCGCCAGCGTAGACGTTGAAGGCGATATCGACGCCCTGGTCTTTTGCCCACTGCACCTCGTCGTCGTACCGTGCGACCGCCGCCACTGTTCCGCCGAAGCCGGACTCTCGCAGACACGCCAGTGCAGTGACGTTCGCTCCGTGCCGCGGCATGGCGAGCACGGCGATCCGAACGGAATCCGATCTGCGTAGTCGGTGCCAGAAGTCGAGGTCGGTGGCATCGCCCTCGATGACGCGCAGTCCCTGCTCGGCCAGTCGACGGATGCGCGGGCCGTCGTAGTCGACCCCGACCACGTCCAGTCGGTAGTGCTCGTTCAGTCGCTGGTAGGCCGCGAACCCCACACGCCCCATGCCGATGACGACGACTTCGGCGTCGCCGGCATCACCGGGGCGTTCCTCGGGGTGCAGGCTCTGCTCGTCTTGAACGGGCAGCCGGCTCGCCATCTTCTCGACCATCAGGTGGCCGCGTCCGTTGACAAGGGCGGACACCACGAAACTCAGAGCCACCGCGATCGACATCTCGACCAACCACGTAGGTGCCAGCAGCCCGGTCGTCACTCCGACAGAGACGACGATCAGACCGAACTCCGAGTAGTTCATCAGACTCAGTCCTGCGAGCAGGGCCGTTCGATACCGGAGTTTCATCGCGGCGAACAGCGCTACGTAGAGCACGGATTTGAGCGGCAGAACGAGCATCATCAGCAGAGCGACAACGAGACTGGGCACATCGGGCAGCCCGGACAGGCCTATCGAAACGAAGAAGCCCACCAACAGAAGTTCCTTGAGGTGGAACAGAGACCGTGCCAGTTCCGACGACGCGGAATGCGAAGCCAACAGGACGCCGATGATCAAGGCGCCGAGGTCACCTTTGAGGCCCAGCGTCGAGAACAGTGCGTACCCCGGAACCAGAGCCATCACGATGCCGAACAACGACTGCATCTCGCCGTGCCCCAGCCCGCTCCAGATTCTCCGAAGAATTCGCGTGAGCGGCCACAGCAGGACGAGGGTGAAGGCCCATGGGCTGGGCAGAGTGCCGCTGGTGACCGTCAGGAAGACGACAGCGACGATGTCCTGCATGACGAGAACGCCGATGGCGACCCGGCCGTAGAGCGCATGCGACTCCCCCCGCTCCTCGAGTACCTTGACGACGAACACGGTGCTGGAGAACGACATGGCGAAGGCCAGGAGTGCGATGGTCGTCAGGCTTTGCCCGGACAGCATGGCGAGGCCGGCTACGGCGGCCAACCACAACACCGTGGTTCCGAGCGCGACACTGATCGCAAGATGGACCGACGTGGTGAGCCAGACCTCGCGGCGCAACAGAATGCGGAGGTCGAGCTTGAGGCCGATGGCGAACAACAGCAGCGTGACCCCCAAGTCGGCGAGCAGGTCCAGCTGCGGCACCTCACCGATATCGAGAGCGTTGATGACGAACCCAGCGGCCAGAAAGCCGACCAACGGAGGTAGTCGCACCGCCATGGCGAGTCCGCCGAGGCCGAATGCGATGACGAGATAAATCGCGGCAACAGTCATGCTCGGTCTCCTCGGTCACGGATCGATCGGTCCGCTGACGCGTCGACGACGTCTTTGCACCCAGCCGGAACGAGCAAAGTAACCCGCGGAGTAGGAAATTGCAGGACAGATGGAGTTCGCGGACGACAACGGCGACCGTCGACGTCTGACGTCGTCGGTCGCCGCAGACCTCATCCGGTCTCGATGCCCACGCCGGGGCGGGTCAGAGCTCGAACTCGGCCGGGTCGATTCCCACTGCGAAGCATGCGTTGCGAACGGCGGCCTTTTCGTGATCGTCGAAATGCCCGTCGGCACCGCCGATGATGATGCCGATCTGGATGACGGCACGGGCCTGGTCCGGCTTGGACTTCAACTTGCCGATCGTGGCGGTGGCCTCGACCTTTCCGAAGTCGAAGTCACCCTGCAGCTTGTCGCAATACCAGTCGAACTTCTGACGGAGCTCGTCGGACTCGAAGACTCGGAGAGCTTCGTTTCCGGCAATCAGCGCTGCCGTCTTCTGCCGCTCGGCCGGATCGATCGTGCCGTCCGCGGCTGCGATGAGAGCGCACATCGCCATGCTGCCGTTGGCGAACTCCTTGTTCTTGAACTGGCTGGTCTTGGTTTGCAGCTGCCCGTTCAATTCCTGTGCTTTGGACTTGAGTTGATCCCAGAACGCCATGGAGCTCCTCTGTGTGTCTTTGCGTCCGCGCAAGGCGCGCGTGCGTCGCCCATTGTCCACGGAGTCGGTGAACAACGACGAGAGCGATGTCGTCGACTGTCGCGCCGCCCGAAAGACGACCAGCGAGGAGCCCCGGAAATACTCAGCGCAGCCGCTCGGCATCGTGTGCTTTCGCCACGAGTTCGATACACAGGCGTTGCAGTTCGTCGGCGGCGGCGCCTTCTGCCACGGCGGTACTGACGTCCTCGGCCGCGCATCGCAGTTCGAATGCGCGATCCGCAACGGCCGATGCTTCTTCGGCGGTCAGCACAACGGCGTCGACGGGAATGGACGTCCCTTTGACGGCACTGCGCTGCTCGTACGCACGTTGTCTGCACGATTGTCGGCAGTACCGTCGTTTGCGGCCGGTGCCGACATCGTCGATGGGACGTCCGCACCACTCGCACGTCTGGTTGCGACGGGTTTTCACGGACATGGTCGCTCAGCCTACTTTGCCGGCGAGGTAAGATGCCTTGATCTGCGCGGGCGAGCCGGGAACGAACGGACGCACGACGACGTTGTAGATCAGTGGGTGGACGACGAAGCTCGGCCGCGCCGAAACCGGCCGGTGGAATCGGCGCACATACCTACTATCGATGGAGAGGACTTCACTATGGCAGATCGTGTACTTCGAGGTAGTCGACTGGGAGCCGTCAGCTACGAGACCGATCGTGATCACGACCTGGCACCCCGCCGCGTGGCTCGCTATCGCTGCGACAACGGTGAGGAATTCGACGTACCGTTCGCCGACGACGCCGAGATTCCCGGTACGTGGGCGTGCCGTAACGGACTCGAGGGTTCTCTGATCGAGGGCACCGCGCCCGAGGCCAAGAAGGTCAAGCCTCCCCGTACCCACTGGGACATGCTCCTCGAGCGCCGTTCGGTGGACGAGTTGGAAGAGTTGTTGAAGGAGCGCTTGGATCTGCTGAAGGTCAAGCGACGCGGAGCCTGATCTCCTGACCGATGCACCGCCCGATTGAAAAACAATCCGGCGGTGCATTTTTTCTCCCGGTGGGAAACCTGGAGATTTTTTTCGGGCGAGTGGTGTGATTATTGTCGTTTATCGCCCGTTTTCTTCGAGTTTGAGTGGCGCGAAAACGGCTCGAGATGACACCATCGAACATCGCATGTAGTCGGTTACCGAGTCTGCGATGATCGCGGTAACAAATGTCGGCTGCGACCGATAATCATCAGCACCGTAGTCGTCGAAAACAGGGGGCATCAACTCGTGAGCCAGGGTTCCGATCAGTGTCTGCACGACGATCCGCGGACGGCGGCGTCCGAATCGGACGGACGCGTTGCGGTCGGCGAACAGAAGTTGGCGGAATTGCGCCGCGAATTGGACGGTATCGACGAGGTCTTGCGCGCAGCCGTACGCGACCGTATCGATGTGTGTGTACGGGTGGCCCACGTCAAACGCGAATTCGGTATTCCCATGATGCAGCCGGGCCGGGTGGGCGTGGTGACCGAACGGGCTCGCGAGTTCGCTTCCGCGAACGGATTGTCCCCGGACTTTCTCGAAGAGCTGTACAAATCGATGATTGCCGAGGCGTGTCGCGTCGAGGATCTCATCATCGATTCTTCGGGGCCAGAATCTGGCCTCGAGGGCGAACGATAGAGGTACCTCGATGACGATCAGAACTCTCCTGGTGGACAATTACGATTCGTTCACCTACAACCTGTACAGCCTCCTCGCCGAGGTCAACGGCCGGCCACCCACCGTGGTCAAGAACGACGTCGCGTGGTCTTCCCTCGACTTCGCCGCGTTCGACAACGTCGTGATCTCGCCCGGTCCCGGCCGCCCGGACGTCGAGCAGGACTTCGGTATCAGTGGTCGAGTGATAAGCGAATCCGGTCTCCCGATTCTGGGTGTCTGCCTCGGCCATCAGGGGATGTGCCACCTCTTCGGGGGTGAGGTCGATCTGGCCCCCGCACCGATGCACGGCCGCATCACCGACATCACGCATACCGGGGTGGATCTGTTCGAGGGGATTCCCTCGCCGTATTCCGTGGTGCGCTACCACTCTCTGGTCGTCACCCGGACCCCCGCCGATTTCGAGGAAGTCGCCTGGACCCCGGACGGTCTGGTGATGGCGGTTCGTCATCACAGCAAGCCGTTGTGGGGAGTGCAGTTCCATCCCGAGTCGATCAGCACCGAATACGGGCGTGAGCTGCTGGGAAATTTCCGCGATCTGACGCTTGCGCGGTCGAGCGCAGCGAACGCAGCGGGGACCCACGATTCGATGTTCACCATCGAAACCCGCACAATCGAACGCGATTTCGACTCCGAGCGCGTGTTCCAGACGCTGTTCGCGCACGACACCAAGAGTTTCTGGCTGGACGGAAGCGCCGCACTCGAGCCCGAGTGCCGATTCACCGTCATGGGCGATTGCTCCGGGCCGCACGCCGAATACGTGACGTACTCGGTGGCCGAGACGATGGTGACCGTCGAGGGCTCCGACGGCACGAGAGAACACATCCACTCGACGTTCTTCGACTACATCGACGTCCAACTACGCCGCCGAGCTACTCCCCCACGGCACGATCTTCCCTTTGCATTCGGACTGGGCTACGTCGGCTACCTCGGGTACGAACTCAAGGCCGACACGGGCGGGCAGCTGGTGCACACCTCGGCGACCCCCGATGCCTCGATGGTGTTCTCCGATCGGGCGTTGGTGTTCGATCATGAGGCCGGCACCCTGTACTTGATGGGGTTGGCTGATACCCCCGGAGACCCGGTCCTCGCGCAGTGGTTCGACTCGGTCACTGCAACGCTGAGTGGACTGTCCGAGAAGGCAGAGACAGCCGCGCCCAGTGGGATACCAGCATCCGGCGCTCCATTGCTCGGAGCGGAGCTGTCCCTCGAACCACGGCTCAGGCACGATCGCACGCATTACCTCGACCTCATCTCTCAGTGCCTCGCCGAGATTCGCTCCGGTGAGACCTACGAGGTGTGCTTGACCAACACAGCCACCGTGGCCGGTTCCATAGACCCAGCGGCAACGTACTCCTTCATGCGGGAAATCAACCCCACCCCATACAGTGCCTTCTTGAATTTTCCCGACGTCTCGGTCCTCAGCGCCTCCCCCGAGCGATTCCTGCGTATCGACGCCGACCGCATCGTGGAGTCCAAGCCCATCAAGGGAACTCGGCCGCGCGGGGCCACCCCCGAAGAGGACAACGCACTCAAGGCCGACCTCGTCGCGAACGAGAAGGACAAGGCCGAGAATCTGATGATCGTCGATTTGGTGCGTAACGACCTGGCTCAGGTGTGCATTCCTGGTTCGGTACACGTGCCGAAGCTGTTCGACGTCGAAACCTATGCTCCCGTACACCAATTGGTCTCCACGGTTCGTGGCCGGCTGCGTGACGACGCGTCGGCTGCCGACTGCATCAGGGCAGCATTCCCCGGCGGCTCGATGACCGGCGCTCCGAAAATTCGCACGATGGCAATCATCGACAAGCTCGAAGATGGGCCGCGTGGAGTGTATTCCGGTGCTATCGGCTACTTCTCGATCACGGGCACGGCGGATTTCTCGATCGTCATTCGTACGATCGTGGCGACCGAGCACGAGGTCACGTACGGCGTCGGAGGCGCGATCGTTGCGCTCTCGGATCCCGACGAGGAGTTCGAGGAGACGATGGTCAAAGCGGTGTCGATGCGTCGAGCCCTCACAGGCCGGACAGCGAACAGCGGGTAGAGCGCACGCGCTCTACCCGCTGTTCCACATCCCTCGGCCAGTGGCCGTCGTGCTCTACGCAGTGGTGAAGTACTCGAACACCGCAGGCTGAGCTTCGGGGTTGGCGTTGTTGATTCCGATGACCGTGCCGGCGACCGTACCGATCACGGTTCCGATGATGCAGCCCGAGATGAAGTTCGGGAAGATCGAGACGCAGCCGATGGCGAAGCCGAGGCCTGCACCGATGGCCGTGCCGACACCGCCGCCGTTGTTCCAACCGATGGCGAGCTGGTTGACCATGTTGTCGAAGGCCTGCTGCTTGGTCTTCGCGCCGGCGACCTCAGCGACAGGAACGGTCTGCGGGGTGAGAGTGAGTTCCCGACCTTCGGCACCGATCAGGGGCGCAATGGAGTAGACGGTTCCATTGATGGAGTACTCCAGCGGGATCGACGCCACCGTGGAGCCGGCCTGGTCGACGATCGACACGGTCTCGCTCGTCGCATCGACGCGGAAGAGACCGGCATCGAGGATGGTCTTGACGGTTCCATCCGGGTTGACCGACGTCTGGTAGTTCATCGACTCCGACGTCGGATCCGCGACGGCCTGGCCTGCGCCGGTGGCTACGGCTGCGGTCAACGCCACCGCGACCGTTGCTGTTCTGATCAGTTTCACTGTGTCCCCTGGTAGTAGTGATTCGCATTCGACCACTCGAGTATCGAAAGCCGATGCTATTCGAGCGAGTGCTCTTTCACGCAAGAACACTCGCAAACGTTATGGATATGTATTGCCCAGATGTGCGTCGACAACCGGACCGATCACCGAGACAGCATCGGGATTGGTCATTTCGTTGTGGAAAACGTCGACACCGTGGATGACGATATCCCCTGACACGTACGGTCGCCATTCCTGTGGTGACCGAACAATTCCGTCACTCGCGCCTTTCGTTGCAGAAAAGAACAAAACATTTCCGTCGAACACGTCCGGGATGAACTCGGCCATGATTCGCGTCGAGTTCTCGAATCCTGCATTGATTCTGCGCAAATGATCCGCCGTGACACCGGTGGTCTGCCCCAAGGATTCGTCGAGCAGTTCGACCCCACGTTCGTAGGTCAACGGCTCGGACGACGCCTGAGCAGTCAGATCCAGCCCCAGACCCGCGAGCAGGTTCTCGACGCTCAGCTCACCGTCGGCCGTCTCGTCGTGGCCGTCGACGTAGCTGTCCAGCAACGCGAGAGTCTGCACGTCGCTGCCGGTGCTGCGTAGTTCCACGGCAATCGCGTGGGCGAGCGAACCACCGAGCGACCACCCGAGCAGGTGGTACGGACCGACCGGCTGGACGGCCCGAATTTCGTCGGCGTACCGGTGCGCAAGGTCTCGAATCGAGCCGAACGGCGTGCCCTCCACGATGCTGGGCAACTGCAGGCCGTACACGGGACGGTCATCAGCGATCTGGGACACCAGGCCCGCATATCCCCACGACAAACCGATTCCGGGATGGACGCAGAACAGCGGCTCCTTGGAGCCTGTGCTGCGTAGTGGGATGACCACGCCGAACACCGAATCCAGTTGTGCACCGGACGAATCCACGTCCGACGCAACTCGAGCCGCGAGCCCTGCCGGGGTCGGATCGACGAACAACGCCTGCAGCGGGACGCGAACTCCGACCGCGTTCTCGATGGCCGGGCCGATCTTGGTTGCCACCAGCGACGTGCCACCGAGCTCGAAGAAGTTGTCGTCCATACCGACTCGTTCGACACCCAACACCTCGGCGAACGCGTCGGCGATGGCTGTTTCGAGATCGGTACTCGGTGCCCGATACGGCGTCGTCGAGACCGTCAGTTCCGGCACCGGGAGAGCTCGTCGATCCAGCTTGCCCACCGGAGTGAGTGGGATGTCGGCGAGTTCGATGATCGTCGACGGGACCATGTGGCGCGGAAGCACGGTCGCGACGCTGTCGCGCAGCGCCTCGACGTCCACCGATGCACCCTCGGCCGGCAGGACGTAGGACACGAGAACCGTATCTCCCGACGCCGCACTGTGACCGATGGTCGCCGCGAAGCCGACCTCGTCGTGATCGGTGAGCGCGGAGTCGATCTCGCCGAGCTCGATACGGAATCCGCGAACCTTGACCTGGAAGTCGCTGCGTCCGACGAACTCGAGCACACCGGTACTCCCCCAGCGCACGACGTCACCGGTCCGGTACATCCGCTCACCGGCGGTACCGAACGGGTCGGCGACGAAGCGTTCGGACGTGAGCCCGAATCGTCGCAGGTAACCGCGTGCCGTACCGGGGCCTGCGATGTACAGCTCGCCCGACACTCCGGCCGGGACCGGCCGCAGACGTGCGTCGAGCACGAGGAACCGGAATCCGGTACCCGGCCGGCCGACGTCCACCGTGCCGCCTGGAATCAACGGACCGCCGACACTCGCCTGAATAGTCGTCTCGGTCGGACCGTAGCCGTTGAACATCTTGCGGCCCGGTGCCCACTTCGCCACCAGCTCCGGGGTGCAGGCCTCGCCGCCGACGGCGAGGACGCGGACGGTGCCCAGACGTGTCTCGTCGATCGAGGACAATGCCGCCGGAGTCAGGAACGCGTGCGTGACGTGTTCCGATTCGAGCAGGTCGGCGAGTTCGCTGCCACCGAACGTTCCCGGTGGCACGATCACGACGGTGGCACCGACGCCGAACGCCATCGTGAGCTCGTACACCGAGGCGTCGAAACTCGGCGAGGCGATGTGCGACACCCGCGAATCTCGGGTGGGACGGAATCGATCGATCACCTCGGCCTGCAGGTTGGCCAGGCCCCGGTGCCGCACTGCTACGCCCTTCGGGCGACCGGTCGAACCCGAGGTGTAGATCAGGTACGCCGGGTGGTCGAGGTGCAGCGTCGCCGTACGCTCCGCATCGGTGACTGCGGCCACGGGATAGCGAGACAGCTCCGACGACGTCTCTGGATCGTCCAGCACGAGCCACGGCACGGTGTCGGGCAGTGACTCCCGACTGTCGACATCGGTCAATCCCATTGCCGCACACGAATCTTCGAGCATGTGCGCAATGCGGTCGGCCGGGTAGTTCGGGTCGACCGGCAAGAATGCCGCACCGGTCTTGGCGACCGCCCACACCGACAGAACCGACTCGATGGACCGAGGCAGTGCTAGTGCCACGAACGTTTCCGGGCCGACGCCGTAGTCGATGAGCATCCGCGCGATTCGGTTCGACCAGCTGTCGAGGTCCGCGTAGGACAGGCTCACGCCCCGGTACGTGACGGCGACCGCATACGGGTCGAGCGACACCGAGGCGGCGAGCATCTCCGGCCACGTTCGCAGCGCGACGTCGACCGACCCACGGGCCGGTGCCAAAGCCTGCTTCTCGTCGGCACCGAGAATGTCGATATCTCCCACCGCGGTGAGTCGATCGCTGCCGACGGCGTCGAGTACGCGAACCAGTCGCGCTGCGATCGCATCGACGGTGGCCGCATCGAACAGTGAGGTGGCGTAATCGAACGCTGCCTCGAATCCGGCGGGTCGCCCGTCGTCGTCGAAGGTCTCGGACACCAGGAGTTGCAAATCCTGCTTGGCCACGGGAACGTCGAAGTCGAAGCCCTCCACGCGCAGATCGGGGAGCTCGAGTGACGCCTTCTCGTTGTTCTGGAACGACAACGCCACCTGCGACAGCGGTGCATACGCCGTCGATCGCGTGGGATTGAGCACCTCGACGATGCGCTCGAACGGCATCTCGGTGTGATCGAAGGCGTCGAGGTCGTGTGCTTTCACCTGCGTGAGCAGATCCACGAACGAGGCGGAGTCGTCGATCCGGCTGCGCAACACCAAGGTGTTGACGAACATGCCGACGAGATCGTCCAGTGCCGCGTCGCCGCGCCCTGCCACCGGAGTGGTGATCGCGATGTCGTCGGTACCGCTCAGGCGCGCCAGCACCACCGCGAACGCGGCGTGCAACACCATGAACATACTGACGTTCTGCTCGCGAGTGATCTCGACGAGTGCCCGATGGATCTCGGCGTCGACGGTGAAGCGAACCCGGCCACCCCGGAAATCCTGCGTGGTGGGCCGCGGTCGATCGGTGGGCAACGGCAGCAGATCGGGTAGACCTGCGAGCGCTGTCGACCAGTACTCGAGCTGGGCCGCGGCCACGCTCGACTCGTCCTTCTCGTCACCGAGCAACGAACGCTGCCACAGCGTGTAGTCGGCGTACTGCACCGGCAAGGGCTCCCAGCCCGGCGCTCCTCCCGCGGTGCGCGCCGAGTACGCGAGCACCACGTCTCGTGCCAGCGGTGCCATCGAGGCTCCGTCGGCCGCGATGTGATGCACCACCATCGCCAGTACGAAGACGGGCTCGGCATCGGTATCGGCACCGACGACGTGGAACAGCTCGACGTGCACCGGAATCTCGGTGGTCACGTCGAATCCGCGACCTGCCAGGTGCGCCACCCGGTCGGTCAGCACACCGGCATCGATCGATTCCGGCTCGACCACCGGAGCTACCTCAACGGCCGGATGTACGAGCTGGACCGGGAAGTCCGGTCCGTCCGGGAACGTCGTCCGCAGCGATTCGTGCCGCTCGAGGACGTCGACGACTGCCGCGGCGAGGGCCGCAGTATCGAGCTGCCCGGTCAACTTGACGACCAGTGGCACATTGTACGCCGCCGAGGTGGTGTCGAACTGGTTGATGAACCACATGCGTTGCTGTGCGAGCGACAGCGGGATGTGATCAGGACGTTGTGTCGCAACGAGATTCGGACGCTGCGTCCGTGTGGACGTTGCGCCGACCGCGCTCGCCAATCCGGCGACAGTCGGCATCTCGAAGATCGTGCGCACGCCGATCGTGGTGCCGAGTTCGGCATTGACGCGAGCGATGACACGGGTGGCGCTGAGTGAGTCTCCACCGAGCTCGAAGAAGCTGTCGTCGGCACCGACCCGATCGACGTCGAGAATCTCGGCGAACACAGCGGCCACGGTGAGCTCGGCCGGCGTGCTCGGCTCGCGGAAGGACGTCGCCGACCCGAACTCGGGCACCGGCAACGCGGACCGATCGAGTTTTCCGACCGGCGTGAGCGGAATGGCGTCGAGCACGACGATGGCTGCGGGAACCATGTGCGACGGCAACATGCCGGCCAGATGGTCACGTAGGACACCGGTATCGAACGCGTCCGCCGCGTCCTCGGTGGTTCGTACGTACGACACCAGGACGGTCGCTCCCGACGGACCCGGAGTACCGAAGGTCGCGGCGAAGTCCACGGACGGATGCGATGCGAGCGCAGCGTCGATCTCACCGAGTTCGATGCGGAAGCCACGAACCTTGACCTGCGAATCGCTTCGACCGACGTATTCGATCGTCAGATCGGGCGACCACCGCACCACGTCTCCGGTGCGGTACATCCGTGCACCGGGTGCGCCGAACGGGTCGGCGACGAATCGCTCCGCCGTCAGGCCCAATCGATTGTGGTAACCGCGGGCGAGTCCGACACCCGCGAGATAGAGCTCACCTGCGACGCCGACAGGAACGGGCTGCAGTCGTGAATCGAGCACGACCTCGTACACGCCGCGAACGGGACCACCGATCGAGACGGTGTCACCTGCAGTCATCGGCGTGCTGATGTTGGACATGATCGTGGCCTCGGTCGGACCGTAACCGTTGTACAGATTCCGGCCCGGTGCCCACTTCGCGACCAACTCGGCCGGCACGGCCTCGCCGCCGACGACGACGTCGGCGAACGTGTCGAGCCCGGTCGGGTCGACCGACGCCAGAGCCGACGGGGTGATGAAGCCGTGGGTGACCGACTCCGCTGCCAGCAGCGCCGCGAGTTCGTCGCCGCCGTAGACGGTGGGCGGCACGATGATCATCGTCGCACCGACGCCGAAGGCGAGCAGGTACTCGAGCACGGATGCATCGAAGCTCGGCGACGAGACATGCAGAGTGCGTGAATCTTTCGTGATTCGGTATCGCTCGCGCTGCTCGGTTGCGAAGTTGTCGAGACCGGAGTGCGTGACGACGACACCCTTGGGCACACCCGTCGAACCCGAGGTGTAGATGGTGTACGCCGCGCTTTCGAAGGCGATGCGTCCGTTCCGCTCGGTGGCGTCGATCGGCTCGTCGCTCACTGCGTTCGGGCCGTCCGTCGCCAGATCGTCGAGGACGATCCATGGCACGGTCGACGGCAAGTCGTCGAGATGGGCGCGGGTGGTGACGCCGAACGTTGCTCCGGAGTCGGCCAACATGTGCTCGATGCGATCGGCCGGGTAGTTCGGATCCACCGGTACGAATGCCGCGCCGGACTTTGCGACGGCCCAGACCGTCAGTACCGATTCGATCGACCGTGCGATACCGAGCGCCACGAAGGTCTCGGTGCGCACGCCGTGGCCCAGCAGAATTCGAGCGAGTCGGTTGGACCGACGGTCCAATTCTCGGTACGTCATTTCGCCGTCGGTGCTGCGCAGTGCGATGGCGTCCGGGTTCACCGCGGCAGCGTCGGAGAAGATCTCCGGCAGCAGCCGGGCCGAGCGTCCTTCGGGTCCGAACACCGGTGCCAGCGAGGCGAACTCGGCGTCGCCGAGCAGTCGCAGCCGTCCCAGTGGCTGCTGTTCGTCCTCGAGCACGGCGTCGAGCACACGCTCGACTCGATCGACGATGGCGTGCACGGCATCGACGTCGAACAGTTCCGGCAGGTATTTCGCCTTCAGGTTCAGGCGCTCGTCGACCGACGAGACCAGAGTCAGCGGGTAGTGCGCTGCGTCGGTTCCGAGAATGTCGGTGACCTGCATACCGGCGAAATCGGTTGCCGCAGAAGCGCCGGCGCGGTCGACGGGGTACGACTCGAACACCGTCAAGGTATCGAAGGCCACGCCTGCACCTGCTGCGCGTTGGATATCGGTCAGGCCGAGGTAGTGGTGATCCAACAGCGATGCCTGCTCGGCCTGAACCCGATCGACCAGTGCACCCAGCGTTTCGCTCCGGTCCAGCGTGACACGGACGGGCAGGGTGTTGATGAACAGCCCGATCATGCCCTCGATACCCGGAACCTCCGGCGGACGACCCGACACCGTCGCACCGAACACGACGTCCTCGCGTCCGGTGAGGGTGGCCAACACGACGCCCCATGCGGTCTGGACGAGGGTGTTGAGGGTCGATCCACGGCGAGCAGCGAAGTCACGCAGTGCCGCGGTGGTCTCGACCGACAACGACCGCTCGGTCTCCTGCGACACGGTGGACAGTTGCCGGCCACGATCGTCGGTGACCAACAGCGTGGGTTCTTCCACGCCGGCCATGGCACTGACCCATTGCGCGGTGGAGATCGCCACGTCGCGTTGGCGCATCCACGCCAGGTAGTCCCGGTAGGCAGGAATGCGCGGCAGCATCGAGTCGTCGGACTCGGTGACGTAGAGCGTGATGAGTTCCTTGACGACCAGTGGCGTCGACCACCCGTCCAACAGGATGTGGTGGTTGGTCAGCAGCAGACGCCAGTGATCGTCGGCCAGGGTGATGAGCGTGAACCGCAGCAGCGGCGCCCGGTCCATCTCGAAGCGCACCGCACGGTCGGCCTCGAGAACTGCCTCGAGGGCCACCTCGACATCGGGCTCCCCCCGAAGATCGATCTCGGACCACGGAACAGTGACCGAACTCTGCACTATCTGCAGTGACTCGCCGTTGCTGTTGTGTACGAACGCTGCTCGCAGGTTGGGATGGCGAGAGACCAGTTTGTCGACAGCAGCGTGCATCCGCGCCGCATCGACCGTTCCCCGGAGCTCGAGGCCCAGCTGAACCATGTACGCGTCGACACCCGAACCGGCACTGCCGATCTCGCCGGCCAGGCGAGCGTGGAACAGCAAGCCGGCCTGCAGAGGCGACAACGACCACACGTCGTCGAGCTTCGGGAACTGCTCTTCCAGAGCATCGATGGATGTCTGATCGATGTCTACCAGCTCGAGATCCGACGGCGTGAAGCCGCCCGCACCGTCGGCCGAGGCGTGCTCGGTGATCGAGGTGAGGGCCTGCGTCCACAGTTCGATCAACCTGCCGACCTCGTCGGCGTCGAGAACGCCCGCGGGGAAGGCGAACGTCGCGTCGAGCTGCGGGCCGTCGGGGGTCGAGGTGGTGACAGCGTTGATGTCCAGCGCCGCAGGCACCGGCATGTCCGGATTCTGCGCGTCGCCGAGCTCCGCGTCGGCCACCGGGATCCAACCCACGTCGTCCATGCCTTCGGTGGATCCGGTGGAGAACCGGCCGAGGTAGTTGAAGCTGACCTGTGGGGCGGCGAAGCCGGACAGAGCCTCGGCTGCAGCGGCATCGAGGTACCGCAGCATGCCGTAGCCGATGCCGTGATCGGGGATCTCGAGCAGCTGTTCCTTGATGGTCTTGACCAGGGCACCGGCCGACGCGCCGCCCGCCAGAGCGTCGGCGACGTCGAGCGACCCGAGATCGAGACGCACGGGGAAGATGGTGGTGAACCAGCCGACGGTCCGACCGAGATCGGCACCGGGCACCACCGCGTCCTCGCGGCCGTGGCCCTCGAGAGTCACGAGAGCGTCCCGCACCGCATCGCCGCGTTCGCGACGCCACGCCGTCAGGGCCAGAGCCAAACCAGCCAGCAGGCCGTCGTTGACGCTGCCGCGGAACACGTCCGGGACAGTGGTCAACAGGCGCTCGGTGACCTCGACCGGCAGAGACGTGCGGACACGCTGCACGGTGGCGTCGACGTCGATTCTCTTGTCGAGCGCGCGAGAACCGATCGTCGGGTCGGCTCCGTCGAGGATCCGACGCCACAGTCCGAGCTCGTCGGTTCGGGCGGCCGTGACCTCGGTGAGTCCGGTGGACCACCGACGCATCGACGTACCGATCGGAGCCAGTGCAGGCTCTTGGCCTGCGACGATTTGACTCCATGCCGTGGCGAGGTCGGGAACCAGAATGCGCCAGGACACGCCGTCGATCACGAGGTGGTGCGCGACCACGAGCAGTCGACCCGAGCCACTGGGGCTCTGGAACCACACCATCTGCACCATGACGCCGTCGGCCGGAACCAGACGATCGGCAGCGGCGTCGAGCTCGGCCGCGGCGACGACGGAGAATTCGGGGCCGTCGACGGATTCGACCGAGACCGCGTGAAGGACGCTCGCAGCCGAGACTGTTCCGACCGGAGCCACTTCCTCGTGCCACTCCCCGTCCGCGTCCTGGTAGAGGCGCGCACGCAGCATGTCGTGACGATCGAGCACCGCTGCCACCGTGCGTTCGAGCGTCTGGCGCTCGATGCCGACCGGAAGCTGGAGCAGCGCTGTTTGTGTGTAACGGCCGAATTCGGTGCTGCGGTCCAACATCCACCGTACGACCGGGGTGAGCGGCATCGGGCCGACTCCCCCACCGTCGAGTTCCTCGAGCACCACGGCGTCGCCGCCGAGAACAGCGACCTCGGCCAGAGCGGCCACGGTCTTGCGCTCGAAGATGTCGCGGGGAGCCAGCACCAGCCCGGCCGCCTTGGCGCGCGAGACCAACTGGATCGACATGATGCTGTCGCCGCCGAGTGCGAAGAACGAATCGTCGACGCCGACGCTGTCGAGCCCGAGAACGTCCGCGAAGAGACCGGCCAGGATCGATTCGACTTCGGTTGCAGGCAAACGGCTTTCGGTGACGTTTGCCGAGAAGTCCGGTGCCGGGAGTGCACGGCGATCGAGTTTGCCGTTGGCGGTCAGCGGCAGCTCGTCCAGGACGATCAACGCTGCGGGCACCATGTACGAGGTCAACGAGTTGCCCACGAAGTCGAGAACGGCCGCATGGTCGAGTGCGCGACCGGCCTCGGCCACGACGTAGCCGATCAGACGGTCACCGAAACCGTCGTCGCGGACGGCTACCACGGAAGCAGCTACCCCGTCGAATGCCAGTAGCGCGCTTTCGATTTCGCCCAGTTCGATACGGAAGCCGTGCAACTGGACCTGCATGTCGCTTCGACCCAGATATTCGAGAGCCCCATCGCGGTTCCATCTGGCGGTGTCACCGGTGCGGTACATACGCGCACCCGCATCGCCGGAAGGGTCGGCAACGAAACGCGTTGCGGACAGCCCTGCTCGGCCGAGGTAGCCGCGAGAGAGCTGTGCCCCGGAGACGTACATCTCCCCCACGACGCCGGGCGGAACAGGATTGAGACGGGTGTCGAGCACTGCGACACGCAGCGCCGGGATCGCCTGGCCGATGACGCTGGCCGAAGCGGACGCCGCGAACTGCTCGGTCAGAGCCAGATGGCTCACGTGGACCGTCGTCTCGGTGATGCCGTACATGTTGACCAGAGTCGGCGACGTCTCCTCGTGCCGTGCGTACCAGCGACCGAGCTGCCCGAGATCGAGTGCTTCTCCACCGAAGATGACGTACCGCAGCGACAGTGCGTCCGATCCGTCGGCGGATCCACCGGCCGCGGCTGCCACACGATCGGCTTCGGCAAACTGGTAGAACGCCGTCGGCGTCTGGTTGAGAACCGTGACCTTCTCACGAATCAGCAACTCGCGGAACAGTTCCGGCGAGCGTGCGGTGTAGTAGTCGACGACCACGAGAGTGCCGCCGTGCAGCAGTGGTCCCCACAGTTCCCACACCGAGAAGTCGAACGCGTAGGAGTGGAACATGGTCCACACGTCGTTGTCGTCGAAGTGGAACAGATCCGTGGTGTTCGCGAACAGCGTCGCGACGTTGCGGTGCGCGATCTGCACACCCTTGGGACGTCCGGTACTGCCCGAGGTGTAGATGACGTAGGCGATCGCATCGGCATCGGTGGTGCCGATACGGTCGGCGTCGGTCAGCGGGGCACCGGACACGCTTGCCAGTTCGGCGACCACTTCGGGTGCGTCGACCAGCAGCATTTCGACATCGGATGCGGGCACCGCTGCACTGTCGGCGACCGTGGAGATCACACAGACCGGTGACGCGTCGTCGAGCATGAAGGCGAGCCGGTCGGCCGGATAGCCGACGTCGATCGGGAGGTAGCCGCCGCCGGATTTGACGACCGCCAGCAGAGCAACGATCAGCTCCTCGGTGCGCGGCATCGCAACCGCCACCAGGGACTCCGACGTCACACCCCGATCCACGAGGATTCGTGCAAGTCGGTTCGAGCGGTCGTCCAGCTCGGCGTAGGTCAGCGAGCGATCGCCGAACACGACTGCGTGCGCTTCGGGGAACTGCGCAGCGGCAGCAGCGAAGCGATCGGCCAGTGTCGCATCGGTCGCCGCGTGGCCGTCGTGGTTCCACTGCCGGGCCATGGCGTCGAATTCACCCGGCAACAGGATGTCGATGTCGCCGACAGCACGGTCGGGATCGGTGGTCACGCCGGCGAGGACGGCACCGAATCGAGTCGAGAACTCGTCCACGGAGGTCTCGTCGAACAGGTCGACCGCGTAGGTGATCGCAGCGGTCATACCCGCCGCAGCGCCGGAGTCGTCGAACCGTTCCGCGACGGTCAGCTGGAGGTCGAACTTCGCGACGTGGGCGTCGATGTCGACGGCCTCGACCGTGAGTTCGGGTAGTTCCAGTGCGGCCGAGGTGTTGTTCTGGAATTCGAGCAGTACCTGGAACAACGGCGAGTGGTCGGTGGAACGGGCCGGATCGAGGACGTCGACGAGACGCTCGAACGGCACGTCGGTGTTGTCGAACGCCGCCAGGTCCGCGGCACGGGTCCGGCGGAGCAGCTCGGTGAACGAGAGATCGGGCGCTACCTCGGTGCGCAGAACCAGAGTCCCGACGAACATGCCGACCAAATCGTCGAGCGCTGCGTCGCCACGCCCGGCGATGGGCGTGCCGACTGCGATGTCCTCGGTCCCGCTGAGGCGAGCCATGAGGATCGACCATGCTGCATGCATGGCCATGAACACGGTCGCGTCGTTCGCGCGGGCGAGGTCCACCAGGCCGGCGTGGACGTCTGGCTCGATCTCGAACCGAACACTGTTGCCGCGCATTGACTGGCGTGCCGGGCGAGGATGGTCGAGCGGAAGCGGCAGCAGCTCGGGTAGATCCGCGAGAGTGGACTTCCAGAACTCGAGCTGCTGTGCTGCCACCGAGCTCGGGTCGGACTCGTCGCCGAGAACCGTGCGTTGCCACATCGCGAAATCGGCGTACTGAACGTCGAGCGGTGCCCACATCGGAGCTACTCCCGACACGCGAGATCCGTACGCCACCATGACGTCTCGGGCCAGCGGTGCCATGGACGCGCCGTCGGCGGCAATGTGATGCACGATGATCGACAGCACGAAATCCTCGGGTGCCGTCCGGTACAGAACGGCCCGGAAGGGCAGGTCCTTCGACACGTCGAATCCGCGGGCGGCGGCGGACGAGATCGCGGTGACGATGTCGGTGGCATCGACGTCGACGACGTGCAGATCGGTCGTCGCCGCGTCGGTGCCGAGAATGTGCTGCTCGGGCCGATCGCCGTGCGAGGGGAACACGGTGCGCAGCGACTCGTGCCGCGCCAGCACGTCACCGATCGCAGCGTTCATTGCCTCGACATCGAGACGGCCTGTCAACCGAACCGCGAGCGGGATGTTGTAGGCGGCCGAGTCCACGTCGAACTGGTTGATGAACCACATTCTCTGCTGAGCCATCGACAACGGAATCGAGCTCGGGCGAGGCTTCGCGGTGAGCGCCGGACGGCGCGCGGCACCGGCCGGGTTGCTGTGCACTCGTACCGCCAACGACTCGACCGTGGGTGCCTCGAACAACGCACGAACACTGACGGCAGTGTCGAGGGCCGCATTCACCCGAGCGGTGAGGCGGGTGGCGCTGAGTGAGTCTCCACCGAGATCGAAGAAGCTCGAGTCGATGCCGACGCTGTCGACGCCGAGCACCTCGCCGAAGATCTCGGCGATGATTCGCTCGGTCTCGTTGCGGGGAGCGCGCGAGTCGCTGCCGAGGTGCAGATCCGGGGCGGGCAGCGCCTGTCGATCCAGCTTGCCCGCAGGCGTGAGTGGGATCGACTCCAGAGCAACGAATGCCGTCGGAATCATGTGTGTCGGAAGCGAACTCGACGCGCGCGTGCGCAGCGTCGTCACATCGATTTCATGGCCGGGCCGCGGAAGAACGTAGGCGACCAGGATCGTGTTACCCGCAGGTCCGTCGACACCTATCGTCGTAGCGAATTCGACTGACGGATCATCGGTCAGCACCGCGTCGATCTCGCCGAGCTCGATACGGAAACCGCGCACCTTGACCTGGAAGTCGCTGCGTCCGACGTACTCGAGGGTGCCCGACTCGGTCCACCGCACGACGTCGCCGGTTCGGTACATACGCTCGCCGGGCTCGCCGAACGGGTTCGCGACGAACCGCTCTGCCGTCAGACCGAATCGCGAATGGTAGCCACGCGCCAGGGCGGGGCCGGCGAGGTAGAGCTCTCCTGCGACACCGACCGGTACCGGATGCAGACGCGAATCCAGCACTACTTCGCCGAAACCGATTGTCGGCGAGCCGATATCGATGGGCGAGCCCACGTGCAGCTGGTCGCTGACGGAGGAGAAGATGGTGGCCTCCGTGGGGCCGTACGCATTGAACATGCGCCGGCCGGGTGCCCACCGTGCGACGAGCTCGGGCGGACACACGTCGCCACCGGTTGCAACGACGCTCAGTTCGGTCAGACCGTCGGGGTCCACCGAGGCGAGGGCCGCGGGAGTCACGAACGCATGCGTGACGTGCTGCTGTGCCAAGAGCTCGCCGAGCTCCACGCCGCCGTAGACCGAGGTGGGTGCGATCACCATCGTGGCGGCACCCGAGATCACCATGGCCAGCTCGAGAATGGACGCATCGAAGCTCGGCGACGCGAACGCGAGAACCCGAGCGTTCGGAGTCACCTCGAAACGAGATCGTTCCTCCTCGGCCAGGTTGGCCAAGCCGTGATGAGTGACGGTGACGCCCTTGGGAACTCCGGTGGAGCCGGAGGTGTAGATCAAGTACGCGACCTGGTCGACGTGTACCGGTCGAGTGCGGTCGGAGTCGAGAACCGGCGCGGTCGAGCGGTTCTCGAGATCGCGGCGAGTGTCGTCGTGGTCGAGGACGGACCACGTAGCCGAGCCCAGACCCTCGACGGCACCGACGTGCTCGGTCGACGTGACGCCGATGGATGCGCCGGAGTCGACGAGCATGTGCTCGACTCGATCACGGGGGTAACTCGGATCGATCGGCAGGAAGGCCGCACCGGTCTTGGCCACGGCCCAGATTGCGAGGACCGATTCGATGGAGCGCGGCAAAGCAAGCGCCACAACGGTTTCCGGGCCTGCTCCGCGGGCGATCAACGCACGCGCCAACGCGGACGACCGAGCGTCCAATTCGGTGTAGGTCAGTGTCCGACCTGCGCTCCACACCGCCGCACCACCGGGGTTGCGGGCTGCGGCATCGGTGAGGATGTCCGGCAGGAGACGCGCGATCGTGGAAGCGGGACCACGTACCGGGGCCAGCCTGTTCGATTCTTCCGAGGACAGTAGCGACAGCGATGCGACCCGTTGGTCGGTGTCGGTCGCGATCGCCTCGAGAACACGCACGATTCGGTCGACCGTAGCGACGACGACGCTGTGCTCGAACAGCTCGGGCAGATACTTGGCTTCGATGTGCAATCGGTCGTCGACCATCGCGACCAGGGTCAGCGGATACTGTGCGGTGTCGCTGCCGTCGTGCACGTCGTGCACCCGCATGCCGGCGAGATCGGTCTCGGCCGACAGGCCCGCGCGATCCATCGGATACGACTCGAACACGGTGAGCGTGTCGAACGCGACCGCGGGACCGACGGCACGCTGGATATCGGTCAGGCCCAGGTAGTGGTGATCGAGCAGCGAAGCCTGTTCGGCCTGCACTCGATCGAGGTACTGGCCGAGTGTCTCGGCTGGATCCAGCACGATGCGCACCGGCAGCGTGTTGATGAACAGACCGACCATGGACTCGATGTCCGAGACCTCCGGCGGACGTCCCGAGACGGTGGCACCGAACACGACGTCTGTGCGACCGGTCAACGTGCCCAGCACCATCGCCCACGAAGCCTGCACCATCGAGTTCATCGTGATGCCGCGTGCTCGGGCGAGACTGCGCAGTCGCTCGGTCTGCTCGATGTCCAAGGAAACCAACGCGCGGCCGGCCAAGGTCGACTCCTGGCGACGGCTCTCGACCGGCGTCAGCAGGGTGGGTTCGGCGAGACCCGCGAGGGCCTCCGTCCATGCTGCACGAGCTGCCGAGTGATCACGCCGCGACAACCACGACAGATAGTCGCGGTACGCAGGTACGCGCGGAAGAACGGCGTCGTCGCCGTCCACGACGTAGAGCGTGAGCAGGTCCTTCAGGAGCAGCGGCGTCGACCATCCGTCGAGCAGGATGTGGTGGTTGGTCATCACCAGACGCCACTCGCCCGGGGCCAGCGTCACGAGCATGAAGCGCAGCAACGGCGCCTGTGCCATGTTGAATCGTGTTGCGCGGTCGTCGTGTTCGATTCGCTCGAGCTCGGCTGCGCGATCGTCGACGTTCAGCGACGACAGGTCGACCGAGGTCCACGGCACATCGGCGTCGTGATGCACGATCTGGATGGATTCGCCGTCGTTGTTGTGGACGAACGCCGTGCGTAGGTTCGCGTGGCGCCGCAGTAGAGCCTGGGCAGCGCGGCGGAAGCGAGCCTCGTCGACGTCCCCGCGGAGGTCGAGCACCAGCTGCACGATGTAGGCATCGACGGACTGATCCGACAGTTCGGCATGGAAGAGCAAACCGGCCTGCAGAGGCGTCATCGACCAGATGTCGTCGAGAGTCGGGTACACCCGCTCGAGATCGTCGATGGACTTCTGGTCGAGGCTGACCAGATCGAGATCGGACGGGGTGAAACCGCCGGTCCCCGGTCGCTGAGCGAGCTGCGTCAGCGCGGTGAGAGCCTGCTTCCACAATTGGGCGAGTTCGGTGACCTCGTCGGCGTCGAGCACGCCCGTCGGGAATGCGAAGGTCGCCTCCAACCGAGGTCCGGTCGGCGTCGCGGTGGTGACCGCGTTGATGTCGAGTGCAGCGGCGACCGGCAGGTCCTCGTCCTGGGAATCGCCGACGCCGGAGTCGTCGACCGGCAGCCACCCGTGTCCGCGGAGCTCGTCCGGAACGTCGGTGCTGTACCGACCGAGGTAGTTGAAACTGACCTGGGGTGCCGGGAAGTCACGCAGTGTCGCACCGGCCTCCTCGTCCAGGTAGCGGAGCATGCCGTACCCGATACCGTGATCGGCAACGGCGAGCAGCTGCTCCTTGACGGACTTGACCAGCGCTGCGGCCGCGTCCCCGCCGGCGAGAGCGTCGTCGAGGTCGATCCCGTCGAGGGTCAGTCGAAGTGGGTAGATGGTGGTGAACCAACCGATGGTGCGGCTGAGATCGGCTCCCGGAACCACATGGTCCTCACGACCGTGGCCCTCCAGGGAGATGAGTGCGTCGGACACGACGACACCGCGGTTTCGTCGCCACACGGCGGTCGCCAGAGCCAGGGCGGCCAGTAGACCGTCGTTGACGCTGCCGTGGAACGCCTCGGGCAGAGCCGTCAACAGCCCCTCGGTGACATCGGTCGGCAGGGTCACCTCGACCTTGTCCACCGTTCGGTAGACGTCGATCTCGCGGTCGAGTGCGCGCGAACCGATGAGCGGATCGGGATCGGCGAGCGCATCGCGCCATACTGCGAGCTCGGCCGAACGGGTTGCGGTGACCTCACGCAGACCGTGCGCCCAACGACGCATCGAGGTACCGACCGGGGCCAGTTCCGGTGTGCTGCCGCCGATGATCTGAGCCCACGCCGACGCGAGGTCGGGCACGAGGATTCTCCACGAGACGCCGTCGATCACCAGGTGGTGCGCGACGACGAGCAGGCGGCTGCCCTCAGAGCCTGCGTCGAACCAGACCATCTGGATCATGACACCGGCGTCGGGTGCCAAACGACCCACTGCTGCAGCGGCTTCCGACTTGGCCTGATCCGAGAACTCCGGTCCGCGAACACTGTTCGACTCCACCCGGCGGACGACGGACCGCGCCGTCACGGAACCGATCGGGAGCACCTCCATCGACGGTTCTCCGGCACGGTGCAGAACTGCACGGAGCATGTCGTGGTGATCGAGGACGGTCTGAACGGTTGCTTCGAGAACGTCGAGCTCGATATCGGACGGCAGTGTCAGCACGGCGGTCTGCGTGTGCTTGTCGAGAACCGACGTGCGGTCGAGCATCCAGTGCACGATCGGGGTGAGCGGGACGTCTCCGACGCCACCGCCGGGCAGCTCGTCCAGCACGAGCGGAACGGTCCCGTCGCCGGCGGCGACGACCTCGGCCAGCGCAGCAACGGTCTTGTGCTCGAACACATCTCGCGGCGACAGAGCCAGCCCTGCCGCTTTCGCGCGGGAGACGAGCTGAATCGACATGATGCTGTCTCCGCCGAGAGCGAAGAAGGAATCGTCGACTCCGACGCGATCGAGGCGGAGCACCTCGGCGAACAAACCGGCAAGCGTCTTCTCGACGGCATTGTCGGCGTCGCGTCCCGAGGTGACCTGAGCGGACCAGTCGGGTTCGGGGAGGGCTTTGCGGTCGAGTTTGCCGGCCGGAGTCAACGGGATCGACTCCAACATCACGAACGCCGAGGGCACCATGTGCGCAGGCAGCACCGACGCCGCATGATCCCGCAGCACACCGGCATCGAACGACGCACCGGCCACCGGCAACACATACGACACCAACACCGTCGACCCCGCCGCGGACTCACGCCCGACAGTGACCACGAAATCGACACCCGACACAGCCGCCAACACCGAATCGATCTCACCCAACTCGATGCGGAAACCACGCACCTTCACCTGAAAATCGCTGCGCCCCACATACTCCAACGCACCCGAGGCATTCCACCGCACCACATCACCGGTGCGATACATCCGCGAACCCGCACCACCGAACGGATTGGCCACGAACCGCTCCGCCGACAACCCCGACCGCGCGTGATACCCACGAGCCAACGCCGGACCCGCCAGATACAACTCACCCACCACACCCACGGGCACCGGATTCAACCGCGCATCCAACACCACCTCCGCGAAACCGATCGTCGGCGAACCGATATCGACCGACTCCCCCACCACCAACGCCGACGAAATCGACGAGAAGATCGTCGCCTCCGTCGGACCGTACGCATTGAACATCCGCCGACCCGGCGCCCACCGCGCCACCAACTCCGGCGCACACACATCACCACCGGTGACCACGACCTCCACCGAATCCAACCCCACCGGATCCACCGACGCCAACGCCGCCGGAGTCACGAACGCATGCGTGACCCGCTCCTGCGCCAACAACGACGCCAACTCCACCCCACCGAACACCATCGCCGGCGCAATCACCATCGTCGCCCCACCCGAGAACGCCAACACGAACTCGAGAATCGAAGCATCGAAACTCGGCGACGCGAACGCCAACACCCGAGACGACGGCCCCACACCGAACCGAACCCGCTCCTCGGCAGCCAAGTTCCCCACACCACGATGAGTGACCACCACACCCTTGGGCACACCCGTGGACCCCGAGGTATAGATCAGATACGCCGCATCATCGAGACGCAACACACCCGAACGCTCGGCATCCAACACCGGAGCAGGCGAAGCGAACGCCAGATCCGCCACCACATCGGCATCGTCGAGCACCACCCACGACACCCCACCCACACCCGCAACCGCATCCAGATGCGCACCCAACGTCACACCCACCACAGCACCGGAATCGACCAACATGTGTTCGATCCGATCCACCGGATAATTCGGATCCACCGGCAAGAACGCACCACCGGCCTTCGCCACCGCCCACACCGCCACCACGGACTCCACCGACCGCGACAACGCCAACGCCACGAACGACCCCGGACCCACACCACACGACATCAACACCCGCGCCAAACGCGACGACGCCGCATCCAACTCCCCATACGACAGCACCCGCGAACCCGACACCACCGCAACACCACCGACACCAGCAACACCGACCGCACCAGCCAACAACTCCGGCAACACCACACCCGCAACAGAACGCGGACCACGAACCGGAGCCAACGCGGAGTACTCGTCGGTCGAAAGGATGTCGATGTCGCCGACGCGAACGGACGGCGTGGCCGTCACGGCGTCGAGGATCCGCACCAGACGATCGGACATGAGGCGCACGGTGTCGGCATCGAACAGTTCTGTGGCGTAACGGAAACTGGCTTCGATGCCGACCGGGTTTCCGGACGCGTCGAACTCCTCGGAGACCGTGAGCTGCAGGTCGAAGTTGGAGATGTCGTTGGGCAGTTCGATGCCCTCGATCGACAGCCCGGGCAAGGTCACCGTCGGTCGATCGGTGTGCTGGAACTCGAGCATCACCTGGAACAACGGGGCGTGAGCGGTGGACCTGGCGGGATCGACGGCGTCGACGACCCGCTCGAACGGCACGTCCGCGTGCGTGAAGGCCGCCAGGTCGACGGTGCGCACATCCGCCAACAGATCCTCGAACGGAGTCGACCCGGGAACCTGGGTGCGGAGAACGAGCGTGTTGACGAACATGCCGACGAGCTCGTCGAGTGCGGCATCGCCTCGACCGGAGATCGGTGTGCCGACCGAAATGTCCTCGGTGCCGGACAGCCGTGACAGCAGCACGGCCAGAGCGGCGTGCACGATCATGAACGAGCTCGAATTGTGCTGCGCAGCAACGGCGACGAGCCGAGCATGCACTGCGGGATCGATCGCGAACGAGACGGTGTCGCCGCGCAAGGACGCCACTGCCGGACGCGGACGATCGGTCGGCAACGGTAGCACTTCCGGGCTTCCCGCCAACGCATCGACCCAGTACGTCACCTGCTTCGCCATCAGGGAGTCGGGATCGGATTCCTCGCCGAGGAAACGGCGCTGCCACAGCGCGTAGTCGGCGTACTGCACCGGCAACGGTTCCTGGCTCGGCGCATGACCTGCAGCTCGGGCGCTGTACGCCACCATCAGGTCGCGGGCGAGCGGCGCGCTGGAGAAGCCGTCGGAGGAGATGTGATGGACCACCATGACGAGTACGTGTTCGTTCTCGTCCTGACGGATCAGGCGGACGCGCAACGGAACGTCGGCCACGACGTCGAAGCCGGCACCGGCGGCGGCACCGATCAGCTCGGCGACCTGCCGGTCGTCCTCTGCGGGAACCGGAGTCAGGTCCGGTACGGCCGATGCCACGTCGAGGACGGACTGCACGGGGCCGTCGTCGGTGAGCGGGAACATCGTTCGAAGAGACTCGTGGCGTGTGAGCACGTCCGCTATGGCCGAGCGCATCGCGTCGACGTCGAGGATGCCGCTCAGGCGCATCGCGAATGCGACGTTGTAGGCAGCCGACTCGGTGTCGTACTGGTTGATGAACCACATCCGCTGCTGTGCCAGCGACAGCGGCACCACCGCGGGCCGTTCCTGCGGCACCAACCGAGGCGTCGGTGCGGAGTCCTGTGTGCTGACATCGATGCCCGCGGACAGCGATCGGACAGTCGGGGAATCGAAGAGATCCCTGATGCCGATGTCGGTTCCGAGGGCGGCATTGACGCGTGCAACGAGGCGCATCGCGATCAGCGAGTTACCGCCGATCTCGAAGAAGCTCGAGGTCGCGCTGACCTGTGCGACGCCGAGCAGATCCGCGAAGACACCCGCGACGATTTCCTCGACCGGATTCTCCGGTCCGACGAATTCGTGCGCGGCAACGGTGAACTCGGGGGCCGGCAGCGCTTTTCGATCGAGCTTGCCGCTGGCGTTGAGAGGAAGTGAGTCGAGTACGACCACGTGCGAGGGCACCATGTACCCCGGCAGCCGGCGTCCGGCCTCGGCGATCACCTCGGCCGAGTCGACGGCATGACCGGACGCGGAGACCACGTAGGCCACCAACGTCTCACCGGTGTTCGGATCCTTGTGCACCAGAGCGATCGCCTGGGCGACGGACTCCGAGCGCAGCAGCACCGCTTCGATCTCGGGAAGCTCGATTCGCAGACCACGGAGCTTCACCTGGAAGTCGGTACGGCCGATGTACTCGAGTTCGCCGTCGGCGCGCCAACGAACCAGGTCGCCGGTGCGGTAGAGACGATCACCCGGCTCGCCGAAGGGATCGGCGACGAAGCGATCGGCGGTGAGATCGCCGCGGCCGACATAGCCGCGAGCGAGCTGAACTCCGGCCAGGTACAGCTCGCCGGGAGCACCGATCGGGGCCGGTCGAAGCGACGCGTCGAGCACGTAGAGACGGGTGTTCCAGACCGGTGAACCGATGGGAATGGACACGCCGTCATGCCCGGTGACGTGGTAGTAGCTGACGTCGACGGCGGCCTCGGTAGGACCGTAGAGGTTGTGCAGCTCGGCCTGCGAGAACTGCGCGAACTGAGCGGCGGTGGCGGGCGGAAGTGCTTCACCACTGCAGAAGACGAGTCGTAGTGACACACAGTCCGCAGCCCGAGCTCCGGCTGCGAACACCGCGAGCATCGACGGCACGAAGTGCGCGGTGGTGATGTGTTCGGCCGCGATGATCTTCGACAGGTACACCGGGTCGCGATGGCCGTCGGGCTCCGCCACGACGAGCTTGGCACCGACCTGTAGGGGCCAGAAGAACTCCCACACCGATACGTCGAACGTGGCCGGGGTCTTCTGCAACACCGTGTCGGCGGGCGCGAGGTGGTACTCGTCCTGCATCCACAGCAGTCGGTTCACGATGGCCGAGTGCGTGACGGCGACGCCCTTGGGCCGGCCGGTGGAGCCGGAGGTGTAGATCACGTAGGCGGTGTCGGCTCCGTGCAGGCTTCCGAGGCGGTCCTGGTCGGTGATCGAGGAGCGGTCGCGATCGGAGACGTCGAGAAGATCCACCGCGAGAACCGGAGTGGCGACCGCGATGTCGATCCAATCGCGGCTCGTGGTGAGAATGCACACCGGCTGAGCGCTCGACAGCACGTAGGACGATCGCTCGACCGGGTGATCGGGGTCGATCGGTACATAGGCACCGCCGGCCTTGACGATCGCGTACATACCCACGAGCAGATCGATCGAACGTCGAATCGCGAGCCCGACGTGGGACTCGGGCCCCACGCCCAGTGAAATGAGATGTCGCGCAAGCTGATTGGCGCGCTCGTCCAGCTCCAGGTAGGTGATGTGCTCGTCCTCGAAAACGAGGGCGGTCGAGTACGGACTACGTAGCACCTGACGGTCGAACAGACTGCTCAGAGTCATGTCGACGGTCCCGGCAGGGAGCTGTCGGTGGAGCGGATCCTCGATGAGACGTGCGGTGTCGTTCCACTCGAACAGGACGAGTTCTCGTTCGGCCGGGGACAGAATGTCGATGTCGCCGGTACGAACGTCCGTGGAGCTGCCGATGGTCGCGACGATCCTCAGGAACCGGTCGACGAAACGGTCGATGGTCTCGGGATCGAACAGATCCGTTGCGTACGTGAACGACGCGGACAGGGCCCCGGACTCGTCGACCGGTTCCTGGTCGACGCGAAGCTGCAGATCGAATTTCGCAGTGTCGGTACCGATCTCCTCGAATTCGACGACGAGTTCGGGTAGCTCGAGCACGGCGGTGGCGTTGTTCTGGAACTCGAGGAGCACCTGGAACAGGGGTGAATGGTCGGTGGACCTGGCGGGATCGAGTACGTCCACGAGCCGCTCGAACGGAATGTCGGTGTTGTCGAAGGCCGCGAGGTCGGAGCTACGAGCGCCGGCGAGCAGTTCGGCGAAGCTTGCCTGTGGCTCGACCTGCGTGCGGAGAACGAGGGTTCCGACGAACATTCCGACGAGATCGTCGAGTGCTGCGTCCCCTCGGCCGGCGATCGGGGTGCCGATGGCGATGTCCTGGGTGCCGCTCAGGCGCGCGAGCAGCACGGCCAGAGCGGAGTGCACCACCATGAACAGAGTCGACTCGTGTTCGGCAGCAACCGAAGACAGGCGAGCTGCGACATCGGCCGGGATGGTGAACGGTGTGACGCTTCCGCGCATCGACTGACGGGTGGGGCGTGGCCGATCGAGCGGCATCGGTAGTACGTCGGGAAGGTCGGTCAGCGCGGACTTCCAGAACTCGATCTGGCGCGCTGCCACGGACGTGGGGTCGTTCTCGTCGCCGAGCACGGCGTGCTGCCACAGCGCGAAGTCCGCGTACTGCACCGGCAGTGGCGTCCACGTGGGCTGCGAACCCGCGGATCGAGCACTGTAGGCGACCATGACGTCGCGGGCGAGCGGTGCCATCGAGGCGCCGTCTGCCGCGATGTGATGGACCACGATCGAGAGCACGAAGCTCTCCGGGCCGGTGCGGTACAGAACCGCGCGGAAGGGCAGATCGACGGTGACATCGAATCCCGTTGTGGCAGAGCTACGCACGAGCGCATCGACTGCCTCTGCAGCCACGTCGACGATACGGAGCGGAAGGTTCGGTCCGGTGACGTTCTCGGGCGGAAGTATCACCTGGTTCGGCAGGTCGCCCACTGTGGGGAACACCGTGCGCAGCGACTCGTGTCGAGTCAGCACGTCGCCGACGGCAGCGGACATCGCATCGACGTCCAGCCGGCCCGACAGACGAACGAGGAGAGGAATGTTGTACGCAGGCGAGGATGCATCGAACTGATTGATGAACCACATGCGTTGCTGCGCCAGCGACAGCGGAACGGACTCCGGCCGATCGGCGGGAACCAGTGCCGGGCGACGGTGCAGCGATGCGCCCGTCGACTCCGCACGGTCGGCGAGGGTGCGCACCGTCGATGCCTCGAACAGATCGAGAACCCGCAGATCCGTACCCAGAGCTGCGTTGACGCGGGCGATCAAACGTGTTGCGACAAGGGAGTTTCCGCCGAGATCGAAGAAGCTGTCGGTGACGCCGACACGATCGAGCTCCAGTACGTCGCAGAACACGGCAGCCACAGCCGCCTCGTACTCGGTTTCCGGCGACTCCGTTGTGCTCTGGGAACCGAGCTCGGGTTCGGGGAGGGCTTTGCGGTCGAGTTTGCCGGCCGGAGTCAACGGGATCGACTCCAACATCACGAACGCCGAGGGCACCATGTGCGCAGGCAGCACCGACGCCGCATGATCCCGCAGCACACCGGCATCGAACGACGCACCGGCCACCGGCAACACATACGACACCAACACCGTCGACCCCGCCGCGGACTCACGCCCGACAGTGACCACGAAATCGACACCCGACACAGCCGCCAACACCGAATCGATCTCACCCAACTCGATGCGGAAACCACGCACCTTCACCTGAAAATCGCTGCGCCCCACATACTCCAACGCACCCGAGGCATTCCACCGCACCACATCACCGGTGCGATACATCCGCGAACCCGCACCACCGAACGGATTGGCCACGAACCGCTCCGCCGACAACCCCGACCGCGCGTGATACCCACGAGCCAACGCCGGACCCGCCAGATACAACTCACCCACCACACCCACGGGCACCGGATTCAACCGCGCATCCAACACCACCTCCGCGAAACCGATCGTCGGCGAACCGATATCGACCGACTCCCCCACCACCAACGCCGACGAAATCGACGAGAAGATCGTCGCCTCCGTCGGACCGTACGCATTGAACATCCGCCGACCCGGCGCCCACCGCGCCACCAACTCCGGCGCACACACATCACCACCGGTGACCACGACCTCCACCGAATCCAACCCCACCGGATCCACCGACGCCAACGCCGCCGGAGTCACGAACGCATGCGTGACCCGCTCCTGCGCCAACAACGACGCCAACTCCACCCCACCGAACACCATCGCCGGCGCAATCACCATCGTCGCCCCACCCGAGAACGCCAACACGAACTCGAGAATCGAAGCATCGAAACTCGGCGACGCGAACGCCAACACCCGAGACGACGGCCCCACACCGAACCGAACCCGCTCCTCGGCAGCCAAGTTCCCCACACCACGATGAGTGACCACCACACCCTTGGGCACACCCGTGGACCCCGAGGTATAGATCAGATACGCCGCATCATCGAGACGCAACACACCCGAACGCTCGGCATCCAACACCGGAGCAGGCGAAGCGAACGCCAGATCCGCCACCACATCGGCATCGTCGAGCACCACCCACGACACCCCACCCACACCCGCAACCGCATCCAGATGCGCACCCAACGTCACACCCACCACAGCACCGGAATCGACCAACATGTGTTCGATCCGATCCACCGGATAATTCGGATCCACCGGCAAGAACGCACCACCGGCCTTCGCCACCGCCCACACCGCCACCACGGACTCCACCGACCGCGACAACGCCAACGCCACGAACGACCCCGGACCCACACCACACGACATCAACACCCGCGCCAAACGCGACGACGCCGCATCCAACTCCCCATACGACAGCACCCGCGAACCCGACACCACCGCAACACCACCGACACCAGCAACACCGACCGCACCAGCCAACAACTCCGGCAACACCACACCCGCAACAGAACGCGGACCACGAACCGGAGCGAGACGCGCACGTTCGGCGGCGGAGAGCAATTCCACGTCACCGACGGCACGCTGTGGGTCATTCGTCAGTGCGTCGACGATGCGCACCAGACGACGACCGATCTGAGCAACACTGCCGGCATCGAACAGTTCTGTGGCGTAATCGATGACGACATGCGGAGATTCGGACTCGTGAACCGTGACGACGAGATCGAAATCTATTCCGTCGCGCGGCAGCGGAGACTCCCCGAAGCGGAGCGCGACCTGGGCGAGGGGGTTGTGCGAGCCGGTTTCGGCCGAGCCGAGTGCTCGGGCTATCTCGGCGAAGGTGGCATCGGCGTGGGCCGACGCATCGACGAACTCTGCCGCGGTGGTGCCGACGAAGTACGAGAACGACTGGCGGCGGTCGGGGCGGGTGCGCAGAACAACCGTCTCGCCGCGGCCGGAGGGTACTGCAATCGAGACGTCATCGGTGGATGCGAGACGCGAAAGAAGAACGGCCACAGCGGATTCGAGCACGACGAACGGGGTGGTCGAGCTGTCGTCGGCGAGTCGGCTCACGGCATCCCACGCTGCGGACCCCAGGGCAACCTCGTGCGATGCGCGAACATGCCCGATGCGCGAAGGCCGGGGGCGGTCGGTCGGCAGCGCGAGCAGGTCCGGTGCATCGGCCAGTCGATCGACCCAGTGGGCTACGTGCGCCGCAGCGCGACGGCGGCGGCGACCTTCGAGGGCGCTGTCCGGATGAACTTGCAGGACGGGCACGTCCGGGCCGGACGCGATGAATTCGGTGACCATGTCGACGAAACTGGAGTGATGCGTCGTCAGGTCGTTGTCGTCGTAGCGGTTGGGGTTTGCCCGGAAATCGACGAATGTTCTTGCAGGAGTACCGCTCTGGTAAACGTTGACGAGGAGGTCCTCGACCGGGCCGGACGTGACGATGTTGAATTCGCCGACGATCGAGCCGAGCTGAATCTGCTGATGGAACAGCATCATGTTGACCATCGGGCCGGCGAGTTGTTTGTCGCTTCCCGTGGCTGCCAACTCGCGCCGGATGTCTTCGATGCTGAACCTCTGGTGCCGCAACGCACCCATCAGCTCGAGCTGTACCTGCTGTACGAGTTCACCGACGGTGGCCTTCTCGGAGACGCGCATCGGAATGGGTGCGACGTTGACCAACATTCCGCCGGATCGACGGAGGAGGGCCGTGGTGCGCGCGGACACGGGGATGTTGACCAGGACGTCTTCTCGCCCGGTCATGCGCGAGAGGTAACAGCCGAATGCAGCGATGAACACCGCGGCGGCCGTCCCGCCCTTCGTCGAGTCAGACGCTTCGAGTTCGGTGACGACGTCATCGGGCAGTGCGACACTGCGCAGCTTGCTGGCCGCGATGGTACGACCGGGTGTGTTGGACAGCGTGGCACCGTCGTGGATGCCCGCGGCCCTCGATGTCCAGTACTCCTTGTCCGTCTCGAAACGAGTGGACGTCCGGTACTCCTGATCGAGGTCGTACAGTCGCCGAAGTTCGGCTGCCTTGTTCGGCTCGGGTTCGACATTCTCGACCGCTGCGGTGTAGAGCGCTGCGGTGCGCTGGACCAGTGTCATGGCACCGTAGCCGTCGAGGGCGACGTGGTGGATCTTGCTGTACCAGAGGTTGCGTTCGTCCTCGACCTGAAGGATCCAGCTGTCGACGAGCGGATCGTTCTCCATGTCGACCGGCTTGACGTAGTTCTCGTCTATCCATGCCAGCGCCGACGCCATCGGATCGTCTTCGCCGCGAAGATCCAGGTAGTGCACCGACTGATCTATGCCGTGGTCGACCGTCTGAACCGGCTCCCCGTCGACCTGGGCCAGGCGCAGGTAGGCCGACTGGAACTCGTGCCCGGCGCGGGCCGACGCCTCCTGGAGAACCGCTATGTCGAGTGGTCCGCGCAGATCGACGTATTGGGCGATACAGACAGCGACGTCAGGCGCGAGTTGTTGCGCAAACCACATTCCGCGCTGCGCCGAGGACAGCGGGAAGGAATTGTCGAACCCTGTTCCGGTCGGCGGGACCTGCGAGCCACCGGTGGTCACTGCGCGCATTCACTTGCCTTTCGGCGGGACGGAGGCACCGGCAAAAACCGACGTCGAACCCGTGGAATCGGAGCCTTCGGCCGGGTGAGAGATCTTCGGCCGCGGCGGCGTCTGCGCGCGATTGAGCAATTCTGGCGTCCGTTCTGGTCTGCGTTCGTATCGGTCCACACACACTCGATGGCGGTTGTGGGGCTGTTTGGATTCGTCGCCTGGAGCTTGTCGGATTGAAACAGGGAAGAACCCCGTTTTCACCGGGCGGGCTGCATCGCGGGAACCTCACGCGAAGTAGAGCCGATCGACGGTGTCCGTGAACTCAGGAACACGGTTCCCCCTCCCTGTCAGGCGCTCGATCCGGACGCGGCATCGATGCCGATTGTTCACTCCCCTGACATCGTGACCGAGGCGGCGTTCGGGGGTACGACGGCGGCCGCATCCTGGACCTCCAACACCTCCAGCGGCTTACAAAGATACAACATCGGCGAAGTTCTTTTGTGCGGTAGTCCTAGTGGGCATCGATTGTTCGGGGAAGCTTGTTACAGGATTGCTTGTGTGCGCCACCCGGCCACCGTTTTTACATCGAACGAATGATAGTGATTCGGACCGTCGATGCGCCGAATGTCGACCCGAACGAACTTGACGATTGTTTCATTCACGAAGCCGCAGACGTCGGACGTCGACGAGCGTCGCGATCAACCCCACTGCCGCGGCCAGAATCAGCGCCAGCTCCGCGCCGAAACCGATGCGTGTTGCCGGTGTGAGCGAGCTCCGCAGTTCGACCGTCGATACCAGTACATCCGGCTCGAACAGCGGGGTTTGCTGCAGGACGTTCCCCTCGGGTCCGACTACAGCACTGACGCCGCTCGTCGCCGCAACCACGACGGTGCGTCCGTGTTCGACGGCTCGCACCCGCGACATCGCCAGCTGTTGATACGTCATTTCCGTATCGCCGAACGTGGCGTTGTTGGTAGGGATCGCGATGAATTGCGCACCCGAACGAACGGACTCGTCGAGGGCCCGATCGAATGCGACTTCGTAGCACGTGGCTATTCCGGCCGCTATTCCTGCAGCGTGTACGACACCGTTTCCATTTCCAGGAACGAAATACCCCGCTCGATCGGCGTATTCCGAAAACAGCCGAAAAAAACTTCGGTACGGCAAGTATTCACCGAAGGGCTGAATGATCTTCTTGTCGTGCCGCTCCCCTGGTCCGTCGGCACCGTTCCATGCGATGACGGAATTGGTGTTCGTGTTGTTCGCGTTGACCAGGACGGTGCCCACGAGGATCGGGGCACCGACGGCAACCGACGCCTGCGTGATGAGCGTCGCAGCGTCGGAGTTGCGCAGCGGGTCGATATCCGATGCGTTCTCCGGCCACACGACGAGATCCGGCGCGGGTTGCCTGCCCGCGTCGACATCGGCGGCCAGCGCCATCGTCTCGCGCACGTGGTTGTCCAGTACCGCGCGTCGCTGCGCGTTGAAGTCCAGCCCCAGGCGAGGAACACTGCCCTGAATGGCAGCGATCGTCGCCGTGCGATCGCCGTCCCCGGTGTCGTTCGTGTGCAGAGTCGGGATCAGCGACACCGCAGTGATCGATGCGATCGCCGTGGTCACGACCGGTCCGACGAGCGATCGGGCGGTGACGCGACGCGTGAGTGTCAGCATCAGCGCGGCCAGTCCGGTACCGGTGAGCGCGACCCCGAAACTGAGCAGCGGTGCGCCTCCGACGCTCGCCAACGGAAGCAACCAGCCCTCGGGTTGTCCGAACGCCAGCCGGCCCCACGGAAATCCTCCGAAAGGAACGCTCGACCGAAGCCACTCGGCGGCGCTCCACATCAGTGCCATCGACAGCGGCCACCACGCACTGCGCGCAACCAGCACGGCCGTCATACCGAACAGACCGAGGAATAACGATTCGGCTGCGGCCAGCGCGAGCCACGGCACCGGGCCGACGTAGACGCCGATCCACGGGAGCAGAGGAACGAAGAAGGCGAGGCCGGCCACGTAGCCGTATCCGAATCCGCCTTTCAGCGACACCGATCGCCGACCGCCGAACCCCGTCAGAACCAGTGCCAGTACTGCGATGCCGATGGGTCCCAGAAACCAGAGCGTTCGCGGCGGAAAACTGGCGAAGACGAGCGCGCCGGCAACGGCAGCCAGGACGGTCGACAGCGCAGGCCCGTACAGCCGGGTCAGTCGCGCAGTCGAGGAGTTCTCACTGCTCATGAACGACCCGTCCACGGTGCACCGTCATCGAGCAGCGGGGACCGACGGACGACGCCTCGAGGCTGGGCAGCGGTGCCACGCCCGCACGGGGGTCGGTCGACCACCGTTGAACGCTGTCCTTCGGTGCTCGCACGACGAGTTCGTCCACGTCCCATACCGCAAAGGACGCGGGGGCGCCCGGCACCAATGTTCCGGCCAAACCGTCGCGCACTCCCCCCGCCCGCCATGCACCGCGCGTCGCAGCCGAGAACGCCGCACGCGGCGACACCGAGCTCCCCGGAGTGCGGTGGTTCGCCGCAGCCCGGACCGTCGCCCACGGATCGAGGGACGTCACCGGCGCATCGGAGCCGAACGCCAGCGAGACTCCCGCAGACGCCAAGCGTGCGAACGGGTGGAGTTCGGCAGCGCGCTCGGCACCCAGACGTGCGGCGTAGAGGCCGTCGGCTCCGCCCCACGCCGCGTCGAACGCCGGCTGCATGCTGGCGATGACGCCCCATGACGCCAACAGGTCGGCTTGCTGCGCGGACACCATCGCCACGTGCTCGAGCCGGTGTCCGCAGGACGCGACGGCGGGTGTGCCCAGATCGGCGACCACCCGGCCGAATGCAGTGACGGCGGCCGACACCGCGGCGTCGCCGATGACGTGGAAGCCGGCCTGAATTCCGGCCGTCGTGCAGGCGGCGATGTGTGCAGCTATCGCGTCGACATCTGCGTACGACACCCCGGTTCCGGGACCATCGGCGTACGGCGAGCTCAACCATGCGGTGTGCGACCCGAGGGATCCGTCGACGAAGATATCGCCTGCCAATCCGTGGGCACCGGTCTCTTCGAGCAAGTCACGGGCGCGTTCGGGGGTATCTGCCAGCTCGCCCCAGTAGCCGCGTACTTCGACGCCGTGCTCGGTGTTCATGAGTTCTCGGAAATCGACGATGCCCGACACCACCGGTCCTGCACATTCGTGGACCGCGACGATTCCGTGCGCCGCGGCTGCATCGAGCGCAGCAGCCCTGGCCCGGCGTCGGGTATCGGCGGTGAGCAGCGAGCGAGCGGTCTGCCGAGCACGATGGTGCGCGTCTGCGGTCAGTGGAGACTGTTCGGAGTAGCCGGAGGTGGCGTCGGCAGCGGACGCGGCGAACCGCAAGCGGGTGGATACGGCGGCCGAGTGCGAGTCGACTCGGGTGAGGTACACCGCTCGTCCGGGAGCAGCCGCATCGAGTTCGGCGGTGGTGGGAGGACGTTGTTCGGACCAGGTGGACTCGTCCCAACCGTGACCCCAGATCAGGTCGTCTTCCGAGGATGCCGCATGTTCTCGCACCATGCGTACGCAGTCCTCGACCGACGTGGACCGGCTCAGGTCCAGGCCGATCAACGACAGTCCGAGGTCGGTCACGTGAACGTGCGTGTCCACGAAGGCCGGAGCGACGAAAGAACCGGCCAGATCGATGACGGGAACGCCGGGATGCAAGGCTCGTCCGGTGCGATCCTCACCGATCCAGCTGATGATTCCGTCGGTCACGGCCATGGCGGTGGCATCGGGAGCCGAAGGACTGTAGATCCGTCCGCCGCAGAACAATTCGGTGGTCACGAGCGACCAGTCTGCCCCTACCGGTGGGGCTTGGGGAAATCCCCGGCAGCGGGATCGACGCGGCCCGGGTCGATCACCTCACCCTCGAGAACGAGCGACGGTCCGGTGGTTCGTGGTCCGCGATTCTCGCCGGCCGCACGGTCGTCGAGTACCTCACCGTCGATGACCGTGGGGCGCATGCGCCGAGTGGACGCCGCGACTCGGGGCAGCCACCGCGCGGCCGCCCACAGCACGGCAGGCCGGAGCAGCCAGCGAGTCGGTGGGATCAACAGCAACAGGCCTACCACCGTGGTCACCAGGCCGGGCACGAACATGGCCACCGACCCGGCAGCGAAGAGTGCGCCGTCGGCCACGGCTCCCTCGGCCGAGCGTTCACCCTGCGATGCGCGTCGCAGGCCGTCCAGTACCCGCCGGCCTTGCGAACGGACCAGCAACGAACCGACCAACGATCCGGCGATGAGCAGCACCACGGTCCACAGCACACCGAGTGCACTGCCCACAGCGACCAGGGCTGCGACCTCGACCACGACGTAGAGCACGAACAGAGCGAGCATGACGGTCCTTTCTTCGCTTGGTCCGTACAACGTCCGGCACAGTCGTTTTTCTCCCGATGCGTCCTGTTTGCCGGGAGATTCTCAGGATCCAGGTCTGACGAGGCCGGATTCGTAGGCGAGTACGACGGCTTGCACTCGGTCACGTACTCCCAGCTTGGTCAGTATTCGGCCGATGTGGGTCTTGATGGTTGCCTCGGACAGGTGCAACACCGTCGCGATCTCGGCATTGGACAGCCCGGTTGCCAGGTGCGCCATGACCTCTCGCTCACGCCCGGTCAGGCCGTCCAGTACCGATGGGTCGACGGCCGGCTCGGTGCGCTCGACGAACCGCGACAACAGCCTCTTCGTGACTTTCGGTGATACGACGGCGTCACCCGCAGCCACGCTCCGAATCGCGGATACCAGATCCTCGGGCGGTGTGTCCTTGAGCAGAAATCCACTGGCTCCTGCCCTGAGCGCACCGAGTACGTGCTCGTCGAGATCGAACGTAGTCATGACCAGAACCCTGGTGTCCGATCCTGATTCGGTGATCGCTCGAGTGGCGGAGACCCCGTCGATCCCGGGCATGCGGACGTCCATCAAGACCACGGCGGGCGCCAGCCGTGCCACGGCTTCGATGGCACCGGAGCCGTCGGACGCTTCACCGACCACCTCGATGTCGTCCTGGGCTTCGAGCACCATGTTCAGGCCCATTCGCATCAGTTCCTGGTCGTCCACGACGACAACGGTGATCGGCACCGACACAACCTAACGCCTACTCGATCGGCAGTCTCGCCCGCACGAGCCATGAGCCCTGGGGTGTACGACCGACCTGCAACGTGCCCTGCAACACCGCGACTCGCTCCCGCATCCCCACGAGTCCGTGTCCTCCGCCACCGGTCGGTGGTGCCGCATTGCCGGTGCCGTTGTCGGAGATTTCGACGGTGACGGTGTCTGCTTCGCGTGCGACCCGCACGACGGCTCGCGGGGCATGGCCGGCGTGCCGAAGAACGTTCGTCAGCGATTCCTGGACGAGTCGGTGTACGCCGAGACTGATCGCCGGACTGATGTCGTCGAGATTGCCCGTCTGTTCCAACTCGACGTTCAGGCCCGCTCGACTCATCATTTCCACGACGCGGGCCAGACCGGCCGTGCCGTACTCGGGCATGTCGTCCGCGTCGGGGGTCGTCCGCAGCAGCGCGACCGTCCTACGCAGTTCGGCCAGCGCCTGTCGGCCCGTCGCCGAGATGTTGGCCACCGCCTGCTCGGCACGTTCGGGGTTGCGCCGGATCGCATACGACGCCCCGTCGGCCTGGACCACCATCACGCTCACCCCGTGGGCGACGACATCGTGCAGCTCGCGCGCGATACGTGTCCTTTCCATGAGCACGGCCTCCTCGGCGCGGCGATCCCGGTCGTACTCGGCCACGATCAGTCGGGCTTCCATCGCCTCGTCGTATGCGCGTCGGGCACCGAGGAATTCGGCAGCGACCCACGACAGTGCGTACAGCAGAGCGCTGAACAGCAGCGTCGTGAACAACGGCTGGTGGAAGAGCAACAACGACGACACCGAGTAGGCGGCCACACCGGCGGCGTAGACGGCCCCCTGCGCGCGGCCCACGTAGGCCACCAGGGTGTAGAGCATGATCGGCAACGCCAGTGCGGCCGGATGGCCGTTGGAGGTATCCCCGACCATGGCTCCCCACACGTCGGCGACGAACGTCGAGACGAGCGCCACGGCCGCCACGGACCTGGGGAATCGACGCCGCCACGCGACGGGAACGGTCAGCACCACCGAGAAGGTCAGAAACAACGGCCCGTTCAGGCCGTCGGCCGAACTGACGAACACGAGGATCTCGATGACGAAAAGCCCACCGGCGAGCAACGCGTCGGCCACGAACGGTTGGCCACGGAGCCACAGGCTGAATCGACGCATGTGATTGAGTTTGCCGTATGACTGTCGCGGACTGGGGATTGTTGATGGCCGCCGCGACAGCAGCAGGATGGGTCGACGCCGTGGTCGGCGGAGGGGGTCTCATTCTGTTGCCGGCGATCTTGCTCGTGGCACCGCAACTGACGCAGCAAGCAGCCCTCGCGACCAACAAGGCGACCGCAGTCTTCGGAACAGTCGCCGCCGTCGTCACGTTCGCCCGCAAGGTCTCGCTCGACTGGAAGGTGCTCGTTCCTGCCGGTGCGATCGCGGCGACGACCTCGGCGGCGGGCGCTGCCGCGGTGTCGTTGATCGACCGTGACCTCTTCGTGCCGATCATCATGGTCGTGCTGGTCGGCGTTGCGGTACTGGTGACCTGCCGACCGACCATCGGCCGCACCGCGGCACCGTCGCCCCCGACACACCGCAAGGTTCTGATCGTCATCGGCCTCGCCGCAGCGGGCATCGGCTTCTACGACGGCATTCTCGGTCCTGGGACCGGCACCTTCCTCATCATCGTCTTCGCGACGATGCTGGGCACCGAATTCGTCCGCAGTGCCGCGATGGCGAAAGTGATCAACGTCGGCTCCAACGTCGGTGCGCTGGCCTACTTCGCGTTCACCGGCAGCGTGTACTGGCAACTCGGTGCTGCGATGGCGGCCTGCAATGTCGTCGGTGCGGTACTCGGTTCGAGGACGGCGGTCGCCCGTGGCGCAGGCTTCGTCAGGATCGTGTTGCTCGTCGTTGTCATCGGCATGGTCCTACGCCTCGGCTGGCAACAATTCGGCTAGCGTCACCGTGGTGACGACACCATCGGACCGGTCGGTCGACGCCGACTTCCTCGCCCTCCCCCTGCGAGAACTGGCCGACGCAGCCCTGAGCGCGGCGCGCACGGCCGGGGCCTCGCACGCGGACTTCCGGGTGCAGCGGCTGACGACCCAGTCGATTGCACTGCGGGACGGCTCTGTGCAATCCGCCGTCGACGCCGGGGAAATCGGGTTGGCGGTGCGGGTGGTCGTCGACGGCACCTGGGGTTTCGCCTCTCACGCCGAGCTGAGTACCGACGCGGCTGCCACCACGGCGCGGCGTGCGGCCGAGGTGGCGACGGCGTTACGCGTGCTCAACCGCGAACGGGTCGAACTCGCGCCCGAACCGGTGTACTCGGACGCGGTCTGGGTCTCGCAGTACGAGATCGACCCGTTCGACGTTCCCACCACCGACAAAGTGGCGCTGCTGGCCGAGTACTCGGCCAGGTTGTCCGCCTCCGACGGCGTCGACCACGTCACGGCGTCGGTGCTGCAGGTCAAGGAACAGTCGTTCTATGCCGATTCGGCGGGTAGCTCGATCACTCAGCAACGGGTACGACTACACCCGCAGTTCGAGGCCACTGCCGTGGACCGAGCGGCCGGTGCGTTCGATTCGATGCGGACATTGGCACCGCCCGTCGGACGTGGCTGGGAACACCTCGGTGAACACAGCACGTGGGACTGGGCGGACGAACTCGCGCGCATCCCGGAGTGGCTGGCCGAGAAGGTCAAGGCCCCGTCGGTGGTGGCAGGTCCGACGGATCTCGTCATCGATCCCACCAACCTGTGGCTCACCATCCACGAATCCATCGGACACGCAACGGAATACGACCGAGCGATCGGGTACGAGGCCGCCTACGCCGGGACGTCCTTCGCCACACCCGATCAGCTCGGAACCTTGCGTTACGGCTCACCCATCATGCACGTCACCGCAGACCGGACCGAGGTGAACGGTCTCGCCAGTATCGGCTACGACGACGACGGCGTGGCCGCGCAGAAGTGGGATCTGGTTCGCGACGGAACACTCGTCGGCTACCAACTCGATCGGGTCTTCGCCCCGAGGCTCGGACTGGAACGGTCCAACGGATGCTCCTACGCCGACTCCGCACATCACGTTCCGATCCAACGCATGGCGAACGTGTCGTTGCAGCCCGATCCCGACACCGATCGGTCGACCGAGGAGGTCATCGCCGCGGTCGAGGACGGTATCTACGTGGTCGGCGACAAATCGTGGTCGATCGATATGCAGCGGTACAACTTCCAGTTCACCGGACAACGCTTCTACCGGATTCGAAACGGTGTGCTCGACGGCCAGGTGCGCGACGTCGCCTATCAGGCAACGACGACGGATTTCTGGGGTTCGATGGAACTGCTCGGAGGTCGCTCCACCTGGAAACTCGGTGGGGCGTTCAACTGCGGCAAGGCCCAACCCGGTCAGGTCGCCGCGGTCAGTCACGGTTGCCCGGTCGCACTGTTCCGCGGGGTCAACGTCCTCAACACCCGATCGGAGGCAGGTCGATGATCGAGCCGCAGCAGGTGATCGAACGTGCGTTGGCGTTCGCGAGCGTCGACGACACCGTCGTCCTCGTCACCGACTCCAGCGACGCGACGCTTCGGTGGGCGGGCAATTCGATGACCACGAACGGCGTCTCCACTTCGAGGCAGTGGGTGGTGGTGTCCATCGTCCGCAACGGGGACGTCGCGCGGGTGGGTTCGGTGTCGTCCACCAGTGTCGATCCGAACGAGATCGCGGACATCGTGCGTGCCAGTGAAGCAGCGGCCCGCGCCGCCGAGCCTGCCGACGACGCGATGCCGCTGCTGAGCCCCGATTCCGAGCCGGACGGCTGGGATCGACGCGCGCAGGACACGTCCATCGACGTGTTCGGTTCTCTGGCAACGGAACTGAACGTCGGATTCGACGGCCGAGACACGTTGTACGGATTCGCCGAGCATCGCGTGGACAACGTGTGGCTCGGAACCTCGACCGGAGTGCGACGCACGTTCACACAGCCGACCGGGTCGATCGAGATCAACGGAAAGCGGTCCGGGGCGAGTGCCTGGGTGGGGAAAGGTACAGCCGATTTCCGCGACGTGTCGGCGGCATCGATGCTCGACGAATTGTCCACCAGGCTGGGCTGGGCGCAGAACATCGTGGAGCGTCCCGCCGGTCGGTACGACACGGTGTTGCCGCCCTCCGCCGTGGCCGATCTGATGATCTACCTGATGTGGACCATGGAGGGGCGCGGGGCCCAGGAGGGGCGCACGGCACTCTCGCGGGCCGGCGGGACCCGAGTCGGCGAGACGCTCACCGAGCTGCCGCTGACGCTGCACTCCGACCCGCGCGAGCCCGGTCTCGGATACGCGCCGTTCGTCGCGGCGGGTTCGTCCAGTGATGCAGTGTCGGTGTTCGACAACGGTCTCGGCATCGACCGCGTCGATTGGATCCGGGACGGCGCGATCGCGGCACTGGCGTATACCCGCGCCGCAGCCCGGAAGTTCGAGGTACCTGTCGCCGTACCCGGGGAGAATCTGATCCTCACCGGTGGCAGCGACACCGGGATCGACGCTATGGTCGCGTCGACCGAGCGCGGGCTGTTACTGACGACACTGTGGTACATCCGAGAGGTCGATCCGACCTCGTTGCTGCTCACGGGTCTCACCCGCGACGGGGTCTACGCCATCGAGGACGGCCGGATCATCGGAGCCGTCAACAACTTCCGGTTCAACGAGAGTCCTCTGGATCTGTTGCGACGTGTCACCGAGGCCGGACGGACGGAGGCGACACTGCCGCGCGAGTGGAAGGACTGGTTCACTCGCACGGCAATGCCGCCGCTGCGCATTCCGGACTTTCACATGTCCTCGGTCAGCGCCGCGCAATAGGGTCTGCGGGGTCGTTCCCGCAGGCCCTGCGTCCGACCGTTACTTGTCGGGTCCGGACAGCTCGAGAGCGATGTTATCGGGGTCGCGGAACTCCACGATGGACAGTCCGGGCCCTGCGTCCTTGATGCCCTCGTGCGCGATGCCGAGCTCATCGAGCGTCTTGACTGCATCCTCGAGCGCGGCACGGGTATCGACGGTGAAGCTGAGGTGGTCCAGCCCACAACGATCTTCGGCGAAGGTGTCGTCGCTCGGCGCGACCGGGCGCAGACCGAGCAAACCCCCGCCGAACTTGTAGATCACACCGCCGAAGAGGAACCACAGGGCTTGTTTGGTCTCCTCGTCCGCGTCGGGATCCCAGGCGTAGGCGACCTCGAAGCCGAACACCGAGTCGTAGAACGATCGGGATCTGTCGATGTCGCTGACGGTAAGTCGGACATGGTTGTAATCGGTCACTGCAATAGGCACGTGGTGCTCCGTTCCGGCAGCAGGGGAAGCCGCCTCATGAAGCATTCGGAACTGCGCATACCAACGATGGTGTCGTCGTGCAGACCGGTTACGCAGGAGTGATCGCGAGCCCGACCGAGCCGCTCTTGCCCCGCCGAAGAACGCTGCCCTTCACGGTGAGCCAGCCCAGGATGCCGTACTTCGACACGATCGCCGCGCGAGCCTTCTCGGTGCCGGATGCATCGAGGATCTCGGCTGTCGCGTCGACCGCGTCGCCCTGGGGTTTGCCGCGCATGTCGCACGGCGCGAGCAGAACCTTCGAGTTGCGGCGAATGCGCTTGACCTTCCACGAATCCGACACCGTCCACACCAGCAGCCGATCTCCGTCGAGCGCACCCCAGAGCGGGGTCGGTACGGCGGTGCCGTCCTTCTTGAACGTCGTCAGCAGTACGTACTTGCCCTTGGCAATGTCCTCGAAGGTGGCAGTCATACAGAGAAGGGTACGTCGCTACTCCCCCTCGAGCTCTCCTTCGGTTTCCAGGTACACCTGGCGCAAGCCGTCGAGAACCTGCTTGTCCGGCTCGGCCCACATCTTTCGCTCCACTGCCTCGAGCAGGCGCTCGGCGATGCCGTGCAGTGCCCAAGGATTCGACTGCTGCATGAACTTCTGGTTCTGCTCGTCGAGCACGTACGTTTCGGCCAGCTTCTCGTACATCCAGTCCTGCACGACATCCGTGGTGGCGTCGTAACCGAACAGGTAGTCCACCGTCGCCGCCATCTCGAAGGCGCCCTTGTAGCCGTGCCTGCGCATGGCCTCGAGCCATTTGGGGTTCACCACGCGGGCACGGAACACTCGCGCGGTTTCCTCCGACAGTGTGCGCGTGCGTACCGATTCCGGACGCGTGCTGTCGCCGATGTACGCCTCGGGCGACTTTCCGGTCAGCGCGCGAACGGTCGCGACCATGCCGCCGTGGTACTGGAAGTAGTCGTCGGAATCTGCGATGTCGTGCTCACGGGTATCGGTGTTCTTGGCGGCCACGGCAATACGCTTGTACGCGGTGCGCATGTCGTCCGACGCGGGTACTCCGTCGAGTCCGCGGCCGTAGGCGAAGCCGCCCCAGGTGGTGTACACCTGAGCGAGATCGTCGTCGCTGCGCCACGTCTTGCTGTCGATCAGCTGAAGCAACCCGGCACCGTACGTTCCCGGCTTGGATCCGAAAATCCTTGTCGTGGAACGTCGCTCGTCACCGTGTTCGGCCAGATCGGCCTGCGCATGTGCACGGACGTAGTTCTGCTCGGGCTCCTCGTCCAATGCGGCAACCATCCGAACCGCGTCGTCGAGAAGGGCGAGCACATGCGGGAATGCGTCACGGAAGAAGCCGCTGATCCGTACCGTCACATCGATGCGAGGGCGGCCGAGCTCGTCGAGGTCGATCACCTCGAGGCGCGTCACCCGGCGCGAGGCCTCGTCCCACACCGGGGAGACTCCGAGCAGAGCGAACACCTCGGCGATGTCGTCGCCCGAGGTGCGCATGGCCGAGGTGCCCCACACCGAGAGGCCGACCGATTTCGGCCACTCGCCGTGATCCTGGCGGTAGCGTGCGAGCAGGGATTCTGCCATGGCCTGACCGGTCTCCCAGGCCAGCTTGGACGGTACTGCCTTCGGGTCCACCGAGTAGAAGTTGCGCCCGGTGGGAAGCACGTTGATCAGACCGCGTAGCGGTGAACCGCTCGGCCCCGCCGCGATGAATCCGCCGTCCAGAGCGTGCAGCACCTGCTCGATCTCGCGGGAAGTTCCCCGCAGACGCGGAACCACCTCGGCGGCTGCGAACTTCAAGATCTCTGCGACCACGTCGCCGTGTTCGCCAGCGACGCGCTCGGCCTCGTCCGGATTCCAAAGCGTGGCCTGCATGGCCGCGACCAGCCCGTGCGCCACGGCCTCGATGCTGTCGACACGCGTGCGTTCCTCGTCGCCGTCCTCGCTGAGGCCGAGAGCTTCGCGAAGTCCGGGGACCGTCTGTTCGCCGCCCCACATCTGCCGGGCTCGGAGCATCGCCAGGACCAGTTCGACCTCGGCGTCGCCGACGGGTTCCTGGCCCAGGATGTGCAGTCCGTCGCGGATCTGCACATCCTTGATCTCGCACAGCCATCCGTCGACGTTGAGCAGCATGTCGTCGAATACTTCCTCGTCGGGGCGCTCCTCGAGCCCCAGGTCCTTGTGCATCTGAGCCGCGGTCATGAGCGTCCAGATCTGCTGACGAATAGCGGGCAGCTTGGCTGGATCGAGCGCAGAGATATTCGCGTGCTCGTCGAGCAACTGCTCGAGCCTCGAGATGTCTCCGTAGCTCTCCGCGCGCGCCATCGGGGGTATGAGGTGGTCGACGAGAGTGGCGTGGGCTCGCCGTTTGGCCTGTGTGCCCTCTCCCGGATCGTTGACCAGGAAGGGATAGATCAGCGGCAAGTCGCCCAGTGCAGCGTCGGTGCCGCAGGAGGCGGACATGCCGAGCGTCTTGCCGGGGAGCCATTCCAGGTTTCCGTGCTTGCCCAGATGGACCATCGCGTCGGCCCCGAAACCGCCGTCCTCGCGGGCTGCGGAGATCCACCGGTAGGCGGCCAGATAATGATGGCTCGGCGGCAGATCCGGGTCGTGGTAGATCGCGACAGGCTTCTCACCGAATCCACGCGGCGGTTGAACCATGATGACCACATTGCCGAATTGCATTGCTGCGATGACGATCTCACCGTCGGGATCGGCGGAACGATCGACGTAGAGATCACCCGGTGCCGGTCCCCAATGTTCGATCACACCCTCGCGAAGGTCGTCGGGAAGCTGCTCGAACCAGGTTCGATACCGGGCCGCCGAAATGCGAATGGGATTGCCCTCGAGCTGGGCGTCGGTGAGCCAGTTGGGGTCCTGACCGCCACGGGCGATCAAAGCGTGGATCAGTGCGTCGCCGTCTCGGGCCGCCAGACCGGGCACCGAATCCGGGCCCTCGAGCGGTCCGAGGTCGTAGCCGGCCTCACGCATGTCCGACATCAACGCGATCGCGCTGGCGGGAGTGTCGAGGCCGACGGCATTGCCGATGCGGGCATGTTTGGTGGGATACGCGGAGAACATCAGTGCGATTCGGCGATCGGCGGCCGGGATGTGTCGAAGCCGCGCATGGCGGACGGCGATGCCGGCGACGCGTGCTGCTCGCTCGTGGTCCGGAACGTACGTGGTGAGGCCGTCGTCGTCGATCTCCTTGAACGAGAACGGAACCGTGATGAGTCGTCCGTCGAATTCCGGGACAGCGACCTGCGTGGCCACGTCGAGGGGCGAGAGTCCGTCGTCGTTCTCGGACCACGTCGCGCGGGAACTCGTCAGGCACAGACCCTGCAGGATCGGAACGTCGAGGGCGGCGAGTTCGGCGACATCCCAGGCTTCGTCGTCGCCGCCGGCCGAAGCGCCGGCGGGTTTGGTACCGCCTGCAGCCAGCACGGTCACGATCAAGGCATCCGCCGACTTCAGCGTCTCCAGCAAGTCGGCTTCCGCCGTGCGCAGTGACGCACAGTAGATCGGCAGTGCGTTCGCCCCGGCGTTCTCGACGGCGGCGGCGAGGGCATCGATGTAGGTGGTATTTCCGGCGAGATGCTGAGCGCGGTAGTACAGAATCGCCACCGTCGGGCCGTCGGAGTGCTGGGCGGAGTTCCGCTCGAGGTGGCCCCACGTCGGCAGGTGTCGAGGTGCATCGAAACCGTGACCGGTGAGCAGCACTGTGTCGGACAGAAAGTTGTACAGCTGCCGCAGGTTGCCCGAGCCGCCCTCGGCCAGATAGTTGTGCGCTTGGGCGGCGACGTTGGCGGGCACCGTGGAGATCTCCATCAGATCCGCATCCGGGGCCTGCTCGCCGCCCAGCACGACCACGGGCAAACCGGTGGCCAGGACGGCCTCGATTCCCGACTCCCACGAGCGGCGCGATCCGAGAATGCGCACGATGATCAGCTCGGCCGATTCGGCCATCGACGGGATGTCCTCAGCCAGCAGGCGGGACGGATTGCCCCACGTGAAATCGGCCCCACTGGCGCGGGCACTGAGCAGATCGGTGTCCGATGTGGACAGCAACAGAAACACGGGTAACGCCCTCCTCGGGGTTTCGCGCCCCTGGATCGGTGAATCGTCCGAGCTCGTCGGTGAGAGGGTCCGACTCCCGCCCCATCCCGAAGGCACGGCCCCCGAGAACAGGTCCAGAAACCATTCCCGACGAGCTGTTCTCGACGAACTACAGGGCGGTCACGGTGGCGCGACCGTACCGGGATTTCACCGGTTTCCTCTCGGCCGGAGCCGTGAACATCGAATGCTACCGGTGCCGGGACGAGATCGGGCCACCCGTCGCACTTGTAGCCTGGTGAACATGAGTTCGCCCAGTAGGTCCGTGCCCGACGGCTGCCCCGGAGCTCTGTCGACGCACCGCGCGGCGGACGGTCCGTTGGCCAGAATCCGGCTCCCGGGCGGCCTCGTGCTGCCGGAGCAGATGCAGGTCCTGGCCGAGGCCGCGGCCGAGCTCGGTGACGGTTCGCTCGAACTCACGTCGCGGGGCAACATCCAGGTTCGTGCGGTCTCGGACCCGGACGAGCTCGCGAACAGGTTGGCCGCGGCCGGGTTGCTGCCGTCTCCGACGCACGAGCGCGTGCGCAACATCCTCGCCTCGCCACTGTCGGGCCGGGTCGGCGGACTCACCGACGTCCGCAGTCTCGTCGGTGAGCTCGACGCTGCCGTGTGCGCTCGCCCCGACCTCGCCGGACTGCCCGGCCGAACATTGTTCGCCCTGGACGACGGCCGCGGAGATCTGTGCGGACTCGAACCCGACTTCGGGGTGTACGCCCAGGCCGACGGGTCGTTCGCAGTGCTGTTGGCAGGACGCGACAGCGGTGTACGCGTCGACCGCGAGCACGTGGTCTCGACTCTGCTCGACTGCGCGGATGCCTTCGTCCGGTTGCGAAACAAGGAATGGCGACTGGCGGAATTGGACGGCGGTGCCGAGCGCATCGTCGACGTGCTCGGGTTGCAGGCCGGACCGGTACTGGCCATGCCCGCGCCGGTCGAGGTGCCACCGATCGGCTGGCTCGATCAGGACGACGGCCACGTTGCGCTCGGCGCAGGTCTGGCCAACGGCGTCCTCGGCGCGCGGTTGGCCGAATTCCTCGCGGCCGTCGATCGTCCGCTGATCGTGACGCCGTGGCGATCGCTGATCGTGGGTGATCTGGACGAGGAACCGGCCGAACAGGTCGTTCGAGTTCTCGCACCTATGGGCCTGATCTTCGACGCCGCGTCACCGTGGATCCGAGTCAGTGCCTGCACCGGATCGCCCGGCTGCGAGAAGTCCCTCGCCGACGTCCGGGCCGACCTCGCGGCCGCGGTCGACGCGCGGATGACTCCACGGGACGAGCGGCAGCACTGGTCCGGTTGCGAGCGTCGATGCGGCCGACCCAAAGGCGAGGTGACCGACGTCATCGCGACGGGAATCGGCTACCAGGTGTCCTGAGCACCTGGAGACCGGCTTCCGGCTGAGGGGTCCCTCTCCCCTATCGTGACACGCATGCACGACTACATCCGTGACGGCGCGGAGATCTACCGCCAGTCTTTCGCAACCATCCGTGCCGAAGCGGATCTGTCTCGGTTCACCCCGGACGTCGCCCAGGTCGTCGTGCGCATGATTCACGCTGTCGGTGAGATCGACCTGACCGAGACGATCGGCTTCACGCCCGACGTGGTGGAGTCCGCCCGAACTGCTCTGCGCGCAGGGGCACCCGTGTTGTGCGACGCCAACATGGTTGCCGCCGGTATCACTCGTCGCCGTCTGCCGGCCGACAACGAGGTGCTGTGCACCCTGTCCGATCCTCGGGTACCGGATTTGGCTCGGGGTATGGGCACCACGAGAACCGCTGCAGCGCTGGAGTTGTGGGGTGACAAGCTGGGCGGGGCCGTCGTCGCGATCGGAAACGCGCCGACCGCCCTGTTCCACCTCATGGAAATGCTCGCGGCCGGAGCTCCGAAGCCGGCAGCCATCGTCGGCGGCCCGGTCGGATTCATCGGCGCGGCGGAGTCCAAGGAAGATCTGATCGCCGCCGACCTCGGCGTGGAATATCTGGTCGTTCGAGGCAGACGCGGTGGCAGCCCCATCACCGTCGCTGCGGTCAATGCCATTGCGAGCGAACAAGAATGAGCTCCAGCGGAAAGTTGTGGGGTGTGGGCGTCGGCCCGGGCGACCCGGAGTTGTTGACCGTCAAGGCCGCTCGCGTGATCGGCGAGGCCGACGTCGTCGCCTTCCACAGTGCTCGGCACGGACGCAGCATCTCGCGCGCCCTCGCGGCAGGTTACATGCGCGACGGGCAGATCGAAGAACACCTGGTGTATCCGGTGACCACCGAGGCGACGGCTCATCCCGGTGGGTACCAGGGTGCCATCGACGAGTTCTACGAGTCCGCTGCCGCACGGCTCGCCGCCCATCTCGACGCCGGCCGATCGGTTGTGCTTCTGGCCGAGGGCGATCCGCTGTTCTACAGCTCGTACATGCACATGCACAAACGCCTGGCACACCGGTTCGAGGTCGAGGTGGTTCCCGGCGTGACCTCGGTCAGTGCTGCGTCGGCCGCACTGGCAACTCCACTGGTCGAGCGCGACGAGGTTTTCACAGTCCTCCCCGGCACCTTGCCGGTGAACGAACTCACTCGCCGACTCCGCGGCACCGACGCCGCGGTCATCATGAAACTCGGTCGTACCTATCCGACCGTGCTCGACGCACTGGAACGATCCGGCAGGCTCGACGAAGCGCGGTACGTCGAGCGAGCCAGTACAACCGAGCAACGCGTCCTCGATGCGGCCGACGCGGACAACGTGCCGTACTTCTCGATGATCGTGGTGCCGAGTCCGTCCAATCGAACCGACATGCCCACCAGCACCGGCGAAGTGGTCGTGGTCGGTCTCGGTCCGGGCGACGACGCGTGGACGACGGACGAAGTGCGAGCCGAACTCGCGGCAGCGACCGATCTGGTCGGGTACATCACCTACATCGATCGAGTTCCGCAGCGGCCCGGCCAGATTCGGCATGCGAGCGACAACAAGGTCGAATCCGAGCGCGCGGCGTTCGCCCTCGACCTCGCCAAACAGGGCCGCCGCGTCGCTGTGGTGTCCTCGGGTGATCCGGGTGTGTTCGCGATGGCGACAGCGGTCATCGAGGTTGCAGCCGAACAGCAGTGGAGTTCGGTACCGGTACGCGTGGTCCCGGGAATGACGGCAGCCAATGCTGTTGCCAGCCGCGTCGGCGCGCCGCTCGGGCACGATTACGCGGTCATCTCCCTCTCCGATCGCCTCAAGCCCTGGGACGTGGTGGCCCGACGGCTCTCGGCAGTGGCCGAAGCCGACATGGCGATCGCGATCTACAACCCGGCCTCGAAGACTCGCACCTGGCAGGTCGCGGCCATGAAAGATGTTCTGCTCGAACATCGTTCACCGGAGACGCCGGTGGTGATCGGGCGGGCGGTAGGCAGTGCGCAGGAATCGGTGCGCACCGTGACCCTCGGCGAACTCGATCCCGAGTCGATCGATATGCGATGCCTGCTCATCATCGGCTCCTCGATGACGACGGTGGTGGAGACCGGAAGCGGTCCGAGAGTGTTCACGTCGCGGCGCTACCCGTCAGGGAGTGACGCGTAGGCGTTCGATCAACCACCGAGCGGCGGCATCGACCTCGTCGACCGTCGATGCCGAGGTGTCGACGGTGGGTCGCGAGATCATCAGAACGGGAATCGATGCCGATCGCGCCGCGTCGAGCTTGGCGCGGGTCATCGTGCCGCCGCTGTTCTTGGTGACCAGCACGTCTATCCGGTTGTCGGCGAGCATCGCCGACTCGTGCGCGAGGTCGAACGGCCCGCGGCCCAGTTCCAGGGTGGCGCGAGGGGGAACGGCACCGGTCGGTGGATCTATCGAACGAATCAGGAACCACGCATCGGCGACTCCGGCGAAATGGTGAACGCCTTGCCTTCCGATGGTGAGGAACACCCGACTATCCGGTTCTATCGATGCGGCCGCCTCGGGTAGGGATGCCACGGTGGTCCACTGGTCGTCCGTCGACGCGATCCACGGCGGCCGGGTCAGCACGAGATGAGCGACACCGGTTGTCCGAGCAGCGTAGTGGGCATGCGCGGTGATGGTGGCGGCAAACGGATGCGTCGCGTCGACCAGTGCGTCGACGGCGTTGTCTCGAATCCACTGTGCCAATGCGTCGGCACCGCCGAAACCGCCGATCCTGGTATGGCCCGACACCGGCGCCGGCTCGGCGACGCGCCCGGCCAGCGAGGTGATCAACTCGATCCCGGGCACGCCGGCCACGGCGGCGGCGAGTTGCCTGGATTCGGACGTGCCGCCCAGGAGTAGGACCTTCACTGCTCGTCCGCATCCGCTCCGTCGGGCGCACCCCAGGGTTTCGTCACGCACCACTGAGTGACCGGCAGTTGTGGTCGCCAGGTGGTGAAGGACCCCAACGGCTCACCCCGGTAGATCTGGAACCGGCGCAGCCTGCCGCCGTATCGTGCTACTGCCGAGAGCAGCAGTGAATCCGATTCTGCGGTTACCGAATTGGCGACCAGCCGGCCGCCGGGACGCACGGCTGCCCAGCACCGCTCGATCATGCCCGGCTCGGTCGCCCCGCCGCCGACGAACACCGCGTCCGGAACGCCTACACTGCCGGGGACCTCGTCGAAAGCTCCGGGCGCGGTGCCGAGCACTGCCAACCCGGGCACCCCGAGCCGTTGTGCGTTGGTCGTGATCTGGTGTCGACGGTCCGCGGACGACTCGAATGTCACTGCACGACACGATGGATCGGTGCGCATCCATTCGATGGCGATCGTCCCTGAGCCCCCGCCGACGTCCCACAGGACCTCGCCGGGTCCGGGCGCCAACGCACACAGCGTCAGTGCGCGCACTTCCTGCTTGGTCATCTGACCGTCGCCGGTGTACTGCGAATCGGGCAGGCCCGGAACGCGAGTGAGTCTGGTGGCACCGCGATCTCGAACGCATTCGAGCGCGACGACGTTCAGCGGGTCGGCATCGGCGAACGTCGAGTCCGTTGCCGTCCCCCGGGCGACGCGTTCGGCCGGGCCGCCGAGTTGTTCGAGCACGCTCACCGTACTGGCACCGAAACCGTTGTCACGCAGGAGCGCACACACGTCACCCGGTGTCGAGCTGCCTCGGCTCAGTACGAGAAGTCGACGACCGTGGCCGAGTTCCGGGAGGACGATCTCGACCGGGCTGTTCACCAACGACACCGTCGTGGTGTGCGCGAGCGACCAGCCCAGACGCGCACAGGCGAGCGAAACCGACGACGGTGCGGGATACACCCTCAGACGTTCGGTGCCGAATTCGCGAGCCAGACTCACACCGATACCGTGAAACATCGGGTCGCCACTGGCCAGCACACACACGGTCCGGCCGTCACAGGAGTCGATCATCGGCCGCAGGCTCGGCAGCAACGGACTGGGCCACGCACGAGCGTCGGCGCACCTGTCCCCCACGCCGGCAAGCTGCCTCGCCGACCCGAAGACGACATCTGCCTGCTCGACCACGACACGTGCGACTGCAGACAGTCCGTCCCAACCGTCCGCGCCGATTCCCACCACTGCGATGGGGTGAGGGTTGGGCTCCGCCATCAGCGCGGCATCCTGCGCCACAGCCATTGCGGAAGCAGTCGCATCGCGAAGAACACCGGACGAAGAGTGCCGGGGATCCACACCGTCGACTTCCGGCTGCGCAGCGCAGCCACCACCGCGGCGGCCACCTGATCGGGTGTGCTGGACATCGGTGCCGGGTCCATGCCCTCTGTCATCGAACCGATGACGAACCCTGGGCGCGCGAGCAACAGATGAACGCCGCTGCCGTGCAGGGAATCGCTCAGTCCGCTGGCGAAGCCGTCCAGACCCGCTTTGGCCGAGCCGTAGACGTAGTTGGCCCGCCTGACCCGGACACCGGCGACGGACGAGAAGACCACCAGATCGCCGCTCTCCTGCGCCCGCAGTACCTTCGCGGCGTGGGTGAGGACGGAAACCTGGGCCAGGAAGTCGGTCGTGATCACCTCCAGCGCATGCGCCGCGTCGTCCTCGGCGCGCGTCTGATCCCCCAATATCCCGAACGCCAACACCACGATTCCGATGGGCCCGTGCCGTTCCACGACGGAGCGCAGGAATTCCTCGTGGGTGTCCATGGCGTTCGCGTCGAACTCGACCGCATCGACGGTCGTCGCACCCGCCTGCAGTACACGTGACCTTTGCGGCGCCAGGTCGGAACTGCGCCGAGCGGCCAGTACGACGGTTCGTCCCGGTGCCAGCCGAGTGGCGACCTCGAGACCGATCTCGCTTCGGCCGCCGAGCAACAACAACGTTCCCGAGGCGGGTTCAGATCGTCTGCTCACGCCGAACAGTCTCTCCGATCGAGCCCCGCTCGTGGCAGTCGGGGCACGTCACTACAGTCGAGTCATGGCCGCTACCCCCGCTGACGCGACTGCCCTCACCGACGAGGCGATCGAATTTCTCACCGAACGGCACCTCGCCACGCTGACGACGTTGCGACCGGACGGCACGCCCCATGTCGTCGCCGTCGGGTTCACCTACGACGCGGACGCGCACGTTGCCCGTGTCATCACCAACGATGTGTCGCAGAAGGCCATTAACGCCGGCCGCGGTGCCTATGCTGCCGTCACCCAGATCGACGGTGCCCGCTGGCTGACGTTGGAGGGCCCTGCCACCGTTCGTGACGACCACGAGTCCGTCGCCGATGCGGAGAACCGCTATGCCCGACGCTATCGAGTGCCGCGGGAGAATCCGACTCGCGTCGTCGTCGAGATAGCGGTGCGGCGGGTACTGGGCAGCCGCTCGCTGCTGCGACGCTAGTCGTCCGTCGGCCAGGGCAGAACGGTCAGGTTCGGCCATTCGGTGGTCCACCGCGCGGCCTTCGCCTCGTAGACGTGCCGCATCGGTAGTCGCGGATTCGGCCGGACGATCCCGGCGAACAGGTCGTCGAAGCCGTGTGGGGCATAGACGCGGTCCATACCGTGGGAGTCCACGGTGATCCCGAAACAGCACGTGGTCGACACGAAGTGGTCGATGGCATCCTCGGAGCTTCGGTACGGAGCCAACGTCGCTCCGAAATGCTGCTCGTACCACAGGTGTACACGCGCTTGATTACGCACTTCGACGTCGACCCCGAGGTCGGCGAACACGTCGGCCGCGGTCTCGATCACGTCGTTCTCGGCGGCGTACGACAGATCCGTGTCGTCGAAGTAGAAGAAGTCGTAGTCGCGAATTCCGGCCCCGAGGTCTCGGTCGGCGAGGTGATTCCACACGGTTTGGAACAGACCGCCCGCCGTCAGGTACCAACCCGAAAGCCCGAGCTGCGGCGCACGCCGAAGTACCTCGGCCACAATCGGATTCGTCCTGACGACGGAGACGAACTCTACTTGGCGGCCGTCGGTCACACCGGCAGCACGGCGAGACCGTGGGGGCGGAGATTGACCGATTCGCACCCGTTCGCAGTCACGACGACGATGTCCTCGATCCTGGCACCCCACTGTCCACGGAAATAGATGCCCGGTTCGATGCTGAACGCCATTCCTTCGGTCAGCGTGATGTCGTTACCCGCCACGATGTACGGCTCCTCGTGTACCGACAGGCCGATACCGTGTCCGGTGCGGTGCAGGAACGCCTCTCCCAGACCGGCGTCGACCAACACCTCGCGTGCGGCTGCGTCGATGGACTCCGCGCTCACTCCCGGCGACACGGCGTCGACTGCCGCCTGCTGAGCTCGCTCCAGTACCGCGTATCGGGCAGCGACCTCGGCCGAAGGCTCGCCGAGACTGTAGGTGCGGGTGGAGTCCGAGTTGTATCCCGGCGCAACGGGTCCACCGATGTCGACGACGACCACGTCGCCGGCCTCGACGACGCGATCGGAGACCTCGTGGTGCGGATCGGCACCGTGCGGACCGGAGCCGACGATGATGAATTCCGGTGCGGTGTGGCCTTCTTCGACGATCGCCGTCGCGATGTCTGCCGCGATCTGGGCTTCGGTTCGGCCCACTCGGAGCCACTCGCCCATCCGGGCGTGAACCCGGTCGATGGCATGGCCGGCTCGTCGCAGAGCATCGATCTCGGCGTCGTCCTTGACCATCCGCAGCTGTCGCAGAACGTCTGTCGCCAGCACCGGCACGGTCCCGAAAATTGTTGCCAGCGGCACGAAGTGCAGGGCGGGCATTGCGTCGGCGACGGCGGTCTTGTTGCCGGCCGGTACGGCCGCAGCCACGAGCGCGTACGGATCGACGCCGTCCACCCAATCGACGAGTGTCAGTGCGAGATCCTCGGCGGCGGAGTCACCCAGCGCGGCGAGTTCGAGCCGCGGCACGACGATGCTGGGAGTCCTGCCGTCCGCCGGCACCACCAACGCGATGAGGCGCTCGAACGAGCTGGCCGTAGACCCGATCAGATACTGCAGATCAGGGCCCGGAGTGATCAGCAGGGCGTCCAGGCCTGCGTCCGACGTCAGGCGGGCTGCGCGCGCGAGCCTGGAGGCGTAGACATCGCTGGGAAAACGAGAAGAATCGACACTCATACCTCCAGGCTAGTGCCGTACGGCAAGATGAGCCCCATGACCACCCCCGGAAAGTCGCCGTTGCTGCTCCTCGACGGCGCGAGCCTGTGGTTCAGGGCCTACTACGCTCTGCCCGAGTCGATTACGGCGCCCGACGGCCGTCCCGTCAATGCCGTGCGAGGTTTCCTCGACATGATCTCGGCCCTGATCACGCGAACCGAACCGAGCCGATTGGCTGTATGCCTCGACCTCGACTGGCGTCCACAGTTCCGAGTGGACCTCGTTCCCTCGTACAAGGCTCACCGGGTTGCCGACGCCGCGCCTGATGTGGCCGAGAGCGAAGAGGTTCCCGAGACCCTGACGCCACAGGTGGACATGATCATGGACGTCCTGGCGGCGTTGGGAATTGCCACCGCGGGGGCCGACGGCCTCGAGGCCGACGACGTGCTCGGAACCTTGGCTGCACAGGAACGACGCGATCCCGTCGTCGTAGTCAGCGGCGACCGAGATCTGTTGCAGGTGGCGGCGGACGAGCCGAACGAGGTACGGGTGCTGTACGTGGGTCGAGGCTTGGCCAAGGCCGAACTCTTCGGCCCGGTCGAGGTTGCCGAGCGGTACGGCGTCCCGTTGCACCGCGCGGGAGCGGCCTACGCGGAGTTGGCGCTTCTGCGCGGCGATGCGTCGGACGGGCTACCGGGTGTCAAGGGTGTCGGTGAGAAGACGGCCTCCACACTCATGCTGCAGTACGAGTCCGTCGCTGCCCTGCGTGCAGCGGCACTCGATCCGGCTTCGGACATGGCCAAGGGAATTCGGGCGAAGCTGGCCAATGCCAGCGACTACCTCGATGCGGCACTGCCGGTGGTGCGGGTCGTCACCGATGCCGACGTCGTTCTGTCGAGGTCGGACGAGATTCCGGCCGAACCGGCAGATCTCGAGGCACTCGACACGCTCGCGGAGACCCTGGGAATCAGAAACGCCGTGGACCGCCTCGTCTCGGCGATGGCGGCCACGGCGTCGCCGAATTGACCGGGGCTATTTCGGGAGTGAGACCTCGTAGTCGGCGTCGTCGTTGAGGAACGTCAACGTCACCTTCTTGAACGCGCCGTCGACCGTCAGCGTGCAATCGACGCTGGCGCCGGCCTTGACTTCGATGTTCTGCGGGCACGACACCCCCGAGACGTTCGAGGCACCGTAGGACTCCGTCAACACTGTACGAATACCGTCCTGAGCGGCCGTCGTATCGAGGGTGGTCGTGCGCCCGAACGCGAAGTACAGCACTGCCGCGACCACGGCCACGACGGCGATGACGGAGCCCGCGATGATCAGCGGCTTCTTGGACTGTGCGCCACTGCGACCGGGACCTGGCTGCTGTCCCGGGTACTGCCCGGGGTACACACCCGGATACTGCTGTCCGGGAAACTGCTGACCGGGATACTGCTGATTCGGATTCTGCCCGCCCGCGAAGGGAGGCTGCTGACCGTACTGGCCGGCACCGTACTGCCCACTGCCACCGAATTGTTGTGGTGCGTAGGGATTTTGGTAGGCGGCGTCACCGGCAGGCTGCCCTCCGGCCCCCGAATACGGTGCCCCGTACGGCTGTCCCGCCGGGTATTGCGCGGTCGGGTTCTGTGCGGTGGGATTTTGTGCGGTGGGATTCTGGGGGTTGTAGCCCTGCGGGTACTGCCCCTGCGGACCCTGAACCTGAGGACTCTGACCCTGCTGCGGGTAGGGTCCGGCCGGATACGCGCCCTGGGGGTACTGCCCCTGGGGATACCCGCCCTGGGGGTATTGCCCCTGGGGAGTTTGCCCCTGCGGAGACTGGCCGTACGCGCCTGCCGAAGATTCGCCGTACTGCGTGGTCGGGGTGCCGGTGGGTGGCGCGTACTGTCCCCACGCCGACGGAGTCGGAGTTAGCGATTCGGACGACGACGCGGATTCGCCGGTGGATGCTTCCTGCCCGTCCTTCGCGGCACCGTCCTGGTCCGGCTTTCGTGACCAACTGTTGTCGGGGTCGGTCGGACCGTATGGGCCGCTCATCTCGCCTCCACTGAAATCTCGAATCCGTCGGGGGTACAGTATCCCGCTTGCCGCTGCGTCCGCTGTACCGACCCGGCAGTCCGGTTTCGGCCCGTCACGCAGCGTCGGTCACGCAGCATCGACGGCCACCACTCCTTGTCGCAGCGCGGCGACGGCACGGGCGGCGGTTCGCGACAGCTCGGGTTCTGGAGCGGCGAGCCGCACCTGGTCGAGCAGGTCGATGACCTGCCGACACCATCGGACGAAGTCGCCACCTGACAGCGCCTTGCCGTTGTCGCCTGCCGCGACCAGTGCGTCGACGAGTGAATGGTCGGAAGCCCACTTGTAGATCGCTTTGACGAAGCCCATGTCCGGCTCTCTGGTCGGTGGCAACTTGTGCCGAACCTCGTCCGCCCGCAGCTCGTGCCACACACGCACGGTCTCGGTCAACGCATGCCTGATGGGTCCGGTCGGGCCGTGCGGGGTGATATCACCTTCCGAACGAGACTCGTAGACCACGGCCGAGACCACTGCTGCCAACTCTGCGGCCGACAGTCCCTGCCACAGTCCGCCTCGGAGGCATTCCGCGACCAGAAGATCGGATTCGGAGTAGATCCGGCTCAATCGAGCACCGTCGTCGGTCACCTTGGGATCCTTGCCCGGGGTCACGTAGCAGCGGTCCGCCAGCAAGGCCAGAATGCGGTCGAACGTTCGGGCCAACGAGTTCGTCGTGGCCGACACCTTCTGCCGCATCGACTCGGTCTCCCGGGCCAGCCGGTTGTAGCGTTCGCCGGTTCGAGAGAGTTCCTCGCGATCCGGCCGGCTGTGCACCGGATGCGAGCGGATGGCCCGCCGCAGGGTTGCCAACTCCTTGTCGTCGGCGGCGGTCGACTTTCGTCCCACGCGATCGGAGGGCTGGGATATGCCGCGGGTGACCAACGCCGCCGCCAGATCCCGACGGGTCTTGGCGGTGCGGTGATCGACGAACCGTGGCAATCGCATGGAGCCGAGAGATGTTGCAGGCGTGGGGAAATCGGCGGCGGACAGACGGCCGGCCCATTTGTCCTCGGTCAGCACGAGCGGCCGCGGGTCGCCGCGATCGTCGTCCGGTTCGAGTACCACTGCCAATCCGCTGCGCCGTCCGGACGGCACCGAGATCACGTCGCCGCGGCGCAACGCACGCAACGAGTCGACGGCTTTGTCCCGCCGATCGGACCTGTTCTGACGCTCGAGGGTCTTCTCTCGATCCTTCAGACGCTCGCGCAGTCGCGCGTACTCGAAGTACTCCCCGTCGGGGCCACCGAGCGTTGCGCCGAGCGCCTCCAACGTCTTCATGTTCTTCTCGATACCGCGTACCATGCCGACGACGGACCGGTCGGCCTGGAACTGAGCGAACGACCGTTCGAGCAACTGACGTGAATCCGCCGCCCCGAACTGTTCGATCAGATTGATCGACATGTTGTAGGCGGGGGCGAAGGAGCTCCGGAGGGGAAACGTTCGCGTCGACGCGAGTCCGGCCACCTCGGTCGGTTCGGTACCGGGCTGCCAGAGCACAACCGCGTGACCTTCGACGTCGATGCCGCGTCGCCCGGCCCGGCCGGTCAGCTGGGTGTACTCCCCCGGTGTCAATTCCGCGTGCGTCTCACCGTTGAACTTGACCAGCTTTTCGAGCACCACGGTGCGGGCAGGCATGTTGATTCCGAGAGCCAGGGTTTCGGTGGCGAACACCGCTCTGACCAATCCCTTGACGAACAGCTCCTCGACGGTGTGGCGGAAGACCGGCAGCATTCCGGCGTGGTGCGCGGCGAACCCGCGTTCGAGCGCATCTCGCCATTCCCAGAAGCCGAGCACTTCCAGATCCTCGCGCGGGAGTTCGGAGGTGTGCTTCTCGACGATGTACCTGATCTCCTCGGCCTGCTCCGGTGTCGTCAGAACCAGCCGCGAACGCATGCACTGAGTCAGGGCCCCGTCGCAGCCTGCACGACTGAAGATGAACGTGATGGCCGGGAGCAGACCTTCCTCGTCCAGCTTGGCGATCACATCGGGACGAGCCAGCGGACGGTTGGCACCTCCGCCTCCCTGGTGGCCGCCGCGTCCGCCGCCCCCGCTTCGACCTACGCGTCCTCGACTGTGCGGTGCGTGCCACCGATCCATGGAGTCCAGCGACTGACGCTGCTTGACGTGCCGCACCAGGTCTCGGTCGACGACGACCTTCTGGTGGCCGTCCGGTGACTGTGCTCGGGTGTCGAAGAGATCGAACAACCGACGGCCCACCATGATGTGCTGCGAGAGCGGAACGGGACGGTTCTCGTCCACGACGACCGAGGTGTCGCCGCGAACGGTACTCATCCACGCGCCGAACTCCTCGGCGTTGCTGACCGTTGCGGACAGGCTCACCAGACGCACGTCGTCTGACAGGTGCAGGATCACTTCTTCCCAGACCGCACCTCGGAACCGATCCGCCAGGTAGTGCACCTCGTCCATCACCACGTGCGAGAGCCCGCGCAGTGCGTCGGAGGATGCGTAGAGCATGTTGCGCAGCACCTCGGTCGTCATGATGACGATGGGTGCATCCGGATTGATGGACGAATCACCGGTCAACAGGCCGACCGTCTCGCGTCCGTATCGCGCAGTCAACTCGGCGAACTTCTGGTTGCTCAGCGCCTTGATGGGGGTGGTGTAGAAGCATTTGCGACCGGCGGCGAGGGCCAGGTGCACCGCGAACTCGCCGATCACCGTCTTGCCCGCGCCGGTCGGGGCGCAGACCAACACACCGTGACCGTTCTCCAACGCAGTGCACGCATCCACCTGGAAGCGGTCCAGCGGAAAGCTCAGCTCCGCGGAAAACCGTTGCAGTTCAGTGGGTTCTGGCCTGGACCGGGTGTCGACAACAGCCTCGCTCATGGTCGCACCCCGCCGCTCGGACTCACATCAGATCGTGTCGTCGTACTCGGCCTGTGTTCGGGTCGCAATGCCGGTACCGCCCACAGGCGGTGTCGGTGCGACAGCGTGTGGGGCCTGGATAGAACTTGCGCCTTCGATGCGTGTTGCTTCGTCATCTGACACATCACCCCATTCGTCTCTTCTCTTGCGCAACTTACGCTTGTCGTGAATCCGCGCAATCTGCACTGCCATCTCGAAGAGCACCGTCAGAGCCAACGCCAAGGCCAGCATCGAGAAGGGATCCTGTCCGGGCGTTGCGATCGCCGCGAACACGAACAGTCCGAAGATCAACCCGCGACGCCACGCTTTCAGGCGTTCGTAGGTGAGAACACCGACGAAGTTCAACCCGACGACCAGCAGCGGTATTTCGAAGCTGACACCGAAGATGATCAGAAGATTGATCAGAAAACCGAAGTACTGATCGCCGCTCAGTGCCGTGATCTGGACGTTGTCACCGATCGACAGCAGAAAGTGCAAGCCCTTGGCGACGACGAAGTACGCCAGAATCGCTCCGGTCACGAACAGCGCAGCGGCACCGGTGACGAAGGAGACTGCGTAGCGGCGTTCGTTGGCGTACAGGCCGGGGGTGATGAACGCCCAGATCTGGTACAGCCAGATGGGGCAGGCGAGCACGACGCCTGCGGTGAACGCCACCTTGAAGCGCAACAGGAACTGGTCGAACGGGCCGGTGGCGAGCAGGCGGCACTGATCGTCGTTGCTCAGATCCGCACGCAGGCTCGGGTCCAGGGTGCAGTACGGGCCTCGGAGCAGATCGCCGAGGCTTTCGACGCCGAAGATCGTGTGTGAGTACCAGAAGAATCCGAATGCAGTGGTCACCGCGATGGCCAGCAGCGACCAGAGCAGCCGGGTTCGCAGCTCGTACAGATGATCGACCAACGACATCGTGCCGTCGGGATTGACTCGACGCTTACTGCGCCGTGGATCGAACGGAATGCGCATGGTGTTCTACGGTCAGCCTTCTTCGGTCGGCAGGCGGCACGGGGCCGTCACCGACAGCAGTGAACCTTCGGTGCCGACGCGGCACCGAAGGTGTGCTGAGCGGCGTCGCTCAGGCAGACTTCGCGTCGTGCTGGGGTGTGGTCTCGGTCTGCGCCACGGGTGCCGGGGAGGGCAGCTGAGCGGGTGCGGCCGGCTGCTGTGCAGTCGCGGTATCGGTGTCGGATTTGCCGTCGTTCTGCATCTCCTTGACCTCGCTCTTGAAGATGCGCAACGAGCGTCCGAGTCCACGCGCAGCCTCGGGCAGCTTCTTGGAACCGAACAGAATGATGACGACCACCGCGACGATGGCCCAGTGCCAGGGACTGGTGAATCCCATGTGAACCTCCTGAGATCAGATGAATCGAGCGTACCCGACGGCGGGCGGTGCGCTCGGCAACGGAGCGCACCGCTTCACCTCACGTTCATGTTGCGACGGCGCCGCCGGTGTCGGTGGCGTCGAGCTCCGCGTAGGCATTCAGGGCGGACCGTGCGCGATCGCGGACGGAATTCACCAAGGATTCAGGTCCCAGTACGGTGACGCCACCGCCGAACCCGAGGGTCAGCCGGGTCATCCACTGCAGTGTCGCGAAACGCATGGTCACCTCGATGGACCCGTCCGACTCGGCGGCTACCTGCGTCATCGGGTAGTAGTCCAGGATCCAGGTGAACGCAGGTGACACGCGTAACCGCGCTTGGGACAGAGAGGGGTCGTCGTTGAAGATCTCGAAAGCGTCCTCGTCCTGCACCGACTCCGGCGGGGACGACGGTTCGTCGAGCTCGGTGGCCGAATCGATGCGATCGAATCTGAACAGGCGAACGCCCTCGGCACCGCGACACCATGCCTGCAGATAGCTGTTGTCGTCGACCACCACGGTCCTGATCGGATCGACGACGCGCTCGGTGAGCACGTCTCGGGACGCCGAGTAGTAGGTGAGTTCGAGTGCGTGCCGGGCCCGGAGCGCAGACCGTACGGTGCTCGATACCGGACCCTCCTCCGCCTCGGCCGTGTCGTGGTCGGACGAGAGCGGCACGTTCGCCGCCGCCGACCCGGCCGCGGTCTCGATCTTCGCGATCGCTCGCTGAGCGGCCGACGGATCGACCATCCCCGGCATCGAGGTCAACGACCGCAGTGCGACCAACAGTGCTGTGGCCTCGGTGGACGTCAACCGCAGCGGCCGGTCGATCCCGGCGGAGAAGGTGACGTCGATGCTCTCCTCCGAGAACGACAGATCGATGAGATCACCCGGTCCGTACCCGGGCAGACCGCACATCCAGAGCTGATTGAGATCGGCCATCAGCGTCGCGGTGGTCACGCCCAGTTCCCGAGCGGCCTCCTCTGCGCTCAAGCCCGGATTGGCCATGAAGAAGGGCACCATGTTGAGCAGGCGGGCCAACCGCACCGACAGACGCGCGCTCATCGTTCGTTCTCCAGTTCGGCTGCAGTCTGCAAGGTCGAGATGACATCGGCCCGCAGCTCTGCCGGGGCCAACACCATCGCGTCGGGACCGTGACCGGCGATGAGCCGCGAAATCCAATCCCAGGACCGTACCGGAACCTCGACGACCGTTCCGGCACGCGAGCCCACCGTCTGCTCCCCCACCACGGTGCCCATCCTCCGCAGCTCCGTCGCCCGACCGTCCTGGAGCCACACTCGCGCGGTACCCGATACCGAGGACGTGCCCGCGACGCGGCGGACGATGTCCTGCAGATCGATACCGTCGGGCTTGCGGACACTCTGAGGTGATCCGAAGGCTTTGACGTCGTCGCCGATCCGGGACAGTCGGAAGGTTCGGGTGTCGGCTCGGTCCACGTCGTGTCCCACGAGGTACCAACGGCCCCGGAACGTCACAACGCCCCACGGCTGGACCGTTCGGGTGACGAACGGCTCGGTCAGCGAGGGTCGGTGCTCGAACCGCACAGACTTACCCTCGTCGATCGCCGCGAGCAGGGCACCCAGTGCGGGCTCGGACCCTCGGGTTCGCGCCGGAACAGCCGTGACGGCAGCGGCCGACTCGCTCTGGTCGACCTGAATACCTGCGGCGCGAAGCTTCAGCAGCGCGCTCTGGGCCGCGGACGTCAGTTCCGGTGATTCCCACAGTTTGACGGCCACCGCGACCGCAGCCGACTCCTCGCTGGTGAGATCGATGTCCGGCAGCTCGTAGGCATCTCGGTTGATCCGATAGCCCTCGACACCACCGAACCGCGTGGCGATGCCGGTCTCGAGCGGCACCCCGAGATCGCGCAGTTCGTTCTTGTCACGCTCGAACATCCTGCTGAACGCCTCGAGGCTCGTCGAGTCGTCGTACCCGGCGACACTCTCGCGGATCCACTCCGCGGTCAGGAACTGACGCGTCGACAACAGACAGATGACCAGGTTCATCAGGCGTTCGACTTTGGTGGTGGCCACGACAGTCGAGCCTAGTTGTTCACTGCCCGCCGGAGCTGTAGCGACCCGAGTTGCCTGGATCGGTACCCGGCCTCCAGTCGAGTCGCGGTCGGACTACATCGATGCGATGAGTCGCTCGACGCGCTCGTCGACCGAACGGAACGGGTCCTTGCACAACACCGTTCGCTGCGCCTGATCATTGAGTTTGAGATGCACCCAGTCGACGGTGAAGTCGCGTCCGGCTTCCTGGGCCGCCGTGATGAATTCGCCGCGCAGCTTCGCGCGGGTCGTCTGCGGCGGCAGATTCACCGCTTCGTCGATCTGCTCGTCCTCGGTGACTCGCTTGACCAGACCCTTGCGCTGCAGCACGTCGAACACTCCGCGTCCACGCTTGATGTCGTGGTAGGCAAGATCGAGCTGAGCGATCTTGGGATCGGAGAGTTCCATCGAGTAGCGGTCCTGATACCGCTCGAACAGCTTGCGTTTGATGACCCAGTCGATTTCGGTGTCGACCTTGGCGAAGTCCTGCGACTCGATGGCATCGAGTGTGCGTCCCCACAGGTCCACCACTTGCGTCACCTGAGCATTCGGCTCCCGCGTCTGGAGATGCTCGACGGCCCGGGCGTAGTACTCACGCTGGATTTCGAGCGCACTGGCCTGACGACCGCCGGCGAGGCGGACCGGCCTGCGACCGGTCAGATCGTGGCTGACCTCGCGAATGGCCCGAATCGGATTGTCCAGCGCGAAGTCTCGGAACGAGACGCCTGCCTCGATCATCTCGAGGACGAGCGCGGCCGTCCCCACCTTGAGCATGGTCGAGGTCTCGGCCATGTTGGAGTCGCCGACGATGACGTGGAGCCGGCGATACTTCTCGGCATCGGCGTGCGGTTCGTCGCGGGTGTTGATGATCGGCCGCGAGCGAGTGGTTGCCGACGACACGCCTTCCCAGATGTGCTCGGCGCGCTGCGAGAGGCAGAACGTCGCGGCCTTGGGTGTCTGCAGCACCTTGCCTGCGCCACAGATCAATTGGCGGGTGACCAGGAACGGTAGGAGCACATCCGAGATGCGCGAGAATTCGCCCGCTCGCTGGACGAGGAAATTCTCGTGGCAACCGTACGAGTTACCCGCCGAATCGGTGTTGTTCTTGAACAGGTAGATGTCTCCGCCGATGCCCTCCTCGGCGAGACGCTGTTCGGCGTCGATCAGCAGATCCTCGAGTACCCGCTCGCCTGCGCGATCATGGGTGACCAACTGCAGCAGGCTGTCGCACTCTGCAGTGGCGTACTCGGGATGCGAACCGACATCGAGATAGAGGCGAGCGCCGTTGCGGAGGAACACATTCGAGCTGCGGCCCCACGAAACCACGCGACGGAAGAGGTAGCGGGCCACTTCGTCCGGACTGAGCCGTCGGTGTCCGTGAAAGGTACATGTGACACCGAACTCGGTCTCGATGCCCATAATTCGTCGCTGCACACTTCGACACTACAACGCAACCCACCGATGGATGTGTCGGAGCGCCCCGATGGCGTCCATGCCTAGGCTGGGTCCTGTGACTTCCACGCCTACGTCTGTTGCGGCCTCGGTTCACGCTTGGGACCTGTCCCTGGTGGCGCGAAGTGCGGCACTGCGCTCGAGCAGGGCCGACGCGGGTCTTCGCGCGCTGAGCACGGCCGCCGATCACAGTCGCCTGTGGCTCGGCGCCGCCGCACTTCTCGGCGCGGCCGGTGGCTCGGCCCGACGTGGCGGCGTGCGGGGGCTGATCGCCGTGGCGGGTGCCAGCGCCGTGGCGAACGGTCTGCTCAAGCCGGTGTTCCCGAGGTCGAGGCCGGGTACCGAGCTGGTTCCCGTACTGCGCCGCGTGCTCGCCCCGCCGGTGTCCTCGTCGTTTCCCTCCGGTCACTCGGCGTCCGCGGCCGCCTTCGTCACCGCGGTAGCCATCGAATCACCGAAGGCAGGATTGCTGCTGGCTCCGGTCGCCGCCGCAGTCTGCTATTCCCGCGTTCACGTCGGAGTCCACTGGCCCACCGATGTCGTCGCCGGAGCTGCACTCGGCTCGGCGATCGCGTTGTCGACCCGCCGCTGGTGGGCCGTACGGTCGGCGAAGCCCGCCGCTCTCGGCTCGCCGGTCGAGGTCGAGCCACTGCCGGGCGGACGGAGACTGTTGGTGCTCGTCAATCCCGCATCCGGTGACGGTTCGGAGGCGGTACCGGACGCCATCCGCCGCGAGCTCCCCGACGCCGACCTGTTCGTACCCGATCCCGAGAAGGACTTCAACGAGCAACTCGAAGCAAGAATTCGGGACACGACGCCGCGTGCTCTCGGAGTGTGCGGAGGCGACGGCACGGTCGTCAGCGTCGCTGCCTCGGCTGCCCGCAACGGCCTGCCGCTCGCCGCGTTTCCGGGTGGCACTCTCAACCACTTCGCTCGCGACACCGGTCTGACCGCAGTCGAAGACACCGCTGCCGCCGTCGAGGCGGGCACCGCGGAACTGGTCGACATCGCCGAGGTGGACGTCGACGGCCGCAGTGTGTCGTTCGTCAACACCGCGACGTTCGGGGGCTACCCCGACTCGGTGCGGTTACGGCAGAAGCTGCAGAGACGAATCGGTAAGTGGCCGGCCGCTGCGGTTGCGATGACCAGAGTGCTCGCGGCTGCAGAGCCACTGAACATTCGACTCGACGGGGTGGCTCACTCGGTGTGGATGCTCTTCGTCGGCAACGGTACCTACGATCCAATCGATCAAGTTCCCATGTCGCGCAGCAGCATTCATACCGGCACCCTCGATGTTCGCTTTCTCCCGTCGGAGCCCAAGGCATCGAGAACACGACTGCTGTGGGCGACGATCACCGGAACGCTCGGCTCGTCGCCTGCCTACGTGCGGAGTGTGGCGAAACGACTGACCGTCGAGGTGGACGGTGCCCCGGTTGCCCTCGCGGCCGACGGTGAGGTCGTCGGAGACGGCACGACCTTCCAGTTCGGCAGTGACGAGAACGGCCTCGTGCTCTATCGGAAGCGATAGAGCACGAGGCCGTCGATCTCGATCCGAAGTGTTCGGACTACTACGGAGTCTCCGGCTGCGGGGAGCCGTCGCCGATCTCGGACGGTGCCGATGCGGGCAACATGTCCGCCAGAGCAGCTCCGGCGATACGCCGGAACGCTCGACGCGGTCGCCCCTGATCCAGGACGGCTACCTCCAGGGCCGATACCTCGAGAACCTTCTTCTCGGGCTCGGCACCGGCAGTAGCAGGCGCCGTCGGTCCAGCGGTGAGCGCGTCGACGGCGATACGAACCGCGTCCGCCAACCCGAGGCCGGACCGGTACGTATCTTTCAGCGCGGCCACGATGGGCTCGGTGGTACCGCCCATGACGACGAAATCCTGTTCGTCGACGATGGAGCCGTCGTACGTGATGCGGTACAGCTGCGTAGCCATCGGCTCGTCCTGATGGGACACCTCGGCGACGCAGATCTCGACCTCGTACGGCTTGAGCTGCTCGGTGAAGATCGTGCCCAGCGCCTGGGCGTAGGTCTTCGCCAACGACCGGCCGGTGACATCGCGCCGATCGTAGGTGTATCCCTTGATGTCCGCGTGCTGGATGCCGGCCTTGCGCAAGTTCTCGAACTCGTTGTACTTGCCGACGGCAGCGAAACCGATGCGGTCGTAGAGTTCACTGACCTTGTGCAGCGCGGTCGAGCGATTCTCGGCGACGAACAAAACCCCGTCGGCGTAGGCGAGCACGATGACGCTGCGGCCGCGGCCGATTCCCTTGCGCGCCAATTCCGAACGATCGCGCATGATCTGCTCGGCAGATGCGTAGTACGGCATCGTCATAGCGCGCTACCCCCTTCGCTGACTTCCTGGCCTGCTCGGGTGTGGTGGTCCGCGCCGCCGGTGTGCGCTGCGCTCTCGGTCCGTTCCGCGAGAACCGATCTGGCCGCAGCCGATATTCGATCGTGCGCGACGTCGTCCGCACCGACGCTCGTGATGGCAACCGCCGTCGGGTAGATGCCGCGGGTGACGTCGGGCCCACCGGTGGCCGAGTCGTCGTCGGCGGCGTCGTACAGCGACTCGACTGCAGCACGGAGTGCCTCGTCCTCGGACATTCCGGGGCGGTACAACTTCTTGAGCGCAGATTTGGCGAACAACGAGCCCGAACCCACCGCGTGATAGCCCGACCGCTCCTCGTAACGCCCGCCGACCACGTCGTACGACACGATGCGTCCGGCTCTGTCGGGATCGGAGATGTCGATGTCGAATCCGACCAGCAACGGCACCGCAGCCAGTCCCTGCATCGCCGCACCCAGGTTGCTGCGAACCATCGACGACAACTTGTTGGCCTTGCCGTTGAAGGTGAGGGGTACGCCCTCGATCTTCTCGTAGTGCTCGAGTTCGACAGCGAACAGTCGCACCAATTCGATTGCGATACCGGCAGTTCCGGCGATACCGGCCGCGGAGTACTCGTCCGTGACGTACACCTTCTGCATGTCTCGGTTGGCGATCAGGTTGCCCTGTGTGGCACGGCGATCACCGGCGATCAACACCCCGCCCGCGTACGTCAGCGCCACGATCGTCGTGCCGTGGGGCGCAATCCCCGACTTGTCGGAATGCTCGTGCGCCCTCGTCGCCAGATCGGCGGCGAGGCCGCTCTCCGGCAACAAGTGCGGGGCGTGTTGCCGGAGGTAGTCGGAGAAGGACGAGCTGCTGGAACCCAGCGGAATTGCCGGTCCGTCGCCTGCCGACCGTGGGTCCGAACGATCCACCGTCACTGGCCGCCCTTCTGAACGTAGGCGCGGACGAAGTCCTCGGCATTCTCCTCGAGTACGTCGTCGATCTCGTCGAGAAGATCGTCGGTCTCCTCGGCCAACTTCTCGCGTCGTTCCTGGCCACCGGCCCCCGTGTCGCCTGGGACCTCGTCGTCGCCGCCGCCGCCCGAGCGCCGTGTCTGCTCCTGAGCCATAGTCGCCGACCTCCTCCGTGTATCGAGAAAACAGATCTACTGCACGGTCGCCGGGTCATCCGAAGCGCACCGGCGTGGATGTGCAAGTGCTACCGAACGTTCCGCCGAAAGTGCACGGACCTTTACCCTACCGACAGTCCGACCTCGCCGGTTGGCAAGACACCGCCGAACGACCCATCCGAATGCCGTGGCCGATCAGGTCGTGAGCTGGTCGACCAGTTCCGCTGCACTGTCCACGGACTCCAACAGGGCACCGACGTGGGATTTCGTTCCCCGCAACGGCTCGAGCGTCGGAATTCGTACCAGCGAATCGCCACCGAGGTCGAAGATGACCGAGTCCCAGCTCGCTGCGGCGATGTCGGCACCGAATTTGCGCAGGCATTCGCCGCGGAAGTAGGCCCGCGTGTCGTCGGGCGGTGTGCCGACCGCATCGAGAACTTGCTGCTCGGTCACGAGACGATCCATCGAACCGCGGGCGACCAACCTGTTGTAGAGCCCCTTGTCGAGGCGAACATCGGAATACTGCAGGTCCACCAGGTGTAGCCGCGGAGCGGACCAGCCGAGGCCTTCACGCTGGCGGAACCCCTCGAGCAGGCGCAATTTCGCCGGCCAGTCCAGTAGATGAGCGCACTCCATGGGATCGCGCTCGAGCAGGTCCAGCACCATCGCCCACTTGTCGAGCACGTCCAGTGCCCGTGCGTCGTCGCTACCCTCGGCGGCAACGAACTTCGCCGCCCGCTGGTGGTAGATCCGCTGCAGCGCAAGGCCCGTCAGTTCGCGGCCGTCGGCGAGTGCCACGGCCTTGCGCAGGGTGGGATCGTGGCTGATCTGATGGACAGCCGTGACCGGCCTGGCCAGCTGCAGATCCGACAGGTCGACGCCCGCCTCGATGAGGTCGAGCACGAGGGCCGTGGTTCCCACCTTGAGGTAGGTCGACATCTCCGCCAGGTTCGCGTCGCCGATGATGCAGTGCAGACGTCGGTACTTGTCTGCGTCTGCGTGCGGTTCGTCCCTGGTGTTGATGATGCCGCGCTTGAGGGTGGTCTCCAGTCCGACCTCCACCTCGATGTAGTCCGCTCGCTGCGAGAGTTGGAACCCGGCCTCGTCGCCCGACTGGCCGATACCGACTCGACCGGAGCCGGTGATGACCTGCCTCGAGGCGAAGAACGGCGATAGCCCCGCAATCACTGCCGAGAACGGCGTCTCGCGCGACATCAGGTAGTTCTCGTGTGTGCCGTACGACGCGCCTTTGCCGTCGACGTTGTTCTTGTACAGCTGCAGGCGCGGAGCCCCCGGGACGCTCGACGCGTGCCGTGCGGCCGCTTCCATGACGCGTTCGCCTGCCTTGTCCCAGATCACCGCGTCCAGCGGGTCCCGCACCTCCGGGGCCGAGTACTCGGGGTGCGCGTGATCGACGTACAGGCGGGCACCGTTGGTGAGAATCATGTTCGCTGCGCCGATCTCGTCGGCATCGATGACCGGAGCCGGTCCGCTGAACCGTCCGAGATCGAAGCCTCGGGCATCGCGCAGCGGTGATTCCACCTCGTAGTCCCAGCGGGTGCGCTTGGCGCGGGGCACTCCTGCGGCTGCCGCGTACGCCAACACCGCCTGGGTGGACGTCAGGATCGGGTTGGCGGTGGGCTCGGTCGGTGAAGAAATGCCGTACTCGACCTCGATACCGATGATGCGCTGCATAAGTCGAGCCTAGACGGCCGACAGATGCAGTTCGGGGCGCGCCCTGTGCGGACGTGCCCCGAAAACTGCCCAGCGGTGGATCTACAGGTACTGACCGGTATTGGCCTCGGTGTCGATCGCCCGGCTCGCGCTGGCGTTCTTGCCGGTGACCAACGTGCGAATGTAGACGATTCGCTCGCCCTTCTTGCCCGAGATCCGAGCCCAGTCGTCCGGATTCGTGGTGTTCGGCAGATCTTCGTTCTCCGCGAACTCGTCGACGATGGAATCGAAAAGGTGCTGAATCCGCAGTCCGGCATTTCCGGTTTCGAGAACCGACTTGATGGCGTACTTCTTCGCCCGGTCGACGATGTTCTGGATCATGGCCCCGGAGTTGAAGTCCTTGAAGTACAGAACTTCCTTGTCCCCGTTGGCGTAGGTGACCTCGAGGAAGCGATTGTCGTCACTCTCGGCGTACATGCGCTCGACGACGCGATCGATCATCCCCCGGATGCACGCCGCACGATCGCCGCCGAACTCGGCGACGTCGTCGGCGTTGACCGGAAGCGAGTCGGTCAGGTACTTCGAGAAGATGTCCTGTGCCGATTCGGCGTCGGGACGCTCGATCTTGATCTTCACGTCGAGCCGGCCGGGTCGCAGGATCGCGGGGTCGATCATGTCCTCGCGGTTGGACGCACCGATCACGATGACATTCTCGAGGCCTTCGACACCGTCGATTTCGGCGAGCAGCTGGGGAACGACCGTCGTCTCCACGTCGGACGAGACGCCGGAGCCGCGGGTACGGAAGATCGAGTCCATCTCGTCGAAGAACACGATGACCGGCGTTCCCTCGGACGCCTTCTCGCGTGCCCGCTGGAAGATCATGCGGATATGACGCTCGGTTTCACCGACGAACTTGTTGAGCAGCTCGGGACCCTTGATGTTGAGGAAGAACGACTTCGCCTCCCGCGCATCCTGGCCACGTGCCTCGGCAATCTTCTTCGCCAACGAGTTGGCAACGGCCTTGGCGATCAATGTCTTTCCGCACCCGGGAGGGCCGTACAGCAGCACGCCCTTCGGTGGACGCAGTGAGTACTCCCGGAACAGATCCTTGTGCAGGAACGGCAATTCGACGGCGTCCCGAATCTGCTCGATCTGCCGCCCGAGACCGCCGATGTCCTCGTAGCCGACGTCCGGAACCTCCTCGAGGACGAGATCCTCCACCTCGGCCTTGGGAACTCGCTCGAACGCGTAGCCGGCCTTGGTGTCGACCAGCAGTGAATCGCCGGGACGGAGCTTTCGTGACGGCTCGTCCGGGTCGACCGGTCCGTCGTCGTTGACCATGTCGATCAACGGCTTGGCCAACCAGACCACCCGTTCCTCGTCGGCGTGCCCGACGACGAGTGCGCGCGATCCGTCCCCCAGAAGCTCTCGGAGAGTGCTGATCTCGCCGACCTGATCGAAGGTGCACGCTTCGACGATGGTCAACGCCTCGTTCAACCGCACGGTCTGCCCCGGAGCGAGCGTGTCGGCCTCGATGTTGGGTGAGCACGTCAGCCGCATCTTCCGACCGGACGTGAACACGTCGACGGTGCCGTCCTCGAACACGCTCAGCAGGACGCCGTATCCGCTCGGCGGTTGACCGAGACGGTCCACCTCCTCGCGCAGCGCAATGAGCTGTTGTCGGGCCTCCTTGAGAGTGTCGAGCAACTTCGTGTTGCGCAGCGACAAGGAATCGACCCGGCCCTCGAGCTCGCGTACCTGCTCGGGGGACTCCCCCAGTTGGCGCCGTAGCGACGCGACTTCGGCTCGCACGGCGTCCAGTTCGGCTCTGGCCGCGGCCACATCCGGATTGTCTGTTGAGCTCATGAGCGACTCCTCCCAGTGACGATCTATCAACGCTACCGGCAGCGGCGCGGAGATGCGGACCGACACCTCGAACGGGGTCGGCATCCACTCTGCTCGGCGGCCCCGAAAGGCCATCCCAGTTCATGTTAGCCTCACCTGACCAAACGATCGACAGACGACGGAATCAGGGGCCTCACCAGTGAAAATGCGTATTCTCTCGGCAAGCGTCGCAGTAGCCGCGGTGGCTCTGGTGGGTGCAGGATGCAGTTCGAGCGATGAATCCGATCACGCCGATCACAATTCCGCGTCGACCAGCGACTCCATGGAGACGACCACCGCTGGGCCGGCTGTCACAGCACCTACCGTCGCCGAGCTGCAGACCTCGCTGCAGCAGTTGGTGGCTCCGGACGTGGACGCCGCGACCAAGGCGGCGGCGGTGGAGAACGGTCAGGCGCGCCTGACGAACCTGGAGACGATGACCGCCGCACTGGCGAACTACGGAGCGATCACCTTCGAGGTGTCGGAACCGACCGTCGCCGGCGAGACGTCCACCGCGGACGTCGCCATCGCCACCCCACGCGGGACCGCGGCTCCGGCACCGCAGACCTGGGTGCTGATCGATGGCACCTGGAAGCTGTCGGACGCAAGCACGTGCCAGATCCTGGCCATGGGCCAGGCACCCTGCGTCTGAGTCGACAGCCGAGCCTGCAGCGTCAGCCCTTACCGGAACGACGCTGCGGTTTCGGGGTCACGGTGCCCTCGGCAAGGCGTCGAACGCTGACGAGGAATGCCGTGTGACCCTGCATGCGGTGCTCGGGGCGAACCGCGAGACCCACCACGTGCCAGCCGCGAACCATCGACTCCCACGATCGAGGTTCGGTCCAGCACTCCTGTGCGCGCAGGGCCTCGACGACCTTGGACAGCTGCGTCACCGTCGCTACGTAGACCAGCAGCACTCCACCGGGGACGAGGGCCTTCGACACCGCGGGCAACGCGTCCCACGGCGCGAGCATGTCCAGGACCACCCGATCGACCTGCTCACCCGGGCGATCGACACCGAACTGGTCGACGTCCGCCACGGTCAGGTGCCAGTTCGACGGGCGCTCGCCGAAGAACGTCTCGACGTTCTTCACGGCATAGTCGGCGTGGTCCTGCCGGATCTCGTACGAGATGACCGTGCCCGCAGTGCCGACCGCGCGCAGCAGCGAGCACGTCAGTGCTCCGGATCCTGCACCGGCCTCGAGCACCCGAGCACCGGGGAACATGTCACCTTCGTGCACGATCTGCGCCGCGTCCTTGGGGTAGATCACCTGGGCTCCGCGAGGCATCGAGAGCACGTAGTCGGTCAGCAGCGGCCGGAGCGCGAGGTAGGGGGTGCCGTTCACCGAGGTGACGACGCTGCCCTCGTCGGCACCGAGCAGTTTGTCGTGAGTGATGCCGCCGCGGTGAGTGTGGAACTCCTTACCGGCTTCCAGTACCACCGTGTAGTGACGGCCCTTGCCGTCGGTGAGCTGAACTCGATCGCCCACTCGAAACGGCCCACTGCGGGCGGGACCGGTCTCCGCCGGTGCGTCGGCAGCTGTTGTGTCGGCAGCGGGAGTGACCTCCGCGCCGGATGTGACATTCGGGTCGAGTTCGATCTCGTCGGTCGTGGCAGTGACCACGTCGTCCGCACTGGGCAGCGATGCGTCGACCGTGGCGTCGGCCTCGAATCCGTCGGTCGACGCGGATGTGGAATCACCGGAGGACACAGCGGACCTGCTTTCGTTGCGATGTGACGCTCGGCCTCGATCGGCAGGCGTCGGGGGGACGACTCGACGTGCCAGACTACGGCCTTCACCGAAGATGTCGGACCAGCGGCATAGTCTCGCAGTCGTGAGTATTTCCGTGTCGAGCCCCATCGACTTACCTCTTCTCGATGTCGGTGACAGCGCCGGCGTATCGCGTTCGAGGTCCGGCAACCGCAGTACCCCGGCTCTGTCCCCTTCTCGCGCAGGTGATTTCAAGCAGTGCCCGCTGTTGTATCGCTTCCGTGCCGTGGACCGACTTCCCGAGGTCTCCACCGAGGCTCAGGTGAAGGGAACTGTGGTGCATGCCGCACTCGAGGCGCTGTACGCACTCCCTGCCCGCGATCGAGTGCCCACCACCGCCCGCGATTTGGTGGACCCGGCTTGGGATCGGGTCGTCGCCGAGTCACCCGACATCGCGTCGCTCGTTCCGGCGGACGACCGTCCGGCCTTCCTCGACCGGGCTCGTGCCCTGGTGGACGGGTACTACGAACTCGAAGATCCCACGCACTTCGATCCCGAGTCCTGCGAACAGCGCGTCGAGATCGCGTTGGACGACGGAACGCCGCTGCGCGGATTCATCGACCGGATCGACGTCGCACCCAACGGAATGATTCGCGTCGTCGATTACAAGACCGGACGTGCGCCGCGTGAGTTCACCGAATCCAAAGCTCTGTTTCAGATGAAGTTCTATGCGCTGATGATCATGCGCATGCGCGGAGTCGTTCCCGCGCAACTGAAGTTGATGTACCTGGCCGACAAGCAGGAGCTGACGTACGCCCCAGACGAGGGTGAGCTGCTGCGCTTCGAGCGCATGCTCTCGGCCATCTGGAAGGCGATTCTGGCGGCCGGTGAGACCGGCGACTTCCGCGCCAAGAAAGGCGCACTGTGCAAGTGGTGCGATCATCGGGCACTGTGCCCCGAGTTCGGCGGCACTCCCCCGCCGTACCCCGGTTGGCCGCAGGCGGCTGCGGAGCAGGAGGAGACGGAGCTGTGACGAGTCCGGACGCCTTCTTCGTTCCTGCCGGTGTCGACGACGACGGTGACGAGATCGTCACCGCCACCGAGCACACCGTCAGCCTGTGGGCACCGACGATGCAGCACGGCGCTCCGCCGTCCGCGTTGTTGGTCCGCGCACTCGAGCGGGTCGACGCCAGACCCGATACTCGCATCAGCCGGGTGGTCGTCGACATTCTCGGACCTGTTCCGGTGTCGGACATCACGATTCGCGCATGGACGGCGCGACCGGGAGCAAATGTCGAACTCGTCGTCGCCGAACTCTGGGCTCGAGGATCAGCGGGGCCGGCGCGAGCGGTGGCGCGGGGCAGCGCATGGCGTATGCGTACCGAGCCCACCGACGACGTCGTGCACGTGGGCGATCCGGTGATGCGACCGGTGAGCGCCGGCGTCGACAGTACCTTCGGCGGACTCTGGACCTCCGGATACCTCGACGCGGTCGAGTTCAAGTTTCTCACCGAGCTCGGCGCAGCGGGGCCCGGTGAAGTGTGGGCGAAGCCGACTCCCGTTCTGGTGCAGGGTGAGTCGATGACGCCACTCGAACAGCTGTTCTCGATTGCCGACATCGCCAACGGTGTGGGTGCGAAATTGCCGATCGAGCAGTGGACGTTCCTGAACACCGATCTGACGGTGCACGTCTTCCGCGAACCCCAGGGCGACTGGATCGGAGTGTCGGCCGAGACGTCGACGGGTCCGGACGGCATCGCCATGTGCGCAGGCACCCTCAGTGACGAACTGGGGCCGGTCGGGCGCATCGCGCAAACAGTTCTGGTTCGCCGGCGCGCGTGATCGTGGCGGAACGACGGGCGTTCCGCCACGCACTCAGAACGCTCGGCAGGACCTGATGTCGGAGGCGAGAATGGCTTTCGCGCCCAGTTCCGCGAGCTCGTCCATCACGTTGTTGTGGACCTTGCGAGAGACCATGGCGCGCACGGCAACCCAGTTGTCGTCGACCATCGGTGCGAGCGTGGGTGATTCGATGCCGGGGGTGATCTTGACGGCTTCGTCGAGGATCGACTTGGGGCAGTCGTAATCGAGCATCAGGTACTGCTGGGCGAAGACGACGCCCTGTACGCGGGCGATGAGTTGCTTGCGTGCGGAGTCGGTGCCCGGGGTGCCTGCGCGTTCGATGAGAACACCCTCGGAATCGCACAATGATTCGCCGAACGCGACGAGATTGTTCTGACGCAGTGATCGGCCCGACTCGACCACGTCCGCGATGGCGTCGGCGACACCGAGTTGGATGGAAATCTCCACGGCTCCGTCGAGACGGATCACCGTGGCCTCCAAGCCGCGCTCGGCCAAGTCCTTACGCACGAGATTGGGGTACGAGGTGGCGATGCGTAGTCCGCCCAGGTCCTCGGGTGCCCATTCCTTGCCTGCGGGTGCCGCGTAACGGAACGTCGATCGGCCGAATCCTAGCGCCAGACGCTCTTCGACCGCGGCCCCGGAATCGAGAGCCAGGTCTCGTCCGGTGATGCCCAGATCGAGCTGGCCCGACCCGACATAGATGGCAATGTCCTTGGGACGGAGAAAGAAGAATTCGACCCCGTTCGCAGGGTCGAGGACGGTCAGATCCTTGGAGTCGCTCCGACGCCGGTAGCCGGCCTCGCTGAGGATCTCGGCGGCGGACTCGGACAACGCGCCCTTGTTGGGTACGGCTACACGCAGCATGGAGTTTTCCTTCATCGGTGAGTTCACAGGAGACGTTCGGGCCTTGCCTCACAGATGTCGGTAGACGTCCTCGAGCTCGATTCCCCTACCCACCATCATGACCTGAACCCAGTACAGCAGCTGCGAAATTTCTTCGGCGAGTGCAGCGTCGCTCTCGTGTTCGGCGGCGATCCACACCTCGCCGGCCTCTTCGAGGACCTTCTTACCCTGAAAATGAACTCCTGCGTCCAACGCAGCGACGGTGCCCGAGCCCTCGGGGCGGGTCTTCGCGCGGTCGGTGAGCTCGGCGAACAGGGAATCGAAAGTCTTCACGGATTCGTATTCTTTCACGTCGGTATCCAGCGGAATCAATTCGGTCGAGATTCGAGGACTCAGGCCGCCCACGCCCGCCGGACGTCATCGGCGGTGAGTCCGACCAGACCGTCGCGGATGGTGTAACCCGGCGCTGCGGGAATTGCCACCTCGGACGGGACGACCAGCACCGGGCAGCCGGCAGCATGTGCGGACAGCGAGCCAGTCGGTGAATCCTCCACTGCAAGGCAGGCACCGACGTCGACGCCGAGCAGCGCGGCACCCCGCAGGTACGGTGCCGGGTGCGGTTTCCCGAACTCGACCTCGTCGCCACTGACGGTGATGTCGAAGTAGTCGCGGCCGAGAGTCTCCAATGCACGCTCGACGAGGCCACGTTCGGTGTTGGTGACCAATCCGGTGGCCAGGCCCATATCGCGCACGAGGGCAAGAGCATCCTCGGCACCGGGCCGCCATGGAATGCCTTCGGCGAACATGTCGCCGACGCGCGAGGTCAACCACTCGCGGCCTTCGGTCAGATTCTCGTCGGTGACCGCAACGGATGCGTTGGCGAGCACCTTGCGCAAGGCGTCCGGCATGGAATTGCCGAGGGTGCTCTCGCGTACTTCCGCGCTGAGTTCGGTTCCCAGTGTGCGGGAGTACTCACCGATGGCCACGTCCCAGATCTTCTCCGAGTCGAGCAGTGTGCCGTCCATGTCCCACAGGACACCGTGCAGGTGGGTTCTAGACATTGAAGTACTTGGCCTCCGGGTGGTGAAGTACGAACGCATCGGTCGACTGTTCGGGGTGCAGCTGCAGTTCCTCGGAGAGCTTGACGCCGATTCGCTCGGGTTCGAGGAGTGCGGCGAGCTTGATCCGGTCCTCGAGATCGGGGCATGCTCCGTACCCGAACGAGTAACGGGCTCCGCGGTATTCGAGCTTGAAGTACCCCTCGGCCTCGGTGGGATCCTCTGCAGCGACCGATTTGCCGTCGGACAGTTTCAGTTCCTCGCGGACTCGGCGATGCCAGTATTCGGCGAGAGCCTCTGTGAGCTGCACTCCGATCCCGTGTACTTCGAGGTAGTCGCGGTAGGCGTCGGCGGCGAACAATTCGTTCGCGAAGTCCGCGATGGGCTGCCCCATGGTGACCAGGTTCATCGGCAGCACGTCGACTTGCCCGGATTCCCTTGCCGCAGTGCGTGATCGGACGAAGTCGGCGATGCAGAGAAACCGATCGCGGTGCTGACGCGGGAACGTGAACCGAAAGCGTTCCGGCGCATCGGGTTCGGGCTCGGTGAGTACGACGACGTCGTCGCCCTCCGAAACCGCCGGGAAGTATCCGTACACCAGAGCGGCGTGCGCGAGGATGCCGTCCGTACTCAGACGATCCAGCCAATACCGCAGGCGTGGCTTGCCTTCCGACTCCACCAGATCCTCGTAGGTGGCACCCTCACCCTTGCGTGCTCCGCGCAGGCCCCACTGCCCCAGGAACAGGGCACGTTCGTCGAGCAGGCCCGAGTAGTCGGCGAGGGACACGCCTCGGACGATGCGGGTGCCCCAGAACGGCGGTACCGGAATGTCGATGTCCGCAGCGACGTCGGATCGCTCGGGTACCACGACCGGTGCCTCGGCGGCCTTGCGCTTCTCGGCGATGCGCTTCGACCGTTCGTGGCGCTCTTTGCGTTCGGCAGCCTTGGCTTTCGCGGCGAGCGCTTCGGGACTGTCGGGAGCCGGGCCACCGCCGCGCTTGGTGGTCATGATGGTGTCCATCAGACGCAGGCCTTCGAACGCGTCCCGCGCGTAGTGCACGTCGCCCTCGTAGACGTCCTGCAGATCGTTCTCGACGTACGACCGCGTCAGCGCAGCACCGCCGAGCAGAACGGGGAATTGCTCTGCCACGCCGCGGGAGTTGAGTTCGATCAGGTTGTCCTTCATGACCACCGTCGACTTCACCAGTAGCCCGGACATTCCGATGACGTCGGCTCGCTTGTCCAACGCGGCTTCGAGAATAGTCGAAATCGGTTGCTTGATACCGAGATTGACCACCTCGTAGCCGTTGTTGCTCAGAATGATGTCGACGAGGTTCTTACCGATGTCGTGGACATCGCCCTTGACGGTACCGAGCACGATGCGGCCCTTGCCGTCGTCGTCGGTCGCCTCCATGTGTGGCTCCAAGTACGCCACGGCTGCCTTCATCACCTCGGCGGACGCGAGCACGAACGGCAGCTGCATCTGGCCGGAACCGAACAGCTCGCCCACGGTCTTCATGCCCGAGAGCAGCGTCTCGTTGATGATCGCCAGCGGTGGCTTCTCGGTCATCGCTGCATCGAGATCTGTGTCGAGGCCGTTGCGTTCGCCGTCCACGATGCGCCGTTCGAGCCGCTCGAACAACGGCAGCCGACCCAGTTCCTCGGCGCGCGATTCGCGAGCCGATGCTGCCGAGACGCCCTCGAACAGCTGCATGAGCTTCTGCAGCGGGTCGTAGCCTTCGGATCGACGGTCGTACACCAGATCCAGTGCGGTCTCGCGTTGCTCGTCGGGAATCTTGTTCATCGGCAGGATCTTCGAGGCATGCACGATGGCGGTGTCCAGACCGGCCTGGGTGCACTCGTGCAGGAAGACCGAGTTCAGCACCTGCCGGGCAGCAGGATTGAGGCCGAACGAGATGTTCGACAACCCGAGGGTGGTGTGCACCTTCGGATACTTCTCCTTGAGCTGCCGGATCGCCTCGATGGTTTCGATGCCATCGCGTCGAACCTCTTCCTGGCCGGTGGAGATCGGGAAGGTGAGGGTATCGACGATGATGTCCTCGTGGCGCAGGCCCCAGTTCTCGGTGATGTCGGTGATCAGGCGATCTGCGACACGCACCTTCCATTCGGCCGTTCGAGCCTGTCCCTCCTCGTCGATGGTGAGGGCGACGACGGCGGCACCGTGCTCCTTGACCAGGCGCATGATCTTCTGGAACCGCGAATCGGGTCCGTCGCCGTCCTCGTAATTGACCGAGTTGACGGCGCTACGGCCGCCGAGGTGCTCGAGACCGGCTTCGAGCACGGCCGGTTCGGTGGAGTCGAGCATGATCGGCAGCGTGGAGGCGGTCGCCAATCTGCTTGCGAGTGCGGCCATGTCGGCAGCACCATCGCGCCCGACGTAGTCGACGTTGAGGTCGAGCATGTGGGCACCGTCGCGTGTCTGATCCTTGGCGATGTCGAGGCACTTCTCGTAGTCCTCGGCGAGCATCGCGTCACGAAATGCCTTGGAGCCGTTGGAGTTGGTGCGCTCACCGATCATCAGGATGCTGGCATCCTGCTCGAACGGAACTGCAGTGTAGAGCGAGGAGACGCCCGGCTCCGGGGCCGGCCGGCGTTCGAGTTTCGTGGCACCGTGCACCATGTCGGCAACCTGGCGGATGTGCTCGGGCGTGGTGCCACAGCACCCGCCCACCAGAGCCAAGCCGTACTCGCTGACGAAGCCGCTCAGAGCCGCGGCCAGTTCGGGGGCCGTCAGTGGGTACTCGGCCCCTTTCGCGCCCAGCGTGGGCAGTCCGGCATTGGGCATCACCGATACCGGAAGACGTGAATGCTTGGACAGGTGGCGCAGGTGCTCGCTCATCTCGGCGGGACCGGTGGCGCAGTTGAGCCCGATCATGTCGATGCCCAGCGGTTCGAGCGCAGTGAGGGCTGCACCGATCTCGCTGCCGACGAGCATTGCGCCCGTCGTCTCGACCGTCACATGGGTGATGATCGGGATTCGGACGCCGAGCTTGTCCATGGCGTGCTGGCTACCGATGATCGCTGCCTTGACCTGCAGCAAGTCCTGGCACGTCTCGACCAGAATGGCGTCGGCACCGCCGTCGATCATTCCGAGCGCAGCCTCGGTGTAGGCATCGCGCAGCCGCGCGAACGGGGCGTGGCCGAGTGTGGGGAGCTTGGTTCCGGGGCCCATGGAACCCAGGACGTACCGGTCCATCCCGTCACGGCCGGGGCCCATCTCGTCCGCTGTCTCGCGTGCGAGCCGGGTGCCCTTCTCGGCCAACTCTCGGATTCGATCCTCGATGTCGTAATCGGCCAGGTTGGGCAGGTTGCATCCGAACGTGTTCGTTTCCACGGCGTCCGCACCGGCCGCGAAGTACTCGCGGTGGATCTCGCGCAGCACGTCGGGCCTGGTGTGGTTCAGAATCTCGTTGCATCCCTCGAGGCCGAGGAAGTCGTCGAGAGTGAGGTCGGCATCCTGGAGCATCGTGCCCATTGCTCCGTCGCCGATGACAACGCGACGTGAAATCGCATCGAGCAGACCGGGCTTGTGTTGATCGGGCATCACTACAGAGTAGTGGGCACCACAGTTACCTCGAGTCGTAGGCTGTCGTGGTGAGTCCCCGAAACCTCGATGATCAGTCCCCGCTCGACGACGGTACCGACAAAATGGACAATTCAGGTGCCGACGCGGACATCCCCTTGGACGCCGCGCTGATCGAGGCCGTGCAGGATGCTGTGGCAAACGCCACAGACAGTGACGCCGACTACGACGAGGACGATCTGGACGACGACATTCCCGAGCTGCGCTCCCCCATACTGGTCGCCGCTTTCGAGGGCTGGAACGACGCAGGAGACGCGGCGAGCGGTGCCGTCGAGCACCTGGAGCTGATCTGGGATGCCAGCCCGCTGGCCGAGCTGGACTCGGAAGATTACTACGACTACCAGGTCAACAGGCCGACGGTTCGGCAGGTGGATGGTGTCACCCGCGAGATCGAGTGGCCGTCGACTCGGTTGTCGGTGTGTTCGCCGCCCGGCAGCGACCGTGACGTGGTCTTGCTGCGTGGTATCGAGCCCAACATGCGGTGGCGCAGCTTCTGCGACGACCTGCTCGAGTTCGTCGAGCAACTGGGCGTCGAAACTGTCGTCATTCTCGGCGCGCTTCTGGCGGACACCCCGCACACCAGGCCCGTTCCGGTCACCGGCACTGCCTACAGCACCGAGGCGGCCGAACAGTTCAACCTCGAACAGACCCGCTACGAAGGGCCCACGGGCATCACCGGCGTGCTGCAAGACGAATGCGTCAAGGCGGGGGTGCCGGCTGTGTCGTTCTGGGCAGCAGTACCCCATTACGTCTCGCAGCCGCCCAATCCCAAGGCCACCGTCGCTCTGTTGCAGCGAGTCGAGGACGTACTCGACATCGAGGTGCCGCTCGGCGAGCTGCCCACGCAGGCCGAGGAGTGGGAGGAGGCGGTCAACGAGATGACCAAAGAGGACGAGGAGATCAGCGAGTACGTGCGCAGCCTCGAGGAGCGTGGTGACGCCGAGGTGGACATGTCCGATGCGATCGCCAAGATCGACGGCGACGCCATCGCGGCGGAGTTCGAGAAGTACCTCCGGCGGCGCGGCCCGGGCAACTTCGGGCTATGACCCGAACGCACACGAGGAGCCCGGAGCCGGTGAGGTCTTTCTGATGCCGACGTAACGTCACCGCAGCGGTGGCGTCACCCCGACACCGGAGCCTCGTGGGTATGGCCAGCACACCGCGATTTCTGCAAGGCGTCTTCTCCTTTTCCGGCAAGGGTCTGGACAAGCCCGAGTTGATCGATCCCAGCCTGAGTTTCGTCGTCCCCGAGGGGGTGACGGCCCAACCGCTGTACTTCCGTGGCGGGAACTCCAGCGCCGAACTCGTGGTCGTGACGTTGCTGCGCGACGGCAGTCCGATGCGTATGTTCCCGATGGGAGCCAAGACCGGCGTCAACATTCCGCTGCGGGTCGTCGAGGACGTGGATCCCGATACCGTGCTCGAGCTGATGGTCGCGGCCCCTGCCGGAACAAGCGGAGAGGTCGTCGTCGACTTCGGTCTGGTGCTGGTCTGATGACTGCGGGAAAACAGCGATTGCTGGTGATCGGCAACGGAATGGCCGGTGCCCGAACGGTCGAGCAGATCCTCGAGCGACACGGCAGCTCGCTGTTCGACATCACGATGATCGGCGACGAACCGTACGGCAATTACAACCGAATCATGCTTTCCCACGTGCTGTCCGGTGAGGCCACCGTCGACGACGAGGATCTCGTTCTCAACCCCATGAGTTGGTACAGCGAGAACGGCGTGACGTTGCACGTGGGCGATCGTGCCGTGTCGCTCGACCGGTTCTCCAAAACGGTTGTGTGCGAAAGCGGTCGGTCCGTCGACTACGACGTACTGATCATCGCCACCGGTAGTAACACGTTCTTCCCGAACATGGACGGTCTGCGAGAGTCCGACGGCAGGCTGGCACGTGGGGTGTTCGGATTCCGCACGATCGCCGACACCAACGGCATGCTGCAGATGGCGCAGTCGCGCGACGACGTGTCGGCGGTGGTCATCGGTGGCGGACTGCTCGGTCTCGAAGCAGCGTACGGACTGCGGACGCAAGGGCTGGACGTGAACGTGGTGCACTCCCCCGGGCACCTGATGAACCAGCAGCTCGACGAGCGCGGTGGACGGGTGTTGCGCAACAAGATCGAGTCGCTCGGCGTCGGTGTACACACCTCGAAGAGAACCACCTCGGTGTTGCGGTCGGACGACGGTACCGTCATCGGCGTCGGTTTCAACGACGGCACTTCACTCGACGCGGACATGGTGGTCGTGACGGCCGGGATTCGGCCCAGTGTCGACTTCGCTCGCGCCGGTGGCTTGGTGATCGAACGCGGAATCGTGGTCGACGACCAATTGCGTTGCGAGGACGAGGGATCCATCTATGCCGTCGGCGAGTGCTGTCAGCATCGCGGCGAGGTCTACGGCCTCGTCGCACCACTCTGGGAGCAGGCCGCTGTCCTGGCCGACGTACTCACCGGGGCCGATCCCACTGCCGCGTACCACGGTTCGCGTCTGACCACCAAGCTCAAGGTGGCCGGTGTCGACGTCGCCTCGATGGGGATCACCGCGCCCGAGCGCGACGACGACGAATTCGTACAGTTCTACGAACCCCGCAGTGGCACGTACAAATCGGTCATCGTGCGGAACAACAAACTCGTCGGCGCCACCCTGCTGGGCGACATCTCCAAGGCCAACTTCCTCACCCAGGCGTTCGACGAGAAGGTGCCGCTGCCCGACGAGCGCATCAGCATGCTCTTCGACATGGGAACCCCCACTGCGGCAACAGGAGCCGCCGAATTGGCCGACGACGTCCAGGTGTGCAACTGCAACGGCGTCACCAAGGGTGCCATCGTGGCCTGCGTGCACGCGGGTGCCAAGAATTTGAGCGACGTGACCGCGAAGACTCGCGCGGGCAAGGGATGTGGGTCCTGTAAGGGGTTGGTGAAAGACATCATCGCGTGCGCAGCCGGCGGTGCTGTCGAAACGGACCCCACCGCAGACCGGTACGTGCCCTGTATCCCGATGGCGAAGCCGGAACTGATCGATGCCATCAGGTCGCGAGACCTTCGGGCAGTCTCGCAGGTGTTCACGGCCCTTGCGACCGACGGTCTGGAGGACGCCGCCGCCAAAATGCCGTTGGCGTCACTGCTGCGCACCGTGTGGGGTCCGGATTGGGTGGACGAGCGCGGCGCGTTGTTCATCAACGACCGGGTGCACGCCAATATCCAGCGGGACGGCACGTTCTCGGTGGTACCGCAGATGAAGGGTGGCGTCACCACCCCGGATCAGCTTCGCAAGATCGCCGACGTTGCCGACAAGTACCACGTGCCGCTGGTCAAGGTGACCGGTGGACAACGTATCGACCTGCTCGGCATCAAGAAGGAAGACCTGCCGAAAGTGTGGGGCGATCTGGACATGCCCTCGGGCTTCGCCTACGGCAAAAGCATGCGCACGGTGAAAACCTGCGTGGGCAGCGACTTCTGCCGCTTCGGCCTCGGCGACTCGACGGCTCTCGGTATCGCCCTCGAAGAGCGCTTCCAAGGCTTGGAGACTCCGGCAAAGTTGAAGCTCGCGGTCGCCGGCTGCCCTCGCAACTGCTCGGAGGCGCTGTGCAAGGACTTCGGCGTCGTCTCGGTGGGCGAGGACAAGTGGGAGATCTACGTCGGCGGCGCGGCAGGCGCACACATCCGCAAGGGCGATCTACTGGCCACCGTGACGGGGGCCGAGGAGGTTCTGACCGTGGCAGGCAGGTTCATTCAGCACTACCGCGAGAACGCTCAGTGGCTCGAGCGAACGTACGCGTGGGTTCCGCGCCTCGGCCTGGAAGAACTGCAGAGCGTGCTGATCGACGACCGTGACGGCATCGTGGCCGGACTCGACGAGCGACTGCAAACATCGGTCGACGGCTACGTGGACCCATGGCAGGATCGCACGGCACCCAGATCGCCCGCGCAGTTCGCACCCTCGCTGCCACTGCTCCCGCTGCCGCAGGTGCCGGTCCGATGAGCGTGCCGGTGGGAGCGTTGGAAGATCTGACTCCCGGCGAGGGACGGGCCTACGTCGTGGACGGTAAGCAGGTCGCGGTGTTCCTGCTCGGTGACGGTTCGGTGCGCGCGATGGACGCCGTCTGCCCGCACCGCGGCGGACCACTGGCCGACGGCCAGATCGACGGGGCCGTAGTCGTCTGCCCACTTCATCAATACGCCTTCTCCCTCGATGACGGCACCTGCCCGAGCGGCATCGACTCGGTGCGCACCTACCCCGCGGCCGTGGTGAACGGAAAAGTGACCGTAGAGCTGTAACCGGCACGGTTGAACAACTGGCACTCCTACCCCCACGGTCATTCCGCAGGCTCCACTCCTCCCACCAGGGTCATTCCGCAGGCTCCACTCCTACCCCCTACCCTGTTCCAGTGACCGAATCAGGCGAGGACGCACGGCTGGGTGCCGCGAATGCGTTCGTGGAGGAAGACCGTCTCGGTCTCTTCTCGTTCGCCGTCGCCGAGAAGAGATCCGAATACCTGGCAGTACTGCGGGCGTTCGACACCGCTCGCGCGAACTACGTGGTGTTGCTGCACTCGGGCGACGTCGCCGATCTCATCGCCCGTAGCCCCGGGCGGCACGACGCGCTGACCACACTGGACATCGCACCCCTGCTCGATCAACTCCACACCTGGGGCCTGCTGGAACGCAGCTACGACGGCACCCGTGCGGCGACCCTCGCCGAGTACCGCAACCGGCACTTCGTCTACCAGTTCGCTCAGGCGGGATACAAGGCCTACCGCGCAGTCGAGGACGTGCTGGGCGCCCGCCTCGACGACGCCTCGCTGTCGCGGCTGGTGTTGCCGGAGCTGCTGGCCGACATGCACGAGCTGGCCGAAGCGAACCGTCAGGCCGACGGCGACCGCATCTATCGCAAACTCAGTCGACTCGACTCGACACTGTCGGAGATGGCGACGCGCGCCGCACATTTCTACCTGGTCCTGGGCGATCTCGTGCGCACGACCGAGATCACTCCCGAGTCTTTTCTGGTCCACAAGGACGCGTTGCTGACGCACATGCGCGAGTTCAGCTCGGATCTCACCCGTTATGCCCCCAAGTTGGCAGAAGCGATCGCACTCGTCGAGAGCACCGGCATCGAGGAACTCGTCGACCGTGCCGCGATCAGCGACGAACGAGTATTTCTCTCCGTCGACGAACGGCGAGCGGACTGGACCGACCGATGGGCCGGGTTGTCGCACTGGTTCGTCGCGGCCGAATCCGAGCTCAGCGAATCCGAGCGCCTCCGCGAGGGCACGATGAGCGCGATCGCTGCTGTGCTGTCACTGCTCCGGCGCGTCACGGAAACCCGTAAGGGCGGGGTGAGTCGAGAGAGCCAACTGCGGCATCTGGCCGGCTGGTTCGCTGCTGCCCCCACCGAGGACAGCGCACATGCTCTGTTTCACGCAGTGTTCGGCCTCGGCCGGCCGCGGCACCTCTCGATGGTCCATCCCGACGCCGACATCATCCCCACATCCCGATCATGGTGGGAAGCACCGCCGGTCGAGATCTCGCGCACGTTGGCCGAGACCGGACGCACTCCGACCCCCGGTGTTCCGGGACGCGTGCAGCGCAACGACGGCGGCATCAGACGACTGCGTGAGCAGCAACTCGAGTCGCAGCGATCACGCAGCGCCGCGGCGCAGTCGCTCGCCTCGGCCGGAATCCACGACCGAATTCTGAACGAGCAGGAAACCGAAGTTCTGCTGAGCCTGCTCAACGCCGCGTTGACTGCCCGGGTACGCGTGAGCGGACGGACCTCGGACTCGTCCGGATCGGACAGCGGCGTGCGCCTGACGCTGAGCGACAGCGACCGTTCGACGATCGTGCGCACGAGCCGAGGCCGATTGCATCTGGACCGCCTCGCCCTCGACGTCAGTGAGGTGGCACGTCGATGAGAGCTCGTGAAATCTCCTCGCTCGCTCTGGATTCCTACCAGCGGGCCGCCCGCGTTGCGTTGTCCAATCACTTGGTCACGGCGACGTACCCCGATCGAATCGCGTTGCCACTGCTGCGCAGGTGGGCAACCGAACTGCGCGAGGATCTCCTCGAACTGTTCGGCTATCGCTTCGAGGTCACCGAGACGACCGCGCGTCTGTTCCCCGTGATAGATCGTCTCGACGACAGTCAACCCGCGCGAACGCCCTCCGAGCGGGTGTTCGACCGCCGCAGGTACGCGTATCTGGCGCTGGCGCTCGCCGCACTGGGTCGGGCCGGAAACCAGATCACTCTGTCCGAACTAGCCGATCACGTTGCGACGGAGTCGAGTCAGGTGGACGGAGTCGAACTCACGACCGACCGCGCGAGCGACCGAGACGCTTTCGTCGACGCGATCGGATGGCTCGCCACGCGTGGTGCGATCTCGCTGGCCGACGGCGACGCCACCGGCTGGGCGAACAATCCAACGGCCGGTGAGGCCCTGTACGACATCGACCGATCGGTGGTCGTCGCGATGTTTCGGCCGCCGCGTGCCGTGCAGCACCTGCGTTCGATTCGCGGGCTGCTGGCCGGCTCGGATGCGCCACTCGATCCCGAGGACCCCGATCTCGGGCAGTCCGATTCCTCACGGGACACAGATCCGAAAGAAGTTCTGCGCGCGGTCCGCCGGGCGTTGGTCGAGCATCCCGTCGTCTACCTCAACGATCTCGATGGGGACGCACGCACCGCCCTGACTGCCTCGCGCACCGTCGCGGACGTCGAGTTGCTCACCGGTCTCGTTGCCGAGCGTCGCGCCGAAGGTGTGGCCCTCATCGACACCTCGGGACGGTTGTCCGACCACCGCTTTCCCAGCACCGGAACGATCGCGCAAGTTGCGTTGCTCATTGCGGGAGAAATCTCCGATCGGGTCGTGGATCCCGATGCTCCGGCACTGTCCACGTATCCGCTGACCGCGAGCGACCTACTCGTCGAACAGTTGGACGACGCGATCCCCGGCGGCGGAATCTTCGGTGACCTGGCCGATTTCGGATTTCCTGCCGATCCGACAACGGTGGAGAATCCGGCGGAGCGCACACAGTACCCGCTGATCGAGGACAGTTGGCTGGTCTCGGTCGTCGACGATCTCGTCGACCGATTCGGTCGCACGTTCGCAGCGCAGTGGCAGACCGACCGAGACGGTCTGCGCGTACGAGCGATTGCGCTGTTGCATCGACTTCGGTTGATACACAGCGTGTCCGGCGGCGTGTTGGTGCTACCGGTGATCGCTCGGTACCGAGACGTGATGGTCAGCGTGCGTGACCGAGCCCCGCAGGACTCGCTCTTCGGCACCGAACAAGCCCCCAGTACCGATTCATCCGAAGTAGAGGCCTGAGTAGATGACCGCACACTCGAATCGCTTTCGGCCCACGCGCGCCGGAATCGTCAACCTGTGGGACTACCGGGATCAGGAGTTCTCCTTCGCGGACGGTCGATTGGTGTTGCGTGGACCCAACGGATCCGGCAAGACCAAAGCGCTCGAAGTGCTGTTTCCCTTCGTCCTCGACGGCCGGATCGAGCCGCGCCGACTCAACCCGTTCGCCGGTGAAGAACGAACCATGAAGTCCAACCTGCTCTACCGAGGGCAGGAAAGCGCACACTCGTACGTGTGGATGGAGTTCGGCCGCGGTTCGCGCGAGGACCCCGAATCGGTGACCGTCGGAATCGGTATGCGGGCGAGCCGCCACAACGACAAGGTGACGCGCTGGTACTTCGTGGCCGACGGCCGAGTGGGCGTCGACTTCTCGTTGTTGGGTTCCGACGACCGGCCGTTGACGAAGAAGCAGTTGGCCGAACAACTCGGCAGCGATGCCCTGACCGATCGTCCGGTCGACTATCGCGCCGCGATCGATGCCCGGATGTTCGGGCTCGGCGCGCAACGGTACGACCAGTTGATCAATCTGATTCTGACACTTCGCCGTCCGCAGTTGGCCAAGAATCTCGATCCGAAAGGGTTGTCTCAGGCGCTGACCGACGGTCTGCGTCCCCTCGACGAGCAGATGGTGCTCGAGGCGGCACGTTCCTTCAGCGACATGGAGGAAGTGGGACGCGCACTGGAGGGACTGGCCCAAGCCGATCAGGCGGCCAGGAACTTCGTGTCGGTCTACTCCAAATACCTTCGAGTACAAACCCGTTCCGATGTCGAGCAAGTCTCGCGTCGGCTCGAAGCCGTGACGCACGCGACCACCGCGCACTTTGCCGCCGCTGCCCTGAAAGACAGGCGTCTGCTGGAACGGGCGGCCGCAGAGACTCGATTCGACGAGGCCGAGCGTGCGCTCGATCAGGCCGTCGCGGACCGGGAGACCCTGCAGCGCTCGAGTGCCTACGAGGGTAAGCAGCAGCTGGACGATCTCGCTGAATCCGCTGCGAAATTGGAGGTTTCGACGGCGCAGCAGGCGGATCGCGCACGCAAAGCGCAGGCAGAATTGGAACAGCGCACGGTCGAGGCGGCCCGGGCGGACGCCGCACTCCGAGACTCCGTTGCCGGGGTGACTCGCGCGGAGGACGAGCTGCAGACTGCGGCCGAGGATGCGGGCATCGTCTGGACCCCATTGCCCGGTACGGCGCGCAGTGACCAGATCAGTACCGCGCTTCGTGGGCACGCCGAGGAACGTGACGGCGACGTACGTGCAGTGCGTGAGGCACTGGCCACCGTCGAGAAGGCGTCCACGGAACGCGCTCGCGCGGAGAAGGCCGCCACGAAGGCGCGAGAGTTGCTCGAAGCAGCCGCGGTTGCCGTCACCGAGGCCGAGGCGACAGTGGACCTCGAGAAGGCGCAGTTCGCTTCGGGTCTGCGGGCCTGGTGGTCGAGCCACTCCTCGCTCTACTCTTCCGCGGGCATTACGTCCTCTGTCTTCGAGGCCCTCGACGCGGCCCTGGCAGACATCGGCGACGACGACGCCCCGAGCCTGGAATCGGTCCTCGCAGAGCAGACCTCGGATGGTATCGACGCGATTCGCGCCCGGCAGGCACAAGCACGCGTCGACGTGGCCGCGCGCGAGGCCGAGGTGAAGGCGCTGCGTGACGAACTGTCCCTCGTACGAGCCGAACACGACGATGCTCCACCACCGTTCGCGGCGCGCACCGACAGCCGTGCAGATCTCTCGGGCGCACCGCTGTGGCAACTGGTTCGGTTTGCCGACGCGGTCTCCCCTGCCGACGCAGCGGGCATCGAATCCGCGCTGCAGGCCGCCAATCTGCTCGACGGGTGGATCCACCCGACCGCAGACTCCCCCGTCGACGCGACGTCGGAGCAATATCTGTCGCCGCTGCCGGTGGGCGCGAGGCCGACCGGATCGACGCTCGCGTCCGTGCTGGAACCCGAGCCCGGTACTGCCGTTCAGGAATCTCGAATCCTCGATGTACTGAATTCGATTGCGGTGCAGCAGGATCGAAACGGCCACTCTGACAGTCCCGTCTCGATAGGCGTCGACGGTCGGTACTGGCAGGGAGTGCAGCAGGGTCGTCACGCAAAACCGGATGCCGAGTACATCGGTGCCACGGCGCGGGCCCGCAGGCGGGAGCAGCGCATCACCGACCTCGGTGCAGCGATCGATACCGCGACAGCGGAACTCGAGACCGCGACCGCGCACGAGCTGGCGGCACGCGAGCTGGTGCAGGCGCTGAACACGGCCGCCAAGCAGCTCCCCCGGGTCTCGGCGATCGTGAAGGCACAACGTGCCGTCACGGCAGCCGCAGGCGCACTGCGCACCTCGAAAGATGGTTCTGCAGCGGCGGACCGAGAATTCGACCAGGCGATCGCCGACCTGTCCGCGAAAGAGAAACAACTGCGCTCCGTCGCCGTCGCCCATCGCACCCCGCACCTGGGCCGAGATGTCGATGCCCTCGCCGCTGCGATTCGCCATTTCGAGCATCAGGGCGCAGCGGTCATCCGTAAACGCAGCGACCACGCACGTGAGAGCGAGCGGGCGCGCGAGGCCACCAACCGCCTCGAGGAGGCCACCGGCCTGGCCGAGGAGCTCGCCGAGGAAGCCGCGATAGCCGACGAGAGCTATCGGCAACAGCTGCAGCGTCTGGAGTTGCTGAGCGAGAAACTCGGCGCCACGGCCGAACAGATAAACACCGATCTGGACAACGCGCGCGATCGCATCGAGAAGTGCCGTGCCGAGCAGCGAGCAGCCAGGAAAGCAGACAAGGAAGCCGGCGAGGCGATCGGCAAGGCCGAGGGTGCGTGCAACACGGCGCTCGAAAGCCTGCGCGCTGCCGTGACCGAGACCTTGGGTGATGCCGTCCGGCTGGCACCGTACGCCCGCAAGGATCTGCTGGCCATCCTCGGTGTGCACGAGACGTACACGTGGCCGGCCAGCGACTCGGCGTGGCTCACGGTCGAACAGATCCTGTATCGAGTTCAGCAGGCCGACGGCCCCGACGACGAAGTCCCGGTACTTCCACCGGTGGTGCTCGCGCTGCATTCGGCACTCGACACGGCGACGGCGTCGGTGAAAGTGACCGACTCGAGCCGGAAGTCGACACGGACGGCGCTGACGAGTGCCCTGCAGGAATTCGACTCGCAACTCGCTGCTTCCGGTCAGGACTACCGCCTGCAGTGGGACGCACCGGACGGCTTGACGGTGGTACGCGTCCAGGACGAGCAAGGCTATTCGTCGGTCGGAGACTTCGCCGACCGCATCGGTGCGGCCAGGGCCGACCAGGAACTGCTGTTGACCGAGCAGGAACGCCGAATTCTCGAGGACGCCCTGCTGACCGGGTTGGCACAGCAGATTCACGAGCGCACCGTCGACGCACGCGAGCTGATCGCGCAGATGTCCGCCGAGATGAAGCAACGCCGCATGTCCTCGGGCAACACGATCGGTGTGCACTGGGTGCTCGCGGACAACCTCGACGACGGGGCGCGGGCGGTGTCCAAGCTGCTCGACCGCGACGCGTCGGCGCTGAGTCAGGACGATCTGGCCGCGATGCGTGCACACTTCGCGTCGGAGATCAGGATCGCTCGTGCGGCACATCCGGAACGGTCGTATCCCGAGATCCTCTCCGCGACACTGGACTATCGCCGCTGGCGCGTGTTCGCCTTCACGCTCATCAGCGGCGACGGCAACGAGGACCGCCTGACCGTCGCACGCCACAGCGCGCTCTCGGGCGGTGAGCAATCGGTGTCGCTGCACTTACCTCTGTTCGCCGCGGCGCACGTGATGCTCTCGTCCGCCGATCCGCATTCACCGCGGCTGCTTGCTCTCGACGAGGCGTTCGCCGGTGTCGACGACAACGGCCGTAGCGAATTGCTCGGTCTGAGTGTGCAATTCGACCTGGATCTGTTCATGACCGGTTACGACCTGTGGATCACCTATGCGGATGTCCCCGGTTGCGCGCACTACGATCTGGCGCACTCGACCGCCGAGAACACCGTCAGCGCAGCACTTCTGGTGTGGGAGAACGGTGAATTGTTTGCCGAGCACGACGGCACCGACCTCGCAGCCGCCCTCGGATCACCGCTGACCCGCCGGGTGCCGACCCGAACCGAAGGTGGGCTGGAGTTTGGCCGGTAGCAGTGAGTGGCGAGGCAGCGTCGAATTGGCGGCGCTGTTGGACGCTGCTCGAAAGAAGTTGGAGTCCAACTGGCTTCGGGTCGGCGGCAACATCACCGTCGACCTGAGTGATGCCCCGGAACTGTGGCGTCTGTGCGGTGCCATCTCGAAGTCCAACTCCAGCCTTCATTCTCGGGCACGGAGCACCCGGCTCGATCTCGAGCGGTTCGACGCGTGGCTGAGCCATCCGCACAACGGAGGCGTCGGTCTGATCGACACCCTCACCGGGCAGGCCCCGTTGCAGGACAAGAAGCGTATCGCGGCCGACAAGGCGCAGGTGCGCGCCGATGCACTCGACCGGGCGCGTGCGGCGCTCGGCGGTGATACCGATCGCGAGTGGATCGAGCACTGGATAGCGTCGTTGCTCAATCAGGACGGCACCCTCGGCGGCCGAGTTGCCGTCGACGCGCTCGGGGTCGCAACGCAGGTACTGGCACTGCTTCCGGTGGACGGGATGTCGCTCACCGAGCTGGCAGAACGGGCCACCGGTGACGCCAAGGCACTCACGGGCGGCGGTGCCGCGAAACTCGTCCTCGATGCACTGTCGTTGCGCGAGAACGTGCCTCGACCCGTCGATCCCGTCGGCATCAGGGCGCTGTGGGAAACGGCAGGAGTGTCGGTCGACGCAGTGTCGAGCCGGGTGCTGGTACTCGGCTACCGCGTCGAAGAGACCCACACCGTGGCTCGCTGGCTCAACGACGCAGCCGACGAGGGCGTGCCCTTTCCCGTCACCGTGGACATGCTCGCGCGCGGCCCACTCACCAACAGCTCGTCGACAGTGTTCGTGTGCGAGAACGTCGCTGTGCTCGCGGCCGCAGCCCGCTCTCTCGGCTCGAACTGTGCGAGCCTGATCTGCACCGACGGTCAGCCCTCGGCCGCCGTACATCGGCTGCTGGCTGCGCGTGCCCCCGGCACCACGATCGAATGGCGTGCCGACTTCGACTGGGCCGGAATGCACATGGTGACTCGTGCACTCGCCCGGTACGACGCGGTGCCGTGGCGAATGGACGTCGACTCGTACCGCCGCGCACTGGACGCGCGCAACTCGGAACCACTGAAGGGGCATCCCACGGACACTCCGTGGGACCCGGAACTGACTGCTGCACTGCGTGATTCGGGTCGAGCGGTCATGGAAGAACGCCTGATCCCGGATCTGCTGGCGGATCTACGCCTTCGGCCCGCGGACTAACGCAGCGGCACTCCCAGCAGCGCGTCGACGGCATCGGCGAAGGCGCCGGGTGCGCTCGCATCCGATCCACCGCGCTCGACCGCGAAACTTGCCCACGCGTCGAGAGCATCGAGCGCCTTGGGTGTGTCGAGGTCATCGGCCAGATGCTGACGCAGGCGGTTGACGACGTCGTCGGCCGACGCTGCGGACCCGAGTGCCGCTGCTCGACGCCACAGCGCGAGGCGGGTGTGTGCTCGCTCGAGAACCTCGTCCGACCACGGCCGATCCTGTCGGTAGTGGCCCGCGAGCAGGCCCAGTCGCACAGCGGCCGGATCGACGTTCTCTGCACGGAGCTTCGAGACGAACACCAGGTTGCCGCGGCTCTTGGACATCTTCTCGCCGTCCAGACCGATCATTCCCGTGTGCACGTAGTGCCGGGCGAACCGGGGATCACCGGTTGCCGCTTCTGCGTGTGCCGCCGAGAATTCGTGGTGCGGGAAGATGAGATCGCTTCCGCCGCCCTGGATGTCGAAACCGGTTCCGATGCGGTTGAGTGCGATCGCGGCGCATTCGATGTGCCAGCCCGGTCGGCCGGGGCCCCACGGCGACGGCCACGACGGTTCGCCGGGACGTACCGCGCGCCAGAGCAGCGCATCGAGTGAATCGCGCTTGCCCTGCCGATCGGGATCCCCGCCGCGTTCGGCGAAGAACGTGTCCATGGTGGGACGGTCGTAGCCGGATTCGTAGCCGAATTGCTCGGTGGCGTCGGCACGGAAGTACACGTCGGGGTACTCGGCGTCGTCGACGACGTAGGCAGCGCCGGACGCCACCAGCTTCTCCACCAGTTCGACGACCTCCTCGACCGACTCGACCGCGCCGATGTAGTCGCGCGGTGGCACGACCCGCAGAGCCTCCATGTCGGCGCGAAACAGCTCGATCTCTCGCGCACCGAGATCGCGCCAATCCTCACCGTCGCGATTCGCACGCTCGAACAGTGGATCGTCGACATCGGTGACGTTCTGCACGTAGTGCACGTCGATACCCGCATCCCGCCACAAGCGGTTGATCAGATCGAACGTCAGATACGTTGCCGCATGTCCCAGGTGGGTGGCGTCGTACGGGGTGATTCCGCAGACGTACATGCGAGCGGTCGAACCGGGGGTGACCGGACGGACCTGGCGATCTGCGGTATCGAACAACCGAAGCGCTGGACCCTGTCCTGGGATTGTCGGGATCTCCGGGCTGGACCAAGAATGCATGCAGCCGAGCCTATCCGAGCCCGTTCAGAAGGCGGGCCACGGTATCGGTCTGCTCGATCGAGGTTCCGGCATGACCGGGCGCGCGATCAGCTGCTGGGCCCGATCCAACACCGCAATCGTTTCGGCCAGCGTTATCTTGTCGACCAGCCGCGGAGCGATGACAGTGTCGAAGGTCTCGACGAACCGCACGACGTCGGCCATCAGAGCATGATCGACCGCCTGACCTGCCCACCCCCAGAGAACCGTGCGCAGCTTGTTCTCGGCGTGCAGGCAGATGCCGTGATCCACCCCGTAGACATATCCGTCGAGACCTTCGAGGGCATGCCCACCCTTGCGATCGGCATTGTTGAGAATGACGTCGAGAACCGCCATCCGCTGCAGGCGTGGATCGTCGGCGTGGATCAGAGCGATCTCTTCGCCATCGCCGTCGTAGGCCTGCAACACCGGAATCCAGCCCGCCGGAACGAGATCGGGACGGCAGATGTCGACCAGGTCTACGCGGCCCTCGACCCGCTCTTCGGGAGTATCTATCCACTTCTGCACCATGCCGGGACCGAACGGACCGTCGCGCAGCACCGTGGGCGGAATCACGCCCCACCCGAGCGCCTCGGAGATCTCGTACGACGCCACTTCTCGCCCGGCGAGGGTGCCGTCGGGAAAGTCCCAGAGCGGAACCTCCCCACGCACGGGTTTGTACACACACCGCACCGACGAATCGCCGTCGCCCGCCTCACACACGAGGGTGGCGTTGGACGCCGAGACCACCCGGCCGACGACAGTCAGCTCGCCGGTCTCCATGGTCTTGCGGCCCTCGAAGGGAGGCAGTTCGACGGTCAAGACTCGTCGACCTCTGTCACCGGTCCGAAGGTGGCTCCGCGGCGGTAGCCGTTCGTCCTGATGCACACGTGTCCCTCGGGGGCGAGCGGTAGGCCGCAGAGCGGGCACGGTGCTCGTCCGGCCGCCACGACCAGCTCGGACCGCGCCGCGAACTCGCGAGCCTGAACGGGTGTCAGAAACACGCGAACCGCGTCGGGGCCCTCGTCGGTGTCGTCGAGAACGACGGATTCGTCGACCTCGACCTCACTGACGGCCAACAACTCGACCACGACGGCATTGGCGTCGGCGTCCCAGCCCAACCCCATCGTGCCGACCCTGAATTCGGTGTCGATCGGGGTCACCAACGGACTGGTGTCGAGTGTCTCGGCCTCCTCGGCCGGCACATCGGTGCCGAAGCGGCGCTGCACCTCCTCGAGCAGCAATCCCATTCGATCGGCCAGCACCTGTACCTGCTGCTTCTCCAACGCGACCGAGACCACTCGGGCGTCGTGCACCGCCTGGAGAAAGAACGTTCGGTCACCCGGCTCACCTACGGTCCCGGCGACGAAACGATCAGGGGTGCGAAAAACGTGTATGGCGCGCGGCATTGCACCTCCTAACGACTCGAAAAGCTCCGCGAAACGAATCGCGAACTTCCATTATCGGCCACAGATCGACCGTGGACGGTATTGCTCGGCCTCCAGCCTGCCACCGATCGGGAGATCGGCGGCGAACTGGCATCTCTAGGTGCCCGCGCCGCCGCCCACCACTGCATCGGACGAGTCTGCAACGTCGGGTTTCGCCCCGGCTTCGTCGGACGTCGGCTCTTCCGCCTTCGGCACGAACACGCTCAAGTCGGATCCGGTGTCGTTGGTCCGCAACACGAACGGCCGAGTCGAGGTGTAGCGCACGACGCTGATCGATGCCGGATCGGCAACGATCCGCTGGAAGGAATCGAGATGGGCACCCATCGCATCGGACAGCACCGACTTGATCACATCCCCGTGAGAGCAGGCCACCCACAGCACGTCCCGGCCGTGGTGGGCGGCCAGCCGCGCATCGTGCTCCCGGATCGCCTGCACCGCGCGCTGCTGCACCGTCGCCAAGCCCTCGCCCTCGGGAAACACCGCTGCGGACGGATGCTGTTGAACGACCTTCCAGAGCGGCTCGGCCAGCAGCTCCTTGATGGTGCGACCGGTCCACTGCCCGTAATCGACCTCGACGATCCTGTCCTCGATCATCGGTGTCAGTCCCAATCGCGTGGCCAGCGGTTCCACGGTCTGCTCGCACCGCAACAACGGAGAGCGCACGATCTCCACTACCGGGAGCGCGCCCAGCCGCTCCGCAACCGCCTGCGCTTGCTCGCGGCCCCGGTCGTCGAGCTCGACCCCTTCGCTCCGACCTGCGAGCGTGCCCGCAGTGTTCGACGTCGAACGGCCATGGCGAAGCAAGATGACGGTCATTGCTCCGAGCCTAACGAGGAACGGTTCACGTAGCCGAGACAACCCCGCCGGCCAGTAGACCCAGAACAACCACACCGAGCACGATGCGGTAGCCGACGAACCAGTACAGCGAATGATTCGCGACGAACTTGAGCAACCAGGCGATCGAGGCATAACCGAGGCCGAACGCGATGATCGTGGCCACCAGCAGCTGTGGTCCCGATGCGGCGAGGCCGGAGCCGACCGGCTCGAAGGCGTCGGGCAGCGAGAACAAACCGGACGCCGTGACGGCCGGGATGGCGAGCAGGAACGAAAAGCGCACTGCAGCTTCGCGTTCGAGTCCGAGAAACAGGCCAGCGCTGGTGGTGGCTCCGGAGCGGGACACTCCGGGAATCAGCGCCAGGCATTGAGCGAGGCCCATGACGATGCCGTCCCTGGTGGTGAGTTTCTCGATCGGCCGTTCCTTACGGCCCAGCTTCTCCGCGACGGCGATGACCACGGCGAAAGCGATAAGCATGAACGCGATGAGATACAGATTGCGCGCACCGGTGCGGATCTGATCCTTGAACAACAGACCCAGAATGCCGATCGGGATGGTGGCGATGATCACGTACCACCCCATGCGGTAATCGAGACCCCGTTCTTCTTTCCTGCGCAATCCGACGAACCAGGCCTTGATGATTCTGACGATGTCACGCCAGAAGAAGAGCAAAACAGCCGCTTCGGTACCCAGCTGCGTCACCGCGGTGAACGACGCACCGGCGTCCTCGTTCCAGAACACCCCGGACACGATTCGCAGATGCCCGGAAGAGGAAATGGGGAGGAACTCCGTCAGTCCCTGGACAGCGCCGAGGATGATCGCCTGCAGCCACGTCATATCGATCATGCGGCACCCCGTCCCAGCGTCGAAGCGGACGATTCGATTGTTGCCGGCGCGTGGGCGAGTGCCCGCCCCCTGGATTCGCGATTCACGGGGACGACCGTACCCGGCGCGGCACTTTCACACCGAGCACAGCGAAGCGGCGCGGCACTTTCACACCGAGCGGCGCGGCGCACTACTGTGCACTGGCGGCAGGCCAGTACGAACCCGACGATCACAGGCAAAAGGACATTCGGCACATATGAAGCAGAGATCGGTCGGCACCAGCGGACTTCGGGTGTCGAGGCTCGGCCTCGGCACTCTCGGGTGGGGCAGCGGGACCGATGGCGACGACGCTGCGGCGCAGTTGTCGGCGTTCGCCGAGGCGGGCGGCACCCTGGTCGATACGTCTCCGGCGTACGGCGACGGTCGAGCTCAGCGAGTACTCGCGGAACTGCTCGACGATGTGGTTCCTCGGCAGGACTTGGTGATCAGTAGTGCCGCGGGGGTCGGTTCGCGGTACGGCCGGTATCACGTCGATTGCTCGAGGCGTGGGCTGCTCGGTCAGCTGGACGCAACGCTGCGTGAGCTCGGTACCGATTATCTCGACCTGTGGCAGGTGGCCACGTGGGATCCGATGACCCCGGTCGACGAGGTGGCGGCGACACTCGACTATGCCGTCTCGAGTGGACGGGTTCGCTACACCGGTGCCCGCGGGTATCTGGGCTGGCAATTGGCCACGGCTGCCGGTGCGGCCGGTGTCGGACGGATCGTGTCGACGCAGGCAGAGTACTCACTGTTGGCCCGCGGGATCGAGGACGAACTGGTTCCCGCCGCCCTGCACCACGGCATCGGCATCCTCGCGGCGGTTCCCCTGGCGGGTGGTGTCCTGACGGGTAAGTACCGCAACGGGATTCCGGCCGATTCGCGCGGGGCCGACGAGTTGCACGCCGACGCGGTGAATGCGTATTTGACCGACTCGGCAGTAGGTGTCGTCGATGCGGCGGTCACGGCCGCCGATGGCCTTGCCACCTCTCCCCTGGTCGTCGCTCTTGCGTGGGCCCGTGATCGTCCGGGGGTGAGCAGTGCGATCGTCGGTGCCCGCGATCTGGCCCAGTTGATGGGCGCCCTGATGGCCGAGGAGCTCGAACTGCCGGCGGCGATCACGTCGGCCCTGGACGACGTCAGCGGTTGATCGCAGGTGCTGCTCGGCCTGGGTGAGGTCAACCGAAGGTCGGGCAGGCTAACCTATGGTCGTGATCGTCAAACGCCTCGCCGCCGCGCTGCTGACGGCCGGACTGCTGGTGTCGTGTTCGGTGAACACCTCCGCAGCACCGGACTCCGGCACGATCGGCCCCCGCACCGCCGTCGTCGACGACCCTGATCCGACGCCCATCGCGGTCGATCCGGCCGCCGCACTACCGGTCACCGTCACCGGTTTCGACGGCGTGCCCGTCACGATTTCCGACAACAGCAGGATCGTGGCGGCCGACCAGTACGGCACCCTCGCCGAGACGGTGTTCGCGCTCGGACTCGGCGGCAATCTCGTCGGCCGCGACACCTCCGCGTCGTTTCCCGCGGCAGCAGACGTACCCGACGTCACCCCTACCGGCCACTCGCTCAGTGCCGAAGGCATTCTCTCGCTGTCGCCGACGGTCGTTCTGACCGATACCACTATCGGCCCGCGCGCTGTCCAGGATCAGATTCGGGCTGCAGGAATTCCGGTCGTCTACTTCGACCCCGCTCGAACTCTGGCCGGGGTAGCAGGACAGATCGGCGCCGTTGCGGCGGCTCTCGGGGTTCCCGACGCCGGTTCCGCACTGGCGCAACGGGCAACCGAAGAGATTGCCGCGGCGACACAGAACGCGCCCCGATCCGACGAACCGCTGAAGGTTGCGTTTCTGTACATGCGTGGTCCGGCGATCAAGATGCTCGCCGGACCGGGTTCCGGAGCGGACGCTCTGATCGAGGCGATCGGTGCTCGGGACGCGGGGGTCGAATCGGGTCTGACCGAACAGTTCGTCCCGGTGACCAGTGAGGCGCTCATCGCTGCGGCACCCGACGTCATTCTCATGATGACCAAGGGGCTGCAATCGATCGGCGGAATCGACGGGCTCGAGCAGATACCCGGTATCGCGCAGACGCCCGCCGGCCAGCAGCGTCGGGTGGTCGACATGGACGACGGCACGATTCTCAGTTTCGGTCCGAACACCGGAAAGGTGCTGGCTGCCTTGTCGAAGGCTGTCTACGAACCTGCATCGTGAGCGACGTGTTCTCTGCACCTTCGCGGTCGGGTACGACGCGAGTGGTCTCGACGTTCGTCGTGCTGGCGGTCGCTCTGGTTGTCCTGGCACTGGTGTCGGCTGTCGTCGGGCAGGTACCGACGACTCCGGCGGAAGTGTTGGGAAGTCTGACGCATCGGGTGGGCCTCGACATCGGCCCGATGCCCGCTCACCCCAGCGGCGAGGTGACTCTCTGGCAGGTCCGATTTCCTCGTCTGACCCTCGCGATGCTCGTCGGCGCCTGTCTGGGATGCGCGGGTGCATTGCTCCAGGGTGTGTTCGCCAACCCGCTTGCCGAACCCGGTGTCGTCGGCGTGTCGTCCGGCGCGGCTGTCGGTGCGAGCTCGGTCTTCGTCCTGGGCGGCAGCTTCGCCGGGGTCTGGACCGTGGCGCTCGCAGCCTTCGTGGGCGGACTCGTCACCACGATCGCGGTGTACTTTCTGGCTCGCAATGCCGGCCGAACGGAGGTGGTGACCCTCATTCTCACCGGAGTCGCGATCAATGCCTTCGCCGGGGGCGTCATCGCGTTCTTCACGTTCGTTGCCAGCCCGGCCGCTCGCGACCAGATCGTCTTCTGGCAGTTGGGTTCTCTTGCCGGTGCCACGTGGCAGTCGGTGGCGGTGGTCGGTCCGCTGGCGCTGATCGGGATCGGCGCGTCGTCGATGATCGCCGGCCGGCTCGACCTGCTTGCACTCGGTGAGAACGTGGCGCGCCATCTCGGCGTGAATGTCGAGCGCCTACGACAGTTCGCCATCGTGGTCGTCGCATTGCTCGTCGCGTCCGGCGTGGCGTTCACCGGAATCATCCTGTTCGTGGGTCTGGTGGTGCCCCACGCCATGCGCATGGTGCTCGGTCCGGCGCACCGGGTACTCATCCCCGCCAGTGCACTCGCAGGGGGCGTGGTCCTCCTCGGTGCCGATCTCGTCACGCGGACGCTCGTGGCGAACGTCGACCTTCCGCTCGGAATGGTGACCTCGTTGGCGGGTGCACCGTTCTTCTTCTGGCTCCTGCGTCGCACCCGCGCTCGTCAGGGCGGCTGGGCATGATCGGGAGATTCGGCGGGCACCGTTCCGACATTCCTGCCGACCCGACACCGGGTTCGCGCACCCTGGTCGCCGTAGGAGTCGGCGCACACCGCGGTGACCGGGCAGTACTGAACGACGTGAATCTCGAGGTCGTCGTCGGAGAGATTCTGGCTCTCGTGGGCCCGAACGGCGCGGGCAAGTCCACATTGCTGTCGGTCCTGTCCGGAGACACCGAGCCCAGTTCCGGTTCGGTACTGCTGGGCGAGGAACGACTCTCTCGCTTCCGACCGGTCGACCTCGCGCGACGACGCGCCGTGCTCCCGCAACAGCACGCGATCGGATTCGCATTCACCGCCGAACAGATCGTGCGGATGGGCCGCGCACCGTGGACCGGCACGTCGGCGGCACGCGAGGACGACGCGCAGGTGGCCGCCGCCATGGCTGCCTGCGACGTATCCGAATTCGCCGCGCGACCGTTCGCGTCCCTGTCCGGCGGCGAGCAGTCCCGAGTGGCGTTGGCACGTGTCATGGCACAAGGAACCGCCACGATCATGCTCGACGAACCCACCGCGGCGCTCGATGTGGGACACCAGGAGTCGGTGATGGCCGTGGTGCGTTCATTGGCCGCGTCCGGTCGGGCCGTGGTTGTCGTACTGCACGATCTGGGTCTGGCTGCGGCCTACGCCGATCGCGTCGCGATTCTCGACGCGGGCACCTCGGTGGCTACGGGACCGCCCCGGGAGGTACTCACCGCAGAGCGGCTCGGCCGGATCTACGGGCACCCGGTCGATGTCTTCGACCACCCCGCCACCGGTGAGCAACTGGTGATCCCGAAGCGGTTCAGAAACCCTCGATCGCCGAGTTGACGCGGGCGAAGAAGGCCCGAACTGCTGTGTCCCGCAGTGACACATCCGACAGCTGCTGAGCATGAGCGACTGCGTCACGAACCACCCCGATGATGCTCCGTTCGTCGGTCAGATCGATCTCGGTGACCGAGTGTTCGGCGACAGCGTCCACTTCGGTTCGATCCGGCACGGCCGACACGACATCGGCCCGATAGATCTTCACGTAGAGCCTGCTGCGCTGCACTCTGAATGCGAATGCGCGACCGTCGTCTGTTCTGCCGAAGCCGTTGGCGTGCGTACCCGCATTCACTTCCTCGACCAAGAAGTGCGTTCCTTCGGATCCCACATCCGCTCCCAAGTCGTGCTCGTCCATGAATTCAGTACCGATCGAACACGCTACCGTCTCCGCACCGCTGCTGAACGGCACCGATTCGGCAGCCGCCGATTTCGCCGAGGCGGAAGTGCGCTGGTACAGATGTGGCAGCGCCCTGCCGGGGCCAGTCACCACAGGAAGTAGGTTCGGTTCCATGCGAACACCGTCGTCACGTACGGCCAGGACGGCAGTGGCGTCCGCGCTTGCCGTCGTCACACTCGTCGGTCTCGGTGGCTGCTCGAGCGAGGACGACAACGTCGACGAGATCTCCGTCGACCCACGGCCTCCGGCCCAATCTCCCGCGACTGCCCTGGCTCCGGCCGGAATCGTCCGTGCCTTCGCTCCGGTGGACGCGCTGACCTTCGATTCTGCAACCCGCACGCTGGTTGCCCTGACCGACGCCTCGACCACCGTGAGTCTGGTGGACGGAGAGGCATCGGGCGAGCCCCGCAAGGTGGATCTGGGCGGGTCGGCCGCAGAACTGGTCGCCGGACGTGACTCGAGTGTGCTGGTTCCGATGGACGGCGTCCTGTCGCGAATTACCGTGGCAGATGCTCAGCGCACCGATACCCCCGTCGACGGCCGGACTCTGTCGGCGGCCGATCTACCCGACGGCACCACGGCGGTGGGTGACGCCACCGGACGTATCCGCATTCTCGACGCCGCCGGACAGGTGACGAGCACCGTCTCCGGACCGGGCGTGACCTCGGCCGACGCGTTGGCCAGTACACCGGACGGTGTCTCGGTACTCGATCGCCGCCAGACCTCGATCACCGATCTGAACCTCGACGACGACACCCTCGGTGTGGCCCTGCGAGCGGGCGAAGGGGCCGCCGAGATGACCAGCGACGAGTACGGACGACTTCTGGTCACCGACTCGACCGGTACGGAGCTGCTGGTCTTCACCTCGCACGATCTGCTGATGCGACAGCGGTTTCCGGTCGGGTCCGCGCCCTGGGCGATCGCCTACGATGAACAATCCGGTATTGCATGGGTCACCTTGCCTGCTCGCAACGAGGTGGTCGGGTACACACTCGACACCGGAATTCCGGTCGAGGAGCAACGGTTACCCACTGTGCGGCAGCCGAACTCGGTTGCCGTCGACGCGGATACCGGCGATCTGTACGTGGGATCGGCAACCGGGGACGGGTTGCAGCGCATCCCCGCAGCGGGCCGCTGACCTGCTGAATCGGCAGGCAACGGTGCCCGCAGGAACGACCCTCGAGAATGGTGGTGGCACGTGAACGCACACGAGAATTCGATGCCGGGCAGAGCGAAGATGCCCGTCGGTTGGGAAGTGTCCCCGTCCGACGACTGGGAGTACGTCCCTCTCCGGTTGCCGCCGGACGTCACTCGCGTGACCGCATCGATGCGGCTGGCGATCCAGGCCGAATTCGGCGGCTGGGAGCTGTCTCGGGTACGTCTGTACACCGACGGAAGTCGTCGCGTGTTGCTCAAGCGCAAGAAGACCGCACATCATGTGCCGGAGCCGGGAATCTGAACCGCTCGACGTCGGCATCGATCGACTCCGAACAACGATCCTGAAGTACCGACCGGAAAGAAGACCGTGGGAGACCGCCTGTACCGCGTCCTGTTGCGCCTGATGTTTCTCGTATCACCGGAGAGGATTCATCACCTCGCGTTCCGTGTTCTCAGAGCTGTTGCGGCGTTTCCTCCGCTTCGGAAGCTGGCGAGTGCACTGTTCGTCGTCGACGATCCACGGCTACGTTCGACGGCATTCGGCATCGAATTCCCGGCACCCCTCGGGCTTGCGGCCGGGTTCGACAAGAACGCCGAGGGTATCGACGCGTGGGCACCGATCGGTTTCGGTTTCGCCGAGATCGGCACCGTGACCGCGCAGGGTCAACCCGGGAATCCAACGCCGCGATTGTTCCGGCTGCCGCTCGACCGCGCGATCATCAATCGCATGGGTTTCAACAACCACGGTGCGGAGTACGCGGCCGCGAAACTGCGCTCGCGCAGAACCCGAATCCCTATCGGTGCGAACATCGGCAAGACGAAGGTCGTCGAGCCGGCGGACGCCGCTGCCGATTACACGACCAGCGCGCGTTTGCTGGGGCCTCTGGCAGATTTCGTCGTCGTCAACGTCAGCTCCCCCAACACACCGGGACTACGGGATCTGCAGGCCGTCGAGTCGCTGCGACCGATCCTGGTAGCCGTGCAGTCGGTGGTGTCGGTACCGGTGTTGGTGAAAATAGCGCCGGATCTGTCGGACGAGGACATCGACGCCGTCGCCGATCTGGCTGTCGAACTCGGACTCGACGGCATCGTCGCGACCAACACGACTGTTTCTCGCGAGGGGCTCCGCACCGACGCCGAGACGGTGGCGGCCATCGGTGCAGGCGGGCTGTCCGGTGCTCCCGTGCAGGCCCGCTCGCTCGACGTCATCCGGCGGCTCTATCGCCGGGTCGGGACGCAGCTGACGCTGATCTCGGTGGGAGGAATCGAAACGGAAGAGCAGGCCTGGGAGCGCATCGTTGCCGGTGCGTCCCTTGTGCAGGGATACACCGGGTTCATCTACGGCGGACCGCTGTGGATCAGAAACATTCACCGTGGTTTGGCATCCAGACTCGAGCAACACGGATTCGCCACTTTGGCGGACGCAGTGGGCTCGGAGAACATGCACTGACACCCCCGTCGTGGGGGGGGGGGGGGGGGGGGGGGGGGGGGGTGCGCGCCCCCCCGCCGCCCCCGGCCGGCGAGCCGGGGGCGCGCCG